>JAOIZZ010000019.1 GCA_028227395.1 Woeseiaceae bacterium | reverse complement strand
AAAATATCTCTCTTTTACTAAACGCTTTCTCATTTAAAGCTAAATCATCCATCGTAACTAAAAAAGCATTCTTTTCTTTCTCAAAAACAATCGATTTAAATGGTTTTTCGTCAATCATATGAAGCGCGCATCCGCCATCAATAGAATAACAAGAATTAATAGCCTTATTGGCTAAAGATTGATCAACAAAAGGTCGTCTTTCTGGTTCTTCATCATAATGAGGGCAACAAGTTCCCTCGACAAATCCGAGGCAATCCATAATCTTTAATTCCTTCGACCATGAATCTGTCACTCCTTTTTGAAACCAACATATTGCTCCAGCACTCACACCGCACATAATTACTCCAGCATTATAAGCCTCTCTTAAGATTTCATCTAATTCCCAGTCCTTCCAAACAGCTAACATGCTTTTTGTATTCCCACCGCCAACAAAAATAATATCCTGATCTTCTATAAGTTTTTTAAGATCAGGTGTTCTCTTGAAAAAATCTAGATGGGTAGGATGGCATGATAGTTTGGAAAAAGTGGCATAAAAATTTACTTTATAAGCCTCGTTATCACCAGTTGCAGTTGGTATAAAACAGATTCTAGGGCATTTATTTTTTGCTTGTTTCAAGATGTAAGTTTCAATGACGCCTCGACCGGGATTTCTTCCAAAACCACCGCCACCAATGGCTATAATTTGCCTAGTCATTTAATCGCGCTCCATGTTTAAATAAAGTAATAAAACCCAAGATGAGAATCATTAAAATTGCAAAATATATGATATCATGCGGCATTAATTTTAAGCCCCCCTTTTTTTCAAGGAAGTTATCATGCTCAGAAAAATAAATTTAACTTATATCGCAATCTTCTTTTCCATCTTTTTATTTGGCTGCACAAAGTCAGAAAATAATAATGAGACGGTCTCCAAACCAAGTAGGCATGCAATTCTTGTTGAAGGTACAGGCACATACTCACGTAAAATAACCACTGACTCAGTGTTAGCTCAAAAATTCTTTGATCAAGGCTTGAGGTATGCGTGGGCTTTTCATTTTCCTGAATCTATTGCTTCCTATCAACAAGCAGCGGTTCATGATCCTAGTCATCCAATGATTTACTGGGGAATGGCGCATGCTATAGGTCCTAACCCTAACAGTCGATATTCTAGAATGCCTGATGATCCAAAAGGTGAAGGCTTGAAAGCAATAAATAAAGCCATGAGTTTGATTGGTAATGCAGATCCGATGGAGCAAGAAATGATTACCGCTCTTCACATTCTCTATGACAAAGAAAGTATTTCTGATGATAACCTTAGAGATGAAGCCTACATGGAAGCAGCTGATGCGCTTCTACAAAAATACCCATCTGATCCAGATATCGTTTCTTTGTATGCTGAATCTTATATGAATATCGGTCGATGGGACTATTGGGAAAAAGACGGTACGCCCAAATCAGCAACCTCAAAAGTAGCAAATGCACTTGAAAGCGTCTTAAAGAGCAGTCCAAATCATACCGGTGCTAATCATCTTCATATCCATCTATTAGAGGCGTCACAAGAGCCTGAAAGAGCGCTTGGTTCGGCCGATAGATTAGAGGCGACGATGCCAATTGTTGGACATGTTGTTCATATGCCAGCACATATTTATGTCCGTGTTGGTCAGTACAATAAGGCTATAGACAGTAATATGCGATCTGTGAAAGTGGATGCTGAATTCCTACAAATATGGGGTGATCTTCCTTTCCCCAATATTGGTACTTATCCTTTATCTGCTAAAATTCATCCTCCTCATGCTATCGATTTCATAAAATATGCAGCAACTGTCCAGGGCAATTATAAGGTAGCAATAAATGCAGCAAGAAAAATGGAAGCATTGATGGATCCAAATGATTTAGGTGCCGTCAGAGTACAAACAGGAATTGCTGGACCTTGGTTGGTAAATAAGATCTTTGGAAAATGGGATGCACTTTTGGATACAAAACCAGCTGTAACTGGCACGCCATACCTTGATGGGATATGGAGTTACTCTATTGGAAGTACTTATGTAGCAAGAGGCTTATTAAGCAAAGCTCGACAAGAGCTTGATAATATCAAAAGCATACTCTCTCTTGAAAATGTTGACCAATATAGAGTTGGTGCCAATCCAGTGTCTGTTGTCCTTAAGTTGGCAGAGTTAGCACTAACTGGGGAAATATATGAGGCTGAAGGTGACTTAGAATCTGCCATTGAGACTTATTCTGCTGCTATTGTAATAGAGGATCAAAATAATTACACAGAACCTCCAAGTTGGTTACAGCCAATGCGCCATTATCTGGGTGCCGCATTACTTGATGCCAATGATCCTATTAAAGCTGAGGCTGTCTTTCGAAGAGATCTGAGTTGGCATAAAAATAATGGCTGGTCTTTATTTGGTTTATGGAAAAGTCTAGAGGCCCAAGGTAAGAGCGATGAAGCTGAACAAACTTTCAATGCTTATGAAAAATCATGGGCGGATTCAGATGTGATTCTGACTCGCTCTAGATTCTAAATTAATTTAGCTCTAAATCGTCCTCGTACAGAGTTAATTAATGTAATTTCTGATAAATGGCTGATTTCTGATTTATGAATAACTCGCTCTTTTAAGAGGCCCTTATCGAGCATCATTTGTCGATAAGTTCCACCAAGAAGTCCACTAGAAACGGGTGGTGTATAACACTCATTACCTATATTGATAATAAGGTTAGCTATCTTTGACTCCGTGATTTCACCGGCATCATTCCAAAAAAGAGTGTCGTTGCTAAGTCGATTTATCGATTTGGCTCGCTCATATATATCTCTTCTTGTGGTCTTGTGATAATAAAATACGTCATTTAAATCAATGGCTTTTTCCGCGAAAGAGATAGTGTAATCTTTTTGCTGATTTATAAGAGTCATCTTTTTACTAGATAACTTAATATCGCCATTTTTATTCAAATAGATTTTAATTTTTCTCGATTCTGAGGTGTATTTATTTAGATACTTCTCTAGTTCAGTTTCTATCCTTGAAAAATTATAAATAAAGTTAAAATAGGTCGCTGAATTCTTTAATCTAGAAAAGTGTAAATCACGTAAAAAAATACCTTTCCTTGGCTCCCAAAGCATCGTCTCAAATAACTCAAAGTTACTATTGGTATTAGTTGTAGTTAACACTTTAGCTTTAGCCATACATTCTTCAAATTCTGCCAGAAAATCAGAATCCCACACAATACCGCCACCAGTTCCATAACTAGCTTCATTGGTTTTTTTATCCAATAGCACCGTTCTAATTGGCACACTAAATTGTGCTTGTCTATTTGGTGCTATAAAACCAATAGCACCAGTATAAATTTCTCTAGGCGTATCTTCTATCTTGGAAATAATCTCCATACTGGATATTTTTGGTGCGCCTGTTACAGAAGCACATGGAAATAAAGCAGCGATTATTTCTTCGATATTTACTTCTGTTTTTGATCTAACGGTCGATGTCATTTGCCATACCGTTGGATATTGCTCAACATCACAAATAGCAGATACCTCAACAGATCCTGGAAGTGATATTCGACCCATATCATTTCTGAGCATATCTGTAATCATAATATTTTCGGCTAGATTTTTTTCTGATTGCTTAAGCTCAATCCTTAAATCCAGATCCTCTTGTTGTGTTTTCCCTCTCATTGAAGTGCCCTTCATGGGTTTACTTTCTAACTTGTCTCCATCAAGAGAAAAAAATAATTCTGGTGAAGCTGAAATGATTGTGTGATCTTTGGTTTCTATATATGCAGCATAAGGAGCGTTAGACGCTCTTGCGAGGAAGAATTGATAAGGATCGGTGAGGTTCTCTGTGAAATTGCGTAAGGTATAATTTATTTGATATGTGTTTCCCCGTTCAATTTGTTTTTTTATGTATGTGAAATTTTTTTTATATGTCTGTTCTGATGTTCCTAATTTCCAATCTAATTCTTGCAGATCAATGTCTCTGTCATTCTTTAGATTCGAGCATTCCTCGTAATCACCAAATAATCCAAAACAAAGTAACGGTAGTTTATTCTCACTATTTACTTTAAATGCCGGATCGAAGGCGGGTGCTGCCTCATAAGTTAAATAGCCAGCAGCATAGAGCTTGTCTCGCTGAACTCGAACTTCTATGTCTCTTAATGTTTCTCTGATTTCTGCAATATCTGAGCACACAAATATATGCTGTGGGTTCGAAAATTTCAGCCAGGATGAATTTTTTTTATTTCGAAGTAGAATTTTTTCAAGCATAATTGGATTTAACACTATTTCTATAGTCTGGAAATTGAACTATTGTAAATCTAAATGATCACAGGCACAGCTAAAAATGAATAGAAACTCCTATAATCCAAATTCGAAAAATATACCGGATGTGATATTTCTATTATTAATTACGAATGCTCTTGTTTTTGCACTGCAAAAACTCATGCCAGGTGTGTTTGAACTATATTTTGCTTTATGGCCAATCGACAGTTATCGCAATTACTTCTCTGTTTGGCAATTATTTACATATGGTTTTTTGCATGGTGACTTTTATCATATCTTGTTCAATATGTTCATGCTCTGGATGTTCGGAAAAGAACTATCAGTCTTAATGGGACCTCAGAGATTTCTTTTTTATTATCTCACTTGCATAATGGGTGCCGGTATAATTCAATTACTCATTGCGGGCATGCAGGGTCAATACTACCCAACATTAGGCGCCTCCGGTGGAGTCTTCGGCCTACTATTGGCTTTTGGGCTAGCCTTCCCAAATCGCATGGTTATGCTAATGTTTCCACCCATCCCTATGAAAGCAAAATATCTCGTAATACTTGCTGGTGTAATGGAATTGTATTTTGGAGTTTCAGGAAGCAGTCCTGACATAGCGAATTTTGCGCATCTAGGGGGAATGTTATTTGGATTTATTTTGCTAAAATACTGGGGCGTAATGCGTTCATAATTCCTCTTTAGGATGAAGGGTAACCTTATCCCCATTCATAATATTCCCGCCCCGTATCACCGAACAACACACACCACCCCGCCAATCTGGCATCAAGGTTTTTGTAAGCCCCATATGCTGTTCATCCATCCTTGAACAGGGATCAGTTTGCCTCGTAACTTCCAGCAATATCTCACCTATCTCGATTCGATAACCCGAAGTTTGAGGTAACTCAATCCCTTCAACTAAAATATTTGCTCGTCTTACCGTCCATGGTAATTCCACCTGTAAATCCTGACAAACGGCTCGCCAAGCCTCTGCTGTGAGAAGTGTTACCTGTCGCTTCAATGTTCCACCTCTAATATCTCCATCTATACCTGTCTTGATATCTACATTCGCAGCTTTTATTAGCTCCATTGGTGCACGTATTTTTTCTCTTATGGCTATTTCTTTGATTTTTCCCATCAAATCACTCCTATTCAACACTAGTGAATATTAAAAAAACAATGATAAGCTATAATTCATGAAATTTCTAAGAACACCCGACCAAAGATTTAAAAATCTCAAGGATTATCCCTACCAAGCCAACTATATCGATATTGATGGTCTTCGAATGCATTATGTGCAAAAGGGCTCAAAAAGTGCCCCAACCATTATGCTTTTGCATGGAGAACCTACCTGGTCCTACCTTTATCGCGACATGATTCGCATACTTTCTAATGATGGTTTCAATGTTATAGCGCCAGATCTCATTGGTTTCGGAAAATCAGATAAGCCGATACTTGCTAGCGCTTATTCTTATGCTAATCATCTTAATTGGCTTGCCAAATTCATCAATATACTTGATTTAAAAGAGGTGACCATGTTCTGTCAAGATTGGGGTTCACTCATAGGACTTCGTCTGGCAATAGATGAACCCTATCGATTCTCAAGGATTATTCTTTCTAACGGAGGATTACCAACAGGTCACGAAAAAATACCCAAAGCATTTAATTATTGGCGTTTATTTGCTCAATACAGCCCGTGGTTCCCAATTGGTAAAATCATTCAATCCGCTTGTATAAAAACTCTGGATAAAGAAACCATCCATGCTTATAACGCCCCTTTTCCCTCCAGAAAATATAAAATCGGGGCAAGAATTTTTCCTAGTCTGGTACCAATCTCACCAAACGATCCAGAATCACAAAATAATAGAAATGCATGGCACGACCTTAAATCTTGGGAAAAACCATTCCTTACCTTATTTAGTAATCGTGATCCTATTACTCGTGGTGGAGAAAAATACTTTCAGAACACTATCCCTGGTTGCAAGAATCAGAATCATCAAATTATTAAGAATGCTGGACACTTTGTGCAAGAAGAAAAAAGTAATGAATTATCAAAGGCGATAACTGATTTTATCCGTCATACCGATTAAGCAATTGGGCAATAATTATTTTTCCAAATACACTAATTTATTTTTAACATCAACCCAATCATCAGCATCAGCAGGTACAGCTTTTATTTCCACAATTACCGGCCATTTTGCAGACAGCTCTGTATTGATTTGGAGGAATTTTTGCTGATCTTCACTTAATTCATCTTCTGATAAAATTGCATCAACAGGACACTCTGGTTCGCACAAAGTGCAATCTATACATTCATCTGGATCAATAACCAACATATTAGGACCCTCATGAAAGCAATCCACGGGGCATACTTCGACGCAATCCATGTATTTACACTTAATACAAGCTTCAGTTACTACAAAAGTCATACATCTATTCTCTTTAAAAATTCTTGCTAAGTTTAGGCTATAAAATTCATAGATCAAGTCTAATATTAATTAATTTTCTCGAAATATTGACTCAATTGATTCACAATTATTTAAAAGAATGACTACCGTTAGCTTAAATAAGCACCATAATACTGGAATTATTACTATTAATAATCCTCCAGTAAATGCATTATCTCAGAAAGTAAGAGAAGATCTAGTAAGGTTAATTGATTATCTCCCATCGATCATTATGATTACGTACAAGGTTATCTTCGCTTAATTTTATTAAGTGGGCTAATAATGATCTCTCAGCTAGCGGATATATTGATTTATTAACATCGTTATATGCCAGTTTAACCAATTCACTTAATTTTAAATTAGGATTTTCCTTAAGTGACTTTAAAACTTTTTTTTCTCTTTTTAAGCGATGTTTAATAATCCAATCGATTACTTCATATGGATTATCAATAATTGCTCCATGACCTGGTGCCACTGCATTAATTTTTTTCTTCGTAAGTTTATACATTGAATTTAGATACTCTCCCATACTGCCATCTGGAGGATTTATAACCACAGTAGAGCCCTCCATTATATGATCTCCAGTGAATAACCATTTATGCTGAGTATCCAAATAACACAGATGATTTGAGGCATGCCCAGGAGTATGTATTACGGTTAACTCAAATTCTTTCGTTGTTAATATATCACCCTCTTTTAGCTCTCGATCTGGCTGAAATGTCATATCTTGATGACCATCAAGTGGAGGAGGTATTCCAAGAACTTCAGCACCAGTAGCTTTAGCTAAAGATAACACCGCTGGCGAATGATCCTGATGAGTATGAGTTGCCAGTATCCAGGAGATATTGCCTTGCGTGAATTCCAAAATTTTCTGAATATGCCGATCTATATGAGGCCCTGGATCAATTATGCCAAATTCTTTTTCACCCAAAATATAAGTATTTGTTCCTGGTCCGGTCATTAAGCCAGCATTTGGTGCTGTTAAACGACATATCCCTGGTTTCAAATGATGTATTTCACTCGCTTTTGGTAAAATTTTATTCATACTAAATTTTTTGCCTCTCAGTTTCGGTAAGCTCAGGAAAATAGCATGGCACACCAAGATCCAATTTTTTTCTTGCCCACCCAATAATTTCATCCGCACTAGTAAACCCCCTAATTTGCATCAAAGTGATAGCAGTAGGATGAGGTATACTAATTTCTTTCTTTCTTTTGGCTAACAAAGCCTCTTTTGGAGACAGCCAACAGCTATCAATTAATTCATTGCCGCAATGTGATGCAATTTGATTTATTGGCAATTTCGCACAAAAAAAACGGGTTGTATACCTCCTAGATAAATACAATGGCGTTATCCAATAAGCAAAATATATTAAATCCTGATAACACAAACGAAGCTGATTCTCTCTCAAGAACTGATCCCATGACAGTGACTTGGTGTTCAATTGATCACGAAATTTTTGTAACTCCTGAGATTTCGGTAAACTCCCCTTAACTGATTTCGCATATAATATTCCGGCTTCCTCGAATAGCTCACGTATCGCAGCACTAAGATAGGAAAATCCGCCCGAACCAACATCCAATTGCTTATCCATCAAGTCTTTTGCGCTATCGTCTAAGTGTCCATTCATTGTTTTATCAACTGGATCAACTATCCCGCCGGGAAAGACATAACTGGCTCCAAAAGAGGCTTCTTTACGCCTTAATACTAAAAAAACCTCAGGGCCGCTTTGGCCATCACGGATTAATAAGACAGTAGCAGACGGTAGAGGTTCGATAAATTTATCTGTGATTTTCATAAATATTAAAGCTTATCCTTTTTGCCAAATCATAATCGCCCTCTAGTCATCAATGAACTCCATAATAAAGCAATACACCAAGCATCGATTTCAATATAATGTAACGTATTATAAACCTGCCAGCAGTAACTCTTTTTTATGCCTATCCCAATTCTTTATCTCTTAATCATCTTAATTTGGGGTTCATCATGGATAGCTATAACCTATCAATATGGGATAGTCTCTGAGGAACTATCCGTTGCTTATCGTTTTTTGATAGCCTCTATGGCTCTATTTGCATATGCCTTTTTCAAAGGAGATAAGCTACAAATTAAACTCTCTTATTACCCAATGATTTTTCTGATGGGAAGCACTATGTTTTGCTTGAATTATCTCTTTACATACTACGGTATGAATTATGTGGTGAGTGGTCTGGCAGCGGTCTTATTCAGTCTTATTGTAATTTTTAATGCCCTCTTTGAGCGTCTCTTTTTCGCTAAAAAAATTGAAAGAAGGATATTAGTAGCTGCAATTATAGGAATCATTGGTATTGTTTTTTTATTCTGGCCTGAACTAAAAAACTTACAAAAATCAAATCAATCCATTATTGGTGGCCTTTGGTTGTTTGCCGCTGTAATAATCGCCTCATTGGGTAATATGACGGCCATTATAAATACCAATAAAGACCTCTCAATTGTAATAATAAATGCACATGCAATGCTTTGCGGTTCGATACTGTCTTTTATGATTGGCTTGGTCCTCAAAAGACCGATTATCTTTGAGTTTACTTCAAGTTATATTATTTCATTGTTGTATTTATCGATCGCCGCCTCTGCCATAACTTTTGGCTGCTACTTAATGCTAATTAAAAAAATTGGCTCCACAAGAACAGCATATATCACTCTTCTTTTTCCGGTTGTGGCACTGGTTATATCTACACTAATTGGTGAATATCAATGGACAATATATGCCATCTTTGGGGTACTCTTAATCCTCGCAGGAACTTATCTGGCGCTGCCGAAAAAATAAATTTTTAACCGAAAACTTTGAATTTATTTTATCAGGCTAAGTATAAAAATCATCAACATTTATCTTGTAACATTAAGAAACTTTTATTCTAATCAAGCTGGGATATACTAATACTTTGAAAAAAACGACATAAAATTAGAATATGAAAATAAGTCACTCATTAAATAGCTTGTCTTTTCGATGCGATTCTAAACTTTTATTGTTGCCAATCATTAGTCTAATCCTATTAATATTCTCTCAACTTAGTTTTAGTCAAGAAACAAACACAAGAATTAGTAATCTACAGACTATTTATTTGGATGCTCTTGCCGATGAAATGTTTGATGAGGCAGATCAAATAGCCAAAAAAATAGTTGAGCAATCCATACAAAAATATGGGATCGATAGTCATGAAGCTGCCGACTCATTAATAAAACTGGCCATAGCACAGCAGGGTCAAAAAAAATATGAGTCGGCTGTTTTAAACTATGAAGCAGCTATCTCTACTATTCAGCGCATAGAAAATCGACTCGATAAGCGCTTAATCAATCCTCTTAGAGGGCTTGCTGAGACTCAAATAAAAATGAACCGCATGGATCTGGCTAGAGATAACTACAATCGAGCTATCCATATTAGTCACGTCAATGATGGCCCTCACAATCTTGAGCAGCTTGAAAATCTTCAATCCCTAGCCAATGTCTATGTCATTGCTAAAGAACCTAAGAATGCATCTGATATAGAAAAACGTATTTACTATTTACAATCTCGTAACATTGAGCCATTTAGTCTCGAAATGATTCCTGCTCTAAAAACACTGGCCAAATCTCAAAGAAAATCTGGATTATTTGAGAAAGAAAGAAAATCATGGCGGAGAATAATAAGCATTACTCAAAAACAAAAAGG
Source organism: Woeseiaceae bacterium (assembly GCA_028227395.1). Taxonomy (GTDB): domain Bacteria; phylum Pseudomonadota; class Gammaproteobacteria; order Steroidobacterales; family Woeseiaceae; genus SP4260. The sequence goes on along the minus strand of JAOIZZ010000019.1, from coordinate 11,204 downwards.
CAAGGACAGTCTTGACCTGATTGAACCACTTACAGAGCTGGGTAAAACCTATCTTTTCGTTCATTTTAATAACATGGGTTATGATGAAATTCCAACCGTCTCAAAAGGCGATACATATTTAAAAAAAGCCATCCGCATAGCTGAAAAAAATCCAGAGGCAACCTGGCAAGATGTCACTGAAACAAAAATCATACTGGCTGATTATTATATAATGAGTGACCGAGCCAATCGATCTTATAATATATATCGAGAGATCTGGGACCTGCTCTCAGAAGACGAATTAAAACTTGAATTTAGAGCATTGTCACTAGAACAACCCGTGATTTTAGAGGATATATATCCCCCCAAATTTTTTGAAGATACCTCAATTACCTCTCAAGAAGAAACGCCTCCTGGTTACGAAAAAGCTCAAGTAACATTTAACTATAATGTTTCCAAAAGAGGTTTAGCTAAAAATATCAATCGTGCCTCCTTTAAGCCCGATGGGCTCGACTTTATGCACAATATTATAGGTAAAGAAATAAGAAAATTAGTTTATCGACCAAGATTTTATGAGCGTGAGCCTGTGATTACTCAAAATGTCATTTTCGAGCATGAGTTTTTCTATAAGAAAAATAACGCATCTGTACAAAAAGATTCCGAGTGAATTAACTTCGGAAAAATAATATAATTAATACCACTAATCGTAATCTTAAATAGGCCAGAAAGACTAATGAATCACTATGTAAATCAAAACTCCATAGAAGCACCCTTCCCGGAAGATACCGAGCAAGCTATTTTCGGCATGGGATGTTTCTGGGGTCCTGAGAGACATTTTTGGAAAATTCCTGGTGTTTATTCCACAGCAGTTGGCTATGCCGGCGGACACACTAAAAATCCTAATTATGAAGAGGTCTGTGATGGAAACACTGGGCATGCTGAAGTGGTAATGATTATCTTTAGGCCTAAAGAAATCAAATATCAGGAATTACTCCATATTTTCTGGGAATCCCACAATCCAACTCATGGTATGCGACAACGCAGTGATGTGGGCACACAATATCGCTCAACTATATATACCTTATCTGACGATCAGCTCAATTTAGCTGAAAAATCCCTCAATCACTATCAAATAAAATTAACTGCTGCTGAAAATAAAAAATCTAATTTATCGTCAGAGATACTAGGAAAAATCACTACCGAAATTAAAATGCTGGATAAATTTTATTATGCAGAAACCTATCATCAGCAATATTTAGCTAAAAATGTTAATGGTTACTGTGCAATGAAAGGTACCGGTATTTCTTGCTCCATATAAGCTCCAAACAAATAATGCTTAACAAATAATTCTCACTCCCCTCACTCAAATTTAGGTGAAAAATGTCAAAAGAAACTAAAACAAAAATCATAAAGCCAACTCAGGAAAAAGCTGAGGAAGCAGTCCGAACACTTCTTTTATGGGCTGGAGATGATCCAAAACGAGAAGGCTTACAAGACACGCCTGCACGCGTTGCTCGAGCATATAAAGATTGGTTCAAAGGATATAGCGAAGATCCTATGAAGTATATGCAGAGAACTTTCAAAGAAGTTGAAGGTTACGATGAGATGATTGTACTTAGAGATATTTCTTTTGAATCACACTGCGAGCATCATATGGCACCAATTATTGGAAAAGCTCATGTTGGTTACCTCCCAAATAATAAAGTAGTTGGCATAAGTAAATTAGCACGTGTCGTCGAAACATTTGCACGTCGATTCCAAGTACAAGAAAAAATGACTGCACAAATTGCACATTGTATTCAAGATGTCCTCAAACCCAAAGGGTGTGCAGTTGTTATTGAAGCTGTTCATCAGTGTATGACCACCAGAGGTGTTCATAAATCTGGTGTTTCGATGGTTACAAGTCAAATGCTTGGATCCTTCAGGAAGGACGCAAAAACTCGGACAGAATTTCTCGGAATGATCAGGGATTAAAATTAGAATCTAAAAGTTAGCTTTTCATTCTAATTTACATTCAAGCATTCATTCCGAAATTTTCTTTAACTCGATTAACCAGGTCTCATCATCAAGGTTATTATCTTCAGAAAAGAGAGGAGCCTCCATATTGAGCTGCCACTGAACTGATAGAGTCTCTGTCATTAAAAAATCTTGGTGCTCCTTTAAAGCCGCCTCCACAATTTCAGAGCCGCTAACACCAAGAATAATTCGATCCGAAACATCTAGACCAGATTTCTTTCTTGCCTCCTGGACGGATCTGACAATTTCTCTAGCTAAACCTTCTTTTATTAATTTAACATCTAAGCGAGTATCTAAAGCAGTTAAATAACCACCTTCCTCTCCACACGAATAACCTTCTGCTGATTTTGTCTCAATCAGCACATCTTCTGGCTCAAATGTTAATATTTGCTCGTTACAATGAACCTCAAAAGATTGTCTTTTTGCAACAAGGCTTGCTATATCTGTCGTGTCAGAATTAATTAAGGCCTCTTTAATTGCTGGTATTAATTTACCGTATTTTTTACCGATTCTAGGTAAATTTGGCTTAATCACATAACTCACAAGACCTGCATCACGTGCAATAAACTCGATCTTCTTTACATTTAATTCTTCTAAAATTTGAGATTGATGATTATGTATTGCTTTTGCGGTTATATCAGTCGGTGTCCTAATCAATAACCTTGGAAGAGGCTGTCTGACACGAACACCGGATTGAGCTCTGGCTGCCCGCGCCAAGCCAACCACTTTTTGAACGACATTAATTTCAAATAATAACTCTTCGTTCTCCCATTCTGATTCTATTTTAGGCCAAGTTGTCATATGAACACTAATAGGGGCATCAGTCTGGTTATAACGAATTAAGTTTTGATAAACATTCTCAGCTAAAAATGGGACGAATGGTGCCATCAATCGATGTATAACATCTAAACACTGGTATAAAGTTAGGTATGCGGATCTTTTATCTTCAAGATCCGAGGATTTCCAAAAACGACGTCGATTTCTCCTGATATACCAATTACTAAGCTGATCAACGAAGGATTCAATGGTTTCTCCGGCCAACTTTGCATCATATTTATCCATAGCATCGGTAGTTTTAGATATTGTTTGATTTAATAAAGCCAATACCCAACGATCAGTCTCAGGTCTGTCCTTTATATTCAACGGTGTTTTTAAATCCATATTATCCAGGCGTGCATATAGTATAAAAAAGCCGTAGGTATTCCAGAATGTATTCATGAATGAACTGGCGACATCCGAGATTATTTCCACTGAAACTCTTTTCTGGATGTCTGGAGATATTCTTGCTAAAAAGTGCCATCGAAGGGCATCTGCGCCAACACTATCGAAAACATCGTAAGGATTGATAATATTTCCCAATGACTTAGACATTTTTTTACCGTCTTTATCAACGATATGACTCAAGCAAATGCAATTACGATAAGCCACACTGTCAGAAACTAAAGTCGAAATTGCATGCAGGGTATAGAACCATCCACGCGTCTGATCAATAGCCTCACAAATAAAATCTACCGGGAAACGCTGATCAAAATTCTCCTCATTTTCAAATGGAAAATGATATTGAGCAAAAGACATCGCCCCTGAATCAAACCAGCAATCAATAACTTCAGGCACACGAGTCCATAGTTTGCCGTCTTTCTTAAAAGTTATATCATCAATACTTGGTCGATGAAGGTCCAGCTCCGTTAATTTCTGACCCGATAACTCTGCTAATTCATCTACCGAACCTACACAATGATAATTGTTTTCGCCATCAGTCCATACTGGTAACGGTGTCCCCCAAAAACGCTCTCTAGACAAGGCCCAGTCCTGATTATTTTCCAGCCATTTACCGAATCGGCCATCGCGAATATGTCCTGGGACCCAATTTATTGTTTTGTTCAGCTCAACCATGCGGTCACGGAACTTTGATGTTTTTATATACCAAGCATGTTTTGCATAATAGATAATTGGATCACCCGTTCTCCATCCAAAAGGGTAACTGTGCAAGTATTTTTCAGAGCGAAACATAGAGCCCTGTTTTTTCAGTAAATTTATAAGAATTTCATCGGCATCTTTAAAGAATAATCCCGCAACTGGAGTCACTTCATTAATAAAATTTCCATCTAGGCCCACGCCATGTATTACGGGTAAACCATTTTTTTGTCCCAACTCAAGATCATCAACCCCATAAGCTGGGGCACAATGGACAATTCCTGTACCGTTTTCTGTACTTACAAAATCAGCCTCATAGACCTCAAAAGCATTTACCTCATCTGGCACATCAAGATAATCAAAGAGTCTGTGGTACTCTTTTCCAATCAATTCTTTACCCTTCACTCGTTTGAGAATCGAATATGTACGATCCTGTAATACCGTGACTAATAACTCCTCCGCAAGAATTAAAATTTCATCTTCAATCTTGATGTAGGCATAATTCACATCATAATGAACAGCCAGCATTAAGTTTGAAGGGAGCGTCCAAGGGGTAGTAGTCCAAACAAGAAACGAAGTATTAGTCTCATCTTTCAATGTAAATCTAACAAAGATTGATGGGTCTTCAACGTCACGATAACCCTGAGCGAGCTCATGTTGTGACAAAGTTGCGCCTATCCGAGGATCATAGGGGACGACCTTATAGCCACGATAAATAAGATCCTTATTCCAGATATTTTTTAATAGATGCCATACACTCTCAATGTATTTATTATCGAGCGTGTAATAAGCATCTTCAGTATTAACCCAAAAACCCATTCTTTCGGTCATTTTTTCCCAATCTTTGATATAAGTCATGACTGACTCTCGACATCGTTTGGTAAATTCAGCAATACCTACCTTAGACTCAATTTCTTTCTTATCAAAAATTCCCAGTTGCTTTTCGATTTCATGCTCAACAGGTAATCCATGGGTGTCCCAACCAGCTTTGCGCGGCACATGAAAACCTTGCATTGTTTTATATCTAGGAAAAGCATCCTTGAAAGAACGTGCCAATACATGATGAATACCGGGTTTTCCATTTGCAGTGGGGGGACCTTCATTAAAAGTATACAAAGGTCGATGATTGGACTGCTCAATTGTTTTTTCAAAAACAGTATTTTTTTTCCAAAAGGTTAAGACCTCTTCTTCAAGAACAGGGCCATTATATCTAGTTTTAATTTCTTTAAATTTCATTTCTATACTTTTCTTTTACCCAAAAAAAATCCCCGAACGTTAGTATACGTCCGGGGCAATAATACTATTTATCGCGGTACCACCCGGTTTTGCGAAAATTATTTTTCGCCTCATTATATCCTTATCGTGGATTAACCGATCATACTTAATTTGCGTATTGCATTTCAGATGATAACTCCGGGGTGATTTTCAATAATATTTGCTCTGGAACTTGCACCGTCTTCCAGTCGCTTCAAACAAATCTATTATCTATTTATCCCCATCAACGTTCTAATGCAGAAATTATCCTCACCAGCAAAGAATTACAAGTTATTATGAAAATTTTATATAAAAAAATAATAATTAAAAATTATAAAAGCAAATTTTCTTGAATGAAATTAAATATCCTGCGATTATCATTCCTCAATCGCAAAGAACTAAAAGCGATCTAAAGGGGGACAAAATGACGTTAAATCTATATATAAAAATTATCATGATTTATTTTGCTTTATTTACCTCCGGTCTATCATATGGACAGCAAAATGAAATCAATACTAACGATAATATAGACGTTTTATTCAATTTTGGGCGCCCCGCAACCACAGAAGAAATAAAAAAATGGGACATAGATGTTCGACCGGATGGAACCGGATTGCCTCTTGGAAACGGCTCTGTCAGGGAGGGAGAAATACTCTATGCGACAAAATGCGCGTTTTGTCATGGAATCAACGGCAAAGGAGGTATTAATGGTCGTCTAGTCGCTGATGAGGGTGAAGAATTTCCTCAAGGGATAATCGCATGTGGTTTTGAGTGCAGAACAATTGGTAATTACTGGCCTTATGCAACCACACTTTACGATTACATATTACGTTCCATGCCTATGAATGCACCAGGCTCATTAACATTCAATGAAGTTTATGCTCTCTCTGCATATTTACTGCATTTAAATAACATTGTTCCTGATAACACAACGCTTTCAGCCAGTTCACTAAAGGAAATAGTAATGCCTGCGCATGATAAATTCGTACCTGATGATCGTCTTGATTATAATGAGGTGCACTAAAAATGAAAAAAAAAGAAAACACATCATCCAAATTGAATATAACTCGACGAAGCGCGCTTGTCGGTATGGCAGGAGCAGCCGGAACAATAATTGCAAAATCAGCTTCAGGTAAAGAAATTCAAGTATCTTCAAATCGACCATATGCCCCTGAAGATCCATCAAAAGTAACCGCAAGCCAATGGGCCACTAAAGTTGGCAAACGTTCAATATTTGAAAAATATGAGCGTGACGTAAGATATACAGGAACTAGCTCTCGAACGCCTCTCCATCAATTACACGGAACTATTACCCCCTCTGATCTTCATTTCGAACGTCATCATGCTGGTGTGCCAATTATCGACGCAGAAAAACATAAATTAATTATTCACGGTCTAGTTGATAGGCCAATGACTTTTTCAGTCAATGACTTAAAAAGATTCCCAGCGGTCAGTCGAATATGCTTTATAGAGTGCTCTGGAAATTTAGCCAGAGAAGCTGATGAGTACACTACACCGCAAAATATTTGTGGTATGACCAGTCAAAGTGAGTGGACAGGTGTCATGCTATCAACTCTTCTAAAAGAAGTAGGTATCAAGCCATCTGCAACATGGTTTTTAGCTGAAGGATCCGATGCAGCAGTATTAACTCGGAGTATTCCTAAAGATATCTGGGACGAATCTATGATCGTTTATGCCCAAAATGGGGAAGCTGTTAGACCAGAAAATGGTTATCCTATAAGGCTTTTGAATCCAGGTTATGAAGGGAATTCATCGGTCAAATGGTTGCGAAGAATTGAGTTTTCTGATCAACCATTCATGACACGTGAAGAAACATCAAAATACACTGAAACCATTAAGAATGGCAAAGCAAGACAGTTTAGTCTGTCTATGGATGCACGCTCAATTATCACTTACCCCACTTATCCCAATACAATAGAAAAAGGCTGGATAGAAATACAAGGAATAGCTTGGAGTGGTCGGGGTCTTATTACTGGCACTGAAGTTAGTACTGACAATGGAAAAACCTGGGAAGCTGCAAAACTACAAGAACCAATTCTACCAAAAGCACATACACGATTCCGGCATTTATTTAACTGGAATGGAAAAGAGACAGTTATTCTAAGTCGAGCTATAGATGAATCTGGTTATATTCAGCCAACTCGTGAAACTTTAATTAAGGTCAGAGGTGCTGGCTCTATACCCTATCACAGTAACCCTATTACCGGCTGGCGACTACGTGCTGACGGTGATGTCTTGTATCGTGTTCAAGAATGGGGTTAATTTTTGTTACCTTGGAATAAAAAAATATGTTAATTAAACGATCTTCTATCATTAAATCTTCGGAAATAACCAGTGAAGACAACTACCTAAATCGTCGAAAATTTATTCAATCAAGTACGTTAATCGGTGGCAGCTTATTGTCCAGTAAATTACTTGGCGCCAATCTTCCTCAAGAACCATTTGCAGAACTGGATGATGTTAAGTCAAGTCTTTATAGTACGGACGAAAAAATAAATAATTTTTTAGATGTCACTAGTTACAATAATTATTATGAATTCGGCACTGGTAAAGATGATCCTTATCGAAATGGAAAAGATTTTCAATCACGCCCATGGTCAATTGAAGTCACAGGAGAAGCAGAGAAAACTGGGATATTTGATATAGAGGATTTTGTAAAGCCATATCTTCTTGAAGAACGTATTTACAGAATGCGATGTGTTGAGGCCTGGTCCATGGTAATTCCATGGGTAGGTATACCATTGGCTGATATTATCAAGTCATTCAAACCTCTTTCTTCAGCAACACATGTTCGATTTGAGACCTTACATGATCGCGAAAGAATGCCTGGTCAAAAATCAAGGGTATTAAAGTGGCCTTATCGTGAGGGGTTGACCATGGCTGAAGCCATGAATCCCCTTCCATTACTTGCGATAGGAATTTATGGTCGTGCCCTACCTAACCAAAATGGGGCTCCAATTCGATTAGTCGTGCCTTGGAAATACGGTTTTAAAGGCATCAAAGGTATAGTTAAAATGAGCTTCGTAAAAAGTCAGCCAAAAACAAGCTGGGAGATGGCAGCATCAAATGAATATGGCTTTTATGCGAATGTTAATCCGAAAGTATCTCATCCAAGGTGGAGTCAAGCCAGAGAGAGAAGAATTGGTAGTGGTGTTTGGGCCAGCAAACAGCCGACACAAATGTTTAATGGTTATGGAGAGCAAGTAGCTCATTTGTATGATGGACTCAATCTTCGTCGACACTTCTAATCAGCATCTAAAAAAATAATGTTATCTTCTAGGACAGCAAGAAAATTCTTGAAGCCTCCGGTGTTTCTCATTTGTAGTCTACCGTTTTTTCTTATTTTCACTGATGCATTTGAATTAACTGGGAATTTGGGAGCCAATCCAATTGAAGAGATTCAAGATAGGCTTGGTAATTGGGGTTTAAGATTTTTGCTTCTTACTCTAATGATATCTCCTCTGAGGCAGATCACGGGTCAAATCTGGCTCACCTTATTCAGGCGAATGCTTGGTTTATTTACTTTTTTTTATATTCTTATGCATTTTTTCACCTGGCTAATACTTGAGCAAAGTTTATATATCCCAGCTATTACCGAAGACATTATTACTCGACCTTTCATAACAATCGGTTTTCTAGCACTACTTATATTACTTCTTTTAACCATCACTTCGACGAACAAGATGCAAAGAAAATTACAAAAAAAATGGCACAAAATTCATCGTTTAGTTTATAGCGCAAGTATCTTGGCTGTCTGGCATTATTGGTGGCAAGTTAAAAAAGATATCACCGAACCATTGATCTACGTAGTCATTCTATCCATATTATTGTCGTATCGTATCTGGATTAAATACCTTCAAAAGAATAAATGATTTTGCTATAAAAAAACCCCGCATTTGCGGGGCTTTTTATCGAACGGAAAGTATGAATGATTTACATCATTCCGCCCATTCCGCCCATTCCACCCATTCCACCCATATCAGGCATCGCAGGAGCAGATGATGGTGCATCCTGAGGAGCATCGGCAACCATAGCTTCTGTTGTCAGTAATAATCCTGAAACAGATGCCGCATTTTGCAATGCATAACGAGTTACTTTTGTTGGATCTAAAATTCCAGATTCAATCATATCTCCATACTCACCTGTAGCAGCATTGTAACCATAGTTACCTTTTCCTTCAGCTACAGCGTTAAGTACTACGCTGGCATCTCCACCGGCATTAGCAACAATTTGACGAAGCGGCTCTTCAACAGCACGTCTCAATATCGCAATACCAACATTTTGATCATCATTATCACCAGTAAGTTTCGATATACCTGTAACAGCTCTGATCAAAGCAACACCGCCACCAGGAACAACACCTTCCTCAACAGCTGCTCTAGTTGCATGCAGTGCATCTTCTACTCGAGCTTTTTTCTCTTTCATTTCGATCTCAGTTGCAGCACCAACTTTTATTACTGCCACACCGCCTGAAAGTTTTGCTACACGCTCTTGTAATTTTTCTTTATCGTAATCAGAACTAGAATCTTCAATTTCATTATTAATAGTTTCAACACGACCCTTTATTTCAGTTGCGCTTCCAGCACCATCAATAATTGTTGTGTTTTCTTTATTGATTTGTACTTTTTTCGCATCACCAAGATCTTCTATAGTAGCTTTTTCAAGTGAAAGACCAACTTCTTCAGCAATAACCTTACCACCCGTAAGAATAGCTATATCTTCAAGCATTGCTTTACGACGATCACCAAATCCAGGAGCTTTCACTGCAGCTACTTTAACAATACCGCGTATATTATTAACAACCAGAGTTGCAAGAGCTTCGCCCTCAACATCTTCAGCAATGATTAATAATGGACGGCCAGCTTTTGCTACACCCTCAAGTATTGGTAATAAATCACGTATATTAGAAATTTTCTTATCGTGTAATAAAATAAGTGGCATTTCTAGTTCTACAGTTTGACTTTGTTGGTTGTTTATAAAGTATGGCGACAAATAACCACGATCAAACTGCATGCCTTCAACAACATCCAATTCATTGTGAAGTGCATTGCCTTCTTCAACAGTAATGACACCTTCTTTACCAACTTTTTCCATTGCTTTAGAGATAATTTCACCAACCTCTACATCAGAGTTAGCAGAAATACTTCCTACTTGTGCAATGGAAGTATCATCTTTACATGGTTTTGAAATTTTCTGTAGTTGCTCAATGATAGCAGCCGTAGCCTTATCAATACCACGTTTGAGATCCATTGGATTCATACCTGCAGCAACTGATTTTAAGCCTTCCCTGAGGACAGCTTGCGCCAAAACAGTTGCAGTTGTAGTTCCATCCCCAGCGATATCAGAAGTTTGTGAAGCAACTTCTTTAACCATCTGGGCACCCATATTTTCAAACTTATCATCAAGTTCGATTTCCTTAGCAACTGATACACCATCTTTTGTGACGGTTGGTGCTCCAAAGCTTTTATCAAGTACAACATTTCGACCTTTAGGGCCTAGTGTAACTTTTACTGCATTTGCTAAGACATTTACACCTGCAAACATCTTTGACCTTGCATCGTCGCTGAAACGTACTTCTTTAGCAGCCATTCGATTTTCCTCTTAAGATTTTATTCTTACATTAAATAATGAAATAAATTTCATTAGCCTTCAAAAATTGCAACGATATCATCTTCTTTCATTACAAGAAGCTCTTCGCCATCAACTTTAATTTCAGTTCCGCTGTATTTACCAAATAAAACTTGATCACCGGCTTTTACATCCAATGCGCGCATTTCACCTGAATCCAAAACTCTTCCATTTCCTACAGCAATAACTTCGCCTTTAATTGGCTTTTCTGTTGCACCATCTGGAAGAACAATTCCTCCAGGGGAAGTGCGCTCTTCTTCCATGCGCTTAACGATGACTCTGTCATGAAGCGGACGAATATTCATCAGCTACTCTCCTCTAAAATGTTAATTAACTTAAAAAATTCAAATCTTCGGTATAAATGCTATTGGCACTCAATTATGAAGAGTGCT
>JAOIZZ010000018.1 GCA_028227395.1 Woeseiaceae bacterium | reverse complement strand
AAACTACCAAACAACAGTATGAAGAATAATACGATAAGCCTTAGATTTACTGAATTCATTTTTATTTTCCTGTTATCGCAACATTGGCATTAAATTTTTTGCTATTGGAGCTCTTCTTCGATTTGCTTGTGGCGGATATGAATTTGACAAATAATTCAATATACCTTCCTCAGTAACCACGTCAAATTCCCATAGATTTTGCGTTTCTTGCATCCATTGAATCATGCTTCGCCAGCCTTCTTTATCTGCTCGTTGGGCAGTTACAAGTCTATAAGAATGGCAAGCTCCACAATGCATCCTGACAAGCTCCCACCCCGGTGCAATAAGAAGTCCTGTATTTAAATCCTTATCAACAGCAAATACATTAGCCGATGAGAGAAAAAGTAATATTAAAATTAATTTTGGCATAAATATCAAGCAACGATATTAATAGCTATTCGATGGCATGCATTGTTCAAATAGCCACGTGGATTCCATTGCGGAAGGATTACTGGTTGCGAGTTTCCATAATCATCTTCAGCTCTGACCCAGACCTCATAATACCCAGTTTCTGGGAAAATTATATCTTGTATCCAATGTTGCCATGCGAACTTATTTATTGGCTTCTCTAACTGGGTCAACTGCCAGTTTGCACCAAAATCAATTGAAGCATATACATTTTTTACACTAAAATCGCCGGCCCAAGCATGGCCTCTTATTCTCAATTTATTTTTTAGATTATGAGTAATTCCAGACTTTGGATAAGTAATAATTGATTTCACCGGCATAGACTCAATAATACACATATCCTCATCAGCCACTTTTGTTCCAGGTGCTACTGGCTTGCAAGGTACTCGATAAGATTGGCCATTCATTTTCGGGCCATCGTGAATTTGATCCCTAATTAATATCTTAGAGAGCCATTTTCCACTTACCGATGCTGGCCATCCTGAGCAAATCATTCTCAATGGAGCGCCATGAATTAATGGCAGTGGTTCGCCATTCATATCCCAAACTAAGAGCGATTCATTTTCCAACGCTTTGTATAAAGGAACGCCACGTGATATTGGTTTTTTCGCAGGATCACCAGAAAGGTGTCTGTCTTTTCCTTCGTATGCAACATAGACAGCATCTTCTTTAATACCAGCATACTTAAGGACATCACTCAATCTAACTCCGGTCCATTGTGGGCAGCCAATTGCGCCTGTTGACCATTGATTACCTTTGGCAGGTGGAAAAAATTCAGATCTTCCATTGCCACCACACTCAAGTTGTAATTGTAAAGTATGATGAGCAAAGTTATTTTTCAGCTCATTAAGAGTAATAGTCTTAGTTTCAACACAAGATTCACCTTCAATAGTCAGCTCCCATTTATCTGGGTTAACAGTTTCTTGACTAGGTTGAATGCCATTATTTCTTATGAATAATCGTGAGGCAGGAGTCACCTTATCATCAAGAAGATGTGGGGGAGTTTCAGCATTAATAGGCCTATCATTTAGTAACGTTAGACCGTCCTTTCCATATAACTCAAATAATTGATCAGTTTGAGAAAATGCTGCTGGTATTAGTCCAGCAGGCATGTTGCTTGCAAATGGAATTGACGCACCTAAAGCAGCACCCATGGAAATAAGACCGCTTTTTCTTAAAAAACCTCGCCTCGTTAACGGGTCACTCTTTCTGCCCCATAATATTTCATCTGCCAACACTGAATTGTTTTCATAAAGCTTGTGCAATCCCATTATTTTTTTCATGTTCAGTCCAGAGATTTATTGTATTTTTCTGCAGCCATCATAAATGCTTCAAGCATCTTTTTTAAGGTAATCATTAATTTTTTTGCTAGAACACTATCATAGGTTAATAAGGACTCATTCATATAGCAACTTTGTGCAATTTCAAGTTGAATTGCATAAATCTGATCCTGAGGTACGCCATAATGACGGGTTATAAAACCACCTTTAAATCTCTGATTCGATACTGATGAATAATTTGATTCACTAGCTATTCTAGTTACTGCTTCTTCAATCTCCAAAGGGCAGCTCTGACCAGAATTAGTGCCAGTATTTAAATCAGGTAACTTTCCATCAAACAAATCAGGGACATATGTCTTTATCGAATGTGCGTCCCATAATAACGCATAGCCAAATTCTATTTTCTTCTGATTAAGTACTGCTTTTATTTTCTCATGATAAGGAGACCAATACGATGCAATACGCTGATTTATTTCATCTGCATTAATATCACTCTTTGGAGAATAAATATTTTTATTAGAAAATGTCTTCAAAGGGCATAAGCCTGTTGATTTTTGATCCTCATATAGCTTTATATCCTCCGAAGATCGATTTAAATCAACCACATATCTCGAGTAATCAGCACTAATAACGCTTGCTTCAAGTTCATGACTAAAATTATAAAGGTTATTCACATACCAATCAGTATCGGGCAACGTAAGTGCTTCTTTAGTCATTTGATTAGACATTCCTACTTTTAACTTTCTTCCATCATGAGGGATACTCAACAGTAATGGTGATCGCCCATGCTGAAATGTAAATGGATCAGATGTCTTTACAAGATTCATTTAGAGAATATTTCGTGCTCTTTCGGGCACAATTCTCCAGTAATTATGAGCCTAGATAAATGCTCAATATCTGGAGCTAGCGATCGATCATTATTTAAAGGATCTGATATTGCACGTATATTATTCATAATATTATGTAACTTTTTTGAGGTATTCATAGGTTTATGAAAATCAACGCCTTGTGCGGCACTTAAATATTCAATCGCAATCACATGAGCCAGATTTTGAGTCATAGTCAGAAGACGATAGGCTGCATGAGTAGCCATACTAACATGATCTTCCTGGTTCGCAGAGGTGGGTATGCTGTCGACACTCGCAGGATATGCTAGATTTTTATTCTCAGACACCAGTGCTGCAGCTGTGACCTGAGGAATCATAAAACCCGAGTTTAAGCCACTTTCTTTAACTAAAAAAGCAGGTAATCCGCTTAATTGTGGATCTATTAGCAAAGCACACCTTCTTTCAGCTATAGATCCAATTTCAGCAATGGCTAAGGCAAGATGGTCAGCTGCAAAAGCTATTGGTTCAGCATGAAAATTACCGCCAGATAAAATTTCTTTAGTGTCTACAAATACTAAAGGGTTATCAGTAACGGCATTAGCTTCAATAACTAAAATTGATGAGACATGGTGCATAATATCTAAACATGCCCCCATAACTTGTGGCTGGCATCGAATAGAATAAGGATCTTGTACTCGATCACAGTCATTGTGTGAAATCATAATTTCACTGCCTTGAAGCAAATATTTTAATTTTTTTGCAACAACTTTTTGACCATAATGACCTCTGGCATCATGTATGCGAGAATCGAATGGTTTTTGACTCCCTTTTATTGCATCTACCGTTAATGCACCCGCATATATGGCCGCTTGGAATAAGTTCTCTAATTCAAAATACGCACTAATTGCTATAGCTGTTGAGACTTGCGTTCCATTTAGTAGAGCCAAACCTTCTTTTGGTCCCAATTTCAAAGGCTCAAGTGAACAGGCTTTCAAAGCTTCTTCAGCGCTGATAACTTTCCCATTGAAAGATGCGTGCCCCTCCCCAATAAGTACTTGGGAAAGATGTGCTAAAGGCGCCAGATCACCTGAGGCCCCAACAGAGCCTTTCGCGGGTATACAAGGAAATATTTGATGATTAATAAGATCACATAAGCGTTGTATGACATTATTACATACCCCCGATAAACCTTGAGAAAGAGCCATTATTTTAAGTACAATAATGATCTTAACTATCTTCTCTGGCAAAAATTCACCCACTCCTACTGCATGTGAGCAAACTAAATTTCTTTGTAACTCCTCTAAATCTTGATTTTCTATTCGAATCTTAGCTAGCTTACCAAAACCAGTATTCACCCCATAAACAGTTTCATTGTTATTAATCGAGGCTTGAATTTGTTGAAAAGCAAGATCAACTTTATCTTTAACAGATTGATCAATTGATATCTCTATAGATTCAGAAGCAATTTTTCTTAAGGAGTCTAAATCTAATGGTTTGTTATCTATATGTAATTTCATTGTTAAACCTAATTTTTTATCATTGGTAAATTGAGATCATGCTCATTTGCACAATCAATGGCGTCTTTATAGCCAGCATCCGCATGACGCATAACTCCTGTCGCCGGATCATTCCATAAAACACGTGAAATTCTTTGGTCTGCCTCAATGGTACCGTCACAAACAATGACTAATCCAGAGTGCTGAGAATAACCCATACCAACACCGCCTCCATGATGTAACGAAACCCAGGTCGCACCGCCAGCAGTACTTAGGAGTGCATTTAGCAAAGGCCAATCTGAAATCGCATCGGAGCCATCTAGCATAGCTTCAGTTTCACGATTAGGACTGGCAACTGATCCACTATCTAGATGATCTCGCCCAATTACAACCGGTGCACTTAATTCACCATTTCTAACCATCTCATTAAATGCAAGCGCCATACGATCTCGCTGCCCTAGACCTAACCAGCAAATTCTTGCGGGCAATCCTTGGAATTTTATTTTATCTTGCGCTGCATCTATCCATCTATGTAAATGCATATCATCAGGTATCAATTCTTTCACTTTTGCATCGGTTTTATAGATATCTTCAGGGTCACCAGATAGTGCTACCCAACGAAATGGTCCTATGCCTCGACAAAAGAGAGGTCTTACATAAGCTGGAACAAATCCAGGAAATGCAAAGGCTTCTTTTACGCCTTCGTCATAAGCCACTTGCCTTAAATTATTACCATAATCAACTGTTGGAATTCCAGCATGATGGAATTCCAACATTGCTTCTATATGTTTCGCCATTGATTTTTTTGCAGCTTTGGATACTGCCTCAGGATCAGAGATTTGTTTCTCATACCATTCTTTAATAGTCCATCCAATAGGTAAATAACCATTTACAGGATCATGTGCCGAAGTTTGATCCGTGACAATATCTGGTTTGATATCTCGTTTAATCATTTCTGGAAGAATTTCTGCAGCATTACCTAACAAGCCAACAGATAAAGGCATATTCTTTTGTATTGATTGATTGATTAAATCCATTGCCTCATCAAGTGATTCTACTGCACGATCAAGATATTTACTTTCCAATCTTTTTTCGATTCGTTCAGCACTACACTCTATCGCTAACATAGATGCTCCTGCCATTGTGGCTGCAAGCGGTTGTGCGCCTCCCATTCCACCTAAACCAGCGGTAAGTATCCAACGACCATTCAAATCGCCATTAAAATGTTGCCGCCCCATTTCCACGAACGTTTCATATGTGCCTTGCACAATCCCTTGGCTGCCAATATAGATCCAAGAGCCGGCTGTCATCTGACCGTACATCATTAAACCTTTCTTATCTAACTCTCTAAAATGCTCCCAATTCGCCCAAGCTGGGACCAAATTTGAATTTGCAATCAATACTCGAGGAGCATTCGTGTGAGTTTTAAATACGCCAACTGGTTTTCCAGATTGGATCAATAACGTTTCATCGTCATCAAGTGCAGTCAAGCTCGATACAATAGAATCAAAACACTCCCAATTTCTTGCTGCTTTACCGATTCCACCATACACAATCAGCTCATCAGGATTTTCTGCTACTTCTGGGTCAAGGTTATTCATTAGCATCCTCAAAGGCGCTTCTGTTAACCAACTTTTGGCTGTAAGCTTTGATCCTACTGGTGATTTAATTACGCGCTTTTCTTTCATAATAGTTCTCATCATAATTTATTTAATGTTGTGATATTTTTCTCTTGTGGCGGTTTATAATGTCCAATCAGTTCGTACCGATCGCCAGGATGAAAGAATCTTCCGTAAGTTACTGGCTTACCTAAAACCCATGTTCGCCGGGTAATCAAAAGACATGGCTGACCCTGATCAATTTGCAAAAGGTTGCTTATAGCATTCTCAGGTATTACCGCTTTAACCACTTGCTCTGCCTCTTGGAGCGGTGCGATACCACTCAGATAAGCACTTGGAGTTACAAGAGAAAAATCTTGTTTCATAAAACCAGGAGCAAATGAAGTATCAACAAAACGATCTTCAATTTGAATTGGTATATCATTTTCATAATGCACCAACAAAATATGAGCTACCTCCATATCTTTATTTATATTCATTGCCTTTGCGATATCTTTAGGAACAATTTTCTTTACATGCTTTATGACTCTTGAAGAATACTCATGGCCTCGCGATTTCACTTCATCAGCAATATTTCTCACCTCAAGTAAATGTGATGCTGCTTTGAGATCAGAAACAAACGATCCAACTCCTGCTTTACGATCTAAATAACCCTCATCGTTCAATTCACGCAATGCTCGATTTGCTGTCATTCTTGAAACTCCCATTGAGACAACAAGTTGGTTTTCTGATGGTACTCTTTGTGATGGCTTTAGAGCTCCACTTGATATTTGATCAATGATTAATTCTTTGAGCTGCTGATAACGAGGAGTTTTCCTTAACATCATCAGTCTCTCGATTTTCTGTTAGATATTTTATGCATGGCTATCTGGAAGTTTTTCTTGATAAGAGGATCAGTCATAAGCCACTCTCCATGAATCATAATTCGATTTACTAAAGAATTATGATTGGAAAAAATAATCGCATCCAATAACGTATTAGTTTCATGCGCTACAAGAGAGGGATTGTCACTGGACAGCTCAAGAAAGTCTGCATAGCCTCCTTTTTTAAGTGAGCCTATTTTCTTATTACCTGAGGCAAGCGCTCCTCCATCTAAAGCCATGTTAAATAAACAATATCCACTACTTCGATCTTCTGAAGATGTTATATTTCTCTCTAGTTTCACCAATCTTTGCACATACTCCAACCAACGTAATTCCTCAAAAGGATTAATCGAAATATTACTGTCCGAACCTATAGCTAACTTTCCACCTTGAGTCACATAATCATGTAACTTGAAAATGCCATCACCTAAATTTGCTTCAGTAGTTGGACATAAACAGACAACAGCCCCTGATTTTGCCAGAATATTTAACTCTCCTTCATCTAGATGTGTCGCATGAACAAGGCACCAATTCTCGTCAACAGCGTAATTATCCATTAACCATTCAACGGGCCTCTTCTCATATATCTCATAAAAGTCCATTACCTCTTTTTGTTGTTCAGCAATATGCAAATGAAAAGGAACTTGTTCTTCTTTAGCGAAATCAACTATCTTTTGCATAGAAGCATTTGTCACTGCACGCAAACTATGTACCCCAATTGCCAAAGAATGTCGTTCAGCAAGAATTGATTTTGCGTATTGATAGTGAAGAATTAGCTCTTCACAAGTAAGATAAAATTGCTCCTGCCTAGCTGATAATATCTCGTCTTTAAAACCCCCTCTTTGATAAAGGACAGGGGTATATATTAATCTAATGCCAGTAGAAGTAGCCGCCTCAACAAGCGCCTCTAATAAAGCATGATTGAACTCATCTGTCCCTTGCTCTCGATGTAGATAATGAAATTCCACAACCGAGGTATAGCCATTCTCAAGCATCTCTTGATAAGCCTGCGCTGCTATTGCAGAAATAATTGAAGCATCAACCTGTTCTACAAGTTGATACATGGTCTCGCGCCATGTCCAAAAATTATCTTGGGTACTGGCAGGCTTAAATTCAGTAAGTCCACTCATGGCTCTCTGAAAACTATGATTATGCGCATTGCATAAACCCGGTATAAGGATATCAATAATCTCATCCTGAGATTGAGTCATAGCATCAAGCTTAATATCTTGGATTACTCCATTAGATATATCCAAACGAACATTTTTCTGCCATCTATCCTCTAAATATATATTTTTTGCGTAAATTGATTGCATAATTATTCTAAAAATTAGTTGTATATACAGGCTATTACATGCTACTTTTTAAAGCAAGAAATACCATCTAATGGAGCAATATAATGACTGAGTGGGACCTTTTAATTACTGACGTTGATATTGCAACGATGGCAAATAATGGAACTCCTTATGGCTTAATTAAAAATGGTTCATTAGCTATTTCGGAGGGTTTAATTGTTTGGCTAGGACCCATGAAAG
Source organism: Woeseiaceae bacterium (assembly GCA_028227395.1). Lineage (GTDB taxonomy): Bacteria > Pseudomonadota > Gammaproteobacteria > Steroidobacterales > Woeseiaceae > SP4260. The sequence goes on along the minus strand of JAOIZZ010000018.1, from coordinate 15,914 downwards.
ACTTGCCTAATAAAACAGCTAAAGAAACACTATCAATGCCTGGTAAATGGTTAACACCTGCTTTAATTGACTGTCATACTCATCTTGTATTTGGTGGTAATCGTGCTTGGGAATTTGAAGCAAGAGCTAAGGGAAAGAGTTACGTAGATATTGCTAATGAAGGTGGCGGTATAGTGTCAACTGTAAACGCAACTCGTGATTGCGATATCAACGTTTTGACCGATACCTCAAGGGCACGTTTATTATCTCTTCGTCAAGAAGGCGTCGGAACCATTGAAATTAAATCCGGTTATGGCCTTGATTTAGAAACTGAAATAAAAATGCTAAAAGTTGCATCCAATCTTGAAAATGAAGGTATCTCAGTTCATAAAACTTTTCTAGGTGCGCATGCGATCCCACCTGAATATAAAAATAACAGTGATAGTTATATTCAATACCTTTGCGAGGAAGTTCTTCCAGAAATAAATAATCTTGGACTCATCGAAGCTGTTGATGCGTATTGCGAAAAAATTGCCTTCAGTAACAATCAAATTGAAAAACTATTTGAAAAAGCAATCTCCTTAGGATTGCCTGTTAAGCTTCATGCCGATCAGCTATCTAATTCGAATGGGGCAAAATTAGCCGCAGATTTTAATGCTTTATCAGCGGATCACCTTGAATATACTTCGATGGAAGGAGTTCATGCTCTTGCGGAAGCTGATTGTGTAGCCGTACTTCTTCCTGGCGCATTCATGACATTACGCGAAACACAATTACCGCCAATTCAAGAACTTCGTAATTCTGGTGTTTCCATGGCAGTAGCCACAGATTGTAATCCAGGTACGTCACCACTTTGCTCAATAAGACTAGCAATGACGCTAGCATCAAATACTTTCAATCTAACACCTGAAGAATGTTTAGCAGGGGTTACAAGAGAAGCAGCTAAAGCTTTGGGTGCAACAAATACAAAAGGCACTTTGGAGCAAGGCAAACAAGCTGATATTGCTGTTTGGGATATAAATCATCCGAATGAACTATCTTATTGGCTCGGGTTAGATCAATTATCTGCTTTATATATCAAGGGAAAAACACACTAATATTTGTCTTTCGTATGTAATTTAGTCGAGATAATCCTCCGCGTATTGAGTTAGCAACTTTTTATTAATTTTGCCATTCGGCATTAGCGGAATCTCATCGACAATATGAAAAACCTTAGGAATTTTGTAATTAGCAAGATTTCGACTTACATGAATTCTGACTGTGTTCTCTGAATTTTTGCCGGCATTTAGTCAGCTCTTAATCAATATATAAGCAAATAACTGAGTTTACTTTTCTGTATCATTAGAACTTCATCTATTTAATTAAATTATTAAAAACCTATTAAATGAATATTGAATTTGCAGTAAAGCGAAGATTCATCATTGTTCTTGGCTGCCTAACCGGAATAGGTGCTTTATCAATCGATATGAGCCTGCCATCAATACCCGATATGGTGATTGATCTTTCCAGTAATTTATCCACAGGACAATTCATTATTGGTGCTTTTATGGCAGGCATTGCACTTGGTCAAATGCCTGCTGGTTTACTATCTGATCGTATTGGTAGAATCCCTATATTGCTAAGTGGAACTTTAATCTTCATATTTGCTGGTATTGTTACCTCCTTAGCCACATCAATAGAAATAATGTTACTTGGAAGATTTCTTCAAGGACTAGGTGCCTCAGTTGGGGTGGTTGTATCTCGTGCTATAGTCAGGGACATTGCTAGTGGTAAAAAAGCAGCTAGCATTCTATCTGTTATGGTTATGATATTTACAGCAACGCCGATGCTGGCACCAATTATAGGTGGCTTTTTGGTATCGCAGTTTAATTGGCGTGCTCCATTTATAGCAATCACAATATTTGGCATTATAATATTTTTCAGTATCAATAAGGGGCTATATGAAACAAAAAAACCCGACAAAGATAGGCATATTAAACAGCAATTATTTAATGGTATAAGAGAATTTCTCACTCACAAGCAAAGTATTATCGGTATGTTGTTAGTTGTAATTCCAACGATGGGTTATATGTCCTTGATTACAGCTTCATCCTCATTGATTATTGGTATATACAATTTTCCAGTTAAATGGTTTGGACCAATTTTCGCACTAGCTGGACTGGCCGTCTTAATTGGTTCAGTCATTAATAGACGCTTACTAAAAAAATATAATATATTAAAAATAACAGGTATCGGAGCACTATTTGTTGGGCTTGGTGCCATAATGCTGATTTATTTTGCCTGGCAGAATCAAGCTAACTTCATATGGCTTTGGTTTAGTATATGCATATATATGCTTGGCACTGGCTTTTTAATTTCTAATGCGACGGCTATGGCTCTTGATCCAGTACCAAAAATAGCTGGAATAGCAGCCTCAATAATTGGTACGCTTCAAAATTTGTGCTCATCAATAGGTTCTATCTTCACAGGTATTATCTATAACCATTCAATAACAAATACCATTTTAGTAATGGCAGTTTTTGGTTTTTTGACTTTAATAGTTTATCTATTGAGCTATAAAGCCTTAAAGCAGAATGTTGTAGATTTAAATTTAACTTAATCGATGTAAGTTATAATTTCATCTATTTCCTTACGATTCTGTTTAGGTAAAATCTTAGGGTAGCCATACCAAATAAGCCCTACAATGAATTCCTTGTTCATGTCTATATTTAATAAATCATAATAACGCTGGTCTCTAATTATTGGGCCAGTAGCCCATTTTGATGCTAATTTTGCTTCCGACAAATACAAACTAAAATTCTGTATGGCACAGCATACACTTGCATAATCTTCTTGTTGGGTTAATTCATCCTCAGATTTCTTACAAGTAACAATCAACCACCCTGGTCTTTTTTTTGCGTCCTGTGCTTTGAAATTACCTAATTCTTCGCCCTTCTTCTCAGTCACAATAATACGAATCAAATCTATACTTCTCTTAATTACATCATCATTTAAAAGATAAAAATGCCAAGGTTCAGTTAGATGATGGTTTGGCGCCCAGCGAGCGACCTCGATAGCATCTTTGATAATATTAGGATCCACTGATCGTTGTTCGAACATTTTAATCGTTCGTCGACCTCTTATCGTTATTGCCAATTGTTGCAATGATTCATAGGACATAACAAATATAATTCCTTGATTAATAAATTTTCGTACTATATTACGACGTCATTCTGATTATTATATTTTCTTCCTAGATAAACGCCAGTAAAAGCCCACAAACCCGCCAAGCAAGCGGCAATCAAGGCAATGAAATTTAAACCAAGCCCAAAAGATGCAGTCAATAGCGTATAAAACCAAGCTGTCAACATATCACCTCCACGATAAATCACGATATCAATAACTGGTTTTGCCTTATAACGAGCCTCATTACTGACCATGGTAAATAACATTTCTCTGCCTGGTTTAGTGATTGCATAATTCCCAGCTCTTCTTATTATTTGCAAGCCTATTAAAACCATCAATATCGGAGAAACAGCCACCGCCATCCAACCAACAATCATCAACAAAGGAATTATTGCCAAAGTCATTGACATTCCAAAGCGTTTAGCTATTCGACTGGTTGCAAAAATTGCAGTTGTTATAGCCAATAAATTGACAGCTAGATCAATAGAAGCCCATATTTGGGTACGAGTATCTCTATCAAAATCAATTAAGAACTTTCTAAGCTCAAAATAAACAAATGTATTCATAGCAACATAAAGTAAGATAAAAATTCCAATTGAAACAAGATATGGATCTTTAATGAGAGTCATAAAACCGGATAAAAGATCTCTTTCTAATTTTTTATTGGATCGCTGAGTATCTAGATTTTTATTGCCTAATTCAGTAGTTTTTAATGACTCTAGATAATTAATTATAGGTACAGGAAGCAGTAATATTCCTGCAGCAATCAAGAGTAAATTCATCACACCAAGGTCACTTGCAAATAGAATTGGTATCGTGGGGCCAATAATAGCGCCAATACTAGCGCCTGAGGCAATAAAACTAAATAAGCGAGGTGCTTGTTCAGTAGAAAATAAATTTGAAATAAAGCTCCAAAAAACAGATACATGAAATAAGCTAAATACACTAAGCCATACATAAAAGCATTTATTTAAAAAATCTGGATCGGGTATTACAGCAGCAAATAAGTAAAACAAAACAAAGGACAATGAAAAAAAGATATAAACACCTGGAACAACATATTTAAGCTTTACTCTAGATATGATTACTCCATGCAAAGTAACGGCAATGAAGCTAAAGAAGAATGTCGAAGTCCATAGCCAACTTAATTCAGGATCTGACCAATCGCTCGACATAGCATCTCTTAGAGGTCTGAGAATAAAGTACGCGGTCATTAATAAAAAAACAAAACAAAATGACAATAAAGTAGCCTTAAGCTCATTTGGCTTTATATGAACTACTTTAAAAATTAGCTGCTGTAATTGTTTTTTAATCATTGGAGGCGCAAATTTGTCTAAATGTTTGAATTGCATGCTCTCGTGGTATCTCAATCAATCTTTCAAGTAATTTAAGAGAAGTATCATCAGAATTAAGCACTAAGTACGGATCATCTGAATCACGAAATGATTTGCGCCATGCTGCGATGGCAACAGTCGTTGCAAGACGAACTTTTATTAAATCAAATAAAATACTTATCTCATCAAGAGTAAGTTTCGTTACATTATTATATCCTGCAATAAAGTTATTCATTAAATACAGTGGATTACCATCATCCGTATCTAAATAAGAAGCCGCTACGGCAATATCAATAATTAAAGGAGAATAAACCATATCGCCAAAATCTATGACGCCACAGACTCGTCTCATTCCTTTTGTATCAATCAAGACATTATCTGGATTCATATCGTTATGAATAACTTGCCAACGCAAGAAATCAAAAACTGGTAATGCGTAATCCTCAAAAGCAGTTAAGACTTCATTCACCATTTTTTTGGAGTGATTATCTGAAATATGCCCCGTTATCTCACGCAAAAATAATGCTTGCTTCATATCCCATAACAAACTTTGATTTGATCCTGGGTGAATAAAATCTTTTAATGCTTTACCTAGACATGCCAAATATCTACCCATATCACTTGCTACATAGAGATCTGGTATTGAGTTATCTGATGACCACATAGGTTCGCCATCTAGATACGTTACCACTCTTGCATTAAAAACTTTTCCATCTTTGCTAATTTGAATTGAATCAAGATTCAATTTTGAATTCTTTATTTCAGGCGTAATGATAGAATCATCTTTTTTGAGCTGGATATGTGTGAGCGCTTTAATTTGAAAATCAGTAACCTCTATATCCTCTTCAGAATTTGCTATTTTAAAAACATATCTTTTTCCTAACACAGTACTAATTAGAAAATTCTGATCCCTCTCACTCACTAGTTCTTTTACTGTTACATCTAATCCATAATTTTCCCTAACCATATCAACAGCCTCATGAGCTGAAAAATTAGGTGCTTCAGATAAAATAATATCCAGCGGATTTTTTTGATTCGCGTCCATCGAATTTTTTTTCATAACTATTCTCTTACTATTGGTTACTCAAATAAATAATCTATTGGCATTGAGGCTATTTTTCATTTCTCACAATCGGTCTATGTACTGCTAATTCCTGATCATTAAGAGCATCTAACTCATGTGGAAAAACAACCCATTGATCTGTTGTATGTATAAAATAATCGGGGATGTATTTAGTTTTATTTCTTTCTGGTTTGTACCAAGGAACAGCCACACGGATTTCGGATGGGTGATTCTCACCACACTCTTCGATCAGTGCATCCATCACAGCAGCATAAGTTCTTCCTGTATCAAAAATATCATCGATAATTAATAATTTATCTTGTTGTGAAATATTTTTTACCAAATTACTCATGTCGTCGATATGAATCTGATTTGATTGTTCAAAATTCGTGTATGAGGATGTCTTCAATACCATGTGATTAATTTTAATATTTTTAAATTTAAATAACTCATGAATAGCTACTCCAATTGGACCCCCTCCGCGCCAAAAAATTAACAAAAAAGTTGGCTTATATTTACTTTCAATCACCTGCAAGCCAAGACGATATGAATCATCAAGTAACTCTTGAGCCGTAAGAATAATTTTTTTCATATTAAATATCGCTACAAAATAATGCTTAACCCAAATAATACACCTATAATAGTGACTTAGAAGATAAAAATAATGCAGTTTTGCACATTTATAATAGGAAAGAAATCAATGCAAAATAAAGTTCAGCTCTTAGGGATAAGTAATGCAATTGTCGATATTCTGGCGCAGGTAACAGATGAATTTCTAGAAGACCTTAAAGCGCAGCCAGGATCAATGATACTTATTGATGAATTAACCGCATTTGATTTATATAAAAAATTATCAGTTAAAAAAGAAATGTCAGGTGGATCTGTTGCAAATACAATTGCTTGTTTTGCAAATTTTGGAGGTGAAGCTGGTTATATTGGTCAAGTAAAAAACGATTCGTTAGGTCGAATATTCGTCAATGATATGCAATCTTTGGGCGTTGATATGAGATTAACTCCTGCCGAGAATGGATCACCAACTGCTCGGAGTCATGTATTAATAACCAAAGACGGCCAGAGAACTATGCAAACATACTTAGGTGCCTGCACAGAACTAGCTGCGAGTGATATTAACCAAGGCACCATTGGCGAGTCGGGGATTATTTTACTCGAAGGATATCTATGGGATATTGAAGATGGTCGCTCTATTGCCGAAGAAGCCATGAAAATAAAACTGAAAACAAAGGCACAAATTGTACTATCTCTGTCCGATTCATTTTGTGTTGAACGACATCATCAAGCTTTTAAAGATATCATTAATCAAGGTATTGATATTGTTTTTGGCAATGAAGATGAGGCGATGGCTCTCACAGAAACAGATTCTGAAGAAGAAATGATTAAAAGACTCTCCTCCCACACAAATATACTTTTTGTTATTACACGAGGTGAAAAAGGCTCATTAATTATTGATGGGATTAATATCATCCAGCAAAAGGCGAATTATACTAATAATGTAATTGATACAACCGGTGCTGGTGATACCTATACCGCGGGTTTCCTATATGGCTTAACTCAAGAAAAATCCCTCCAAGAATGTGCTCAGTTAGGTTCATGGGCCGCCTCTAAAGTCATACAACAAGTTGGAGCAAGACTTGATAAAACGATTACCCAAGAATACGAAATATAACTAATTATTTAAGCAAAATTCCTTAAACGCTCAGTCAATAATGTATAAAAACCATCTGCATCGATAGTATGCATCCAAGTAACATTAGGTTTGGTATTTCCTATACCCCAAAAATCAACCGCAGTATGACCCATGGTTAAATTTGATCCAGTTTCAATACTTACATGACAAGGTTTTCCTTGAAATAAATCGGGCTCCAAGAGCCAAGCAATAGTACATGGATCATGAAGTGGGGCACCATCAAATCCATATTTTGCAGAGTCGTATCTTGCAAAAAACTGAAGCATTCCGGCCGTCGCTTGGGCTGCCGGATTATTTATCTTACTAATTTTAGCCACTCGTTCTTTGGTTGTGAGTACTTGGTGGGTCACATCCAAACTCATCACAATAATTGGCAGTCCAGAATCAAAGACCACGTGAGCGGCATGGGGATCAACCAGAATATTAAACTCAGCAGAAGGCGATAGATTCCCTCCTTCTCGCATAGCTCCTCCCATCAAAACAATTTGCTTAATATTATTTAATATCGATGGTTCTTTAATTATTGCCATCGCTATATTAGTTAATGGGCCTGTTGGAACAAGAGTAATTGATTTATCTGTTGAGGCTTTCAGTGTTTCAATAATAAAATCAACCGCATGAGTTTCATCAATTTTTTTAACTGGCTCATAGATATCAATTCCATCTAAACCCGACATACCATGTACATTCTCGGCAGTTACTAAATTCAATAACATTGGCCTTGAACAGCCCGCATAAACTGACATGTCTTTATTTCCGGCAATATCACAAATAATACGAGCATTTCTCTGTGTAAGCTCCAAAGGAACATTGCCTGCCACAGCGGTGATACCAAGAATATCTAATTCATCAGATGAAGCCATTGCCAAAAATAGTGCAACCGCATCGTCTTGGCCTGGATCACAATCAATAATTATTTTTTCACGCATAATATGAGTAGCCTCGTTAAGAAACAAATAATAAGCCAGCAAATGCTGCACTCATTAGATTCGCCAAAGAACCAGCAAGTACAGCCTTGAGGCCAAAACGAGCAATAAATTCTTTTCTCTCTGGGACCAATATACCCATTGATCCCATTAAAATTGCAATTGAGGCAAAGTTTGCAAATCCACATAAAGCAAAAGTGACAATAACGATAGTTTTTTCACTCATACCAGACAAATATTCAGTCAAATGACTGAAAGCAACAAACTCATTTAAAATTAATTTTTCCCCGAATAATGCTCCTGCTGCTTGTGCTTCATCCCAAGGAATACTTAATAAGTACATAATTGGAGAAAAAATCCAACCAAGTATTTTTTGCATAGTCAGATCTTCAATACCAACTAAAGAGCCCACACTTACAAATAAACTGTTCATCATGGCAATCAACGCCACAAAAGCAATTAACATAGCACCAATACTAACTACCAATCTAGCACCATCACTCGCCCCAACGGCTGCTGCCATGATGATATTCGTATGAGGGCTTTTTGTGGCATTGATATCTATATTTTTAATCCCAGAATCATTATTAGAGTCATCTGGCATTATAATTTTTGCCATCAGCAAACCACCCGGAGCTGACATAAAACATGCCGCCAAAAGATATTCCAATTGGGCGCCCATTTGGGCATACGCTAAAAGTACAGTACCCGCAACGGATGCTAAACCTGAAACCATTATTGCGAACATTTGGGCATCGCTTATTCTGCTTAGATAAGGCTTCACAGCCAATGGCGAACTGTCCATTCCTAGAAATATATTCGCTGCAGCATTCATTGATTCAATGATATTTGTTCCCAGTATTTTATTAAGTGCACCGCCGATTACATTAACAAATATCTGCATTATTCGAAGGTGGTAAAGCACTGCAGTTAAAGCTGATAGAAAAATTACTACAGGAAGTGCATTAATTGCAAAACTCCATTCGTTAGCTAATGGACCAAATACAAATGAGACACCTTCTTGAGAAAAATCAATAATATGTCTGGCGCCATTACTGAGTGTTTGGATTATGAGTTTTCCAAAATCCAGCGTTAGAACAAAATATGCAATTAGAAATTGCAATAAAAACGCCATTACAATTATTCTAATATTGACTGCTTTACGATTTTCAGAAAATATCCAAGCTATAGCGAGGATTGCACCCATACCTAATAGACTAATAATATATATTCTCCATTTAACCCATAACCAAAAGAAGGGGCTGTAGCTTTTAAAAGAATTATACTATAGGTTATCTTAATAATTTTAAATACACATAAAAATATCATGCATAGAAATATAAATTTATCCTACTTTTTACTTTTCCTAGTGATGGTCTCATCCAATTCCTGCGCCCAAGGAGTCAATACTGAAAAACGTCATGTAGATATAATCTTAGAAGCAGATCATATCCTCACAATGAACTCTTCAGACACTATTCTCAAAAATGCAGCTATCGCTATAAATAATGGTCTGATTTTAGATATAGATGATAAAAACATCATAGATCAAAAATATCGGACTGATCAACGAATCTCAGGCAAAAATAAAATTGCACTACCTGGGTTAATCAATGGCCACTCTCATGCTGCAATGACATTACTTAGAGGTATTGCCGATGATCGTTCTCTCATTGATTGGCTAGATAATTACATATTTCCATTAGAGCAAGAATTTGTTGATGCAGATTTTGTCAGAATTGGTACAGAATTAGCTTGCTGGGAAATGATCAGAGGTGGTACTACAACTTTTGTCGATATGTATTTCTACCCAGAAGTTATCTCTAAAGTTGTTGCTCAATGTGGTCTTAGAGGTCTAATTTCATCGACAGTTAGTAATAACCAAACACCTAATGCTAAAAATGCTCAAGATGCCATTAATGGAGGCAAAGAATATATTGATCGTTGGACAAATAAAATTTCTACCATCACTCCAATTCTAGGCCCTCATGCAATCTATACTTTGAATCTTGATCAATTGAAAGAGACACGTCGAATAGCAAATCTCACTGATACTCCAATCAGTATTCACTTATCTGAATCTGAGTTTGAATTAGAATACTCAAAAACAACTTATGGAATGACGAGTATTGAGGCGCTTGATTCGATTGATTTCTTCAAAGGAAGAACTATTGCGGCGCATGTGGTTTGGCCTACAAAAAAAGAAATTGAAATTCTAGCAGAACGTAATGTGGGAGTAATTCATAATCCCACATCCAATATGAAATTGGCTAGTGGTGTAGCACCAATCACGGAAATGTTAGATGCTGGTATTCTTATTGGGATAGGTACTGATGGAGCGGCCAGCAATAATGATTTAGATATGTGGGAAGAAATGCGTTTGGCAGCACTTCTGCAAAAAGTTACTCAAATGAATCCCGAGGTTTTACCTGCCACAACGGTTTTAAGAATGGCCACAACGAGTGCTGCAAAAATAATTGGCCTCGACGAAAAAGTAGGCAAAATAGAAATTGGAATGGATGCTGATATAATACAAGTTGCATTCGATGATGTTCATCATCAGCCTAATTATGATATTGCATCCCATTTAGTATATGTAACGGATGAACAAGATGTCGAAACTGTTATTGTGAATGGAAAACTATTGATGCATAAGGATCAATTTTTTACCTTAGATACGGAAAAAATATCTAAAGAAGTAGCTATTATGTCAACCAAAATAGCTACTTCAATCAAATAAATTAGTGCTCAGCGCCGCTATTGTGATAAACAGGGACAAAATCACTTTCAGTGAAAAATTCTACCCGCGTTAGAAATGTGTAATCACCTTCTATTGCCATAAGGCCTATAAATACCGCAACAAAAATTGGCGGCAATAAAATAGCTAATTGCAATGCCTTTCTTTCCCATGTCATATGCATAAAGATAGCTGTTATAAAATAAGCTTTAACAAACATGAAAATTAAAATCAATGTCCATCTTAATGTGCCTTGAAGTTGATAATAATCAACCGCATATGAAAATCCACTGACTACAAATAATAGTATCCAAACTGAATAATAGATACTTAAAGGATGTTGGTTTTGTTCAGAGCCTGACATATGAAAATACTCCCATCATTACCATAAGTAAAAAAATGCAAAAATAAATACCCACACAAGGTCGACAAAATGCCAATACAAACCAGCAATTTCAACGATCTCATAATTGTTACCACGTCTTTCATAGAAGCCATTCTTTACCCTAAAGGCAACCACGAGCAAATAAATAACACCACCCGTGACATGTAATCCATGAAAGCCCGTAATCATAAAAAAGGCAGAGCCAAATTGAGCCGCACCCATTGGATTATACCAAGGCCTAACACCTTCATCGACAATCAATTTAGTCCACTCAAACATTTGCATTCCTACAAAAGAAGCACCCAGCACAGCGGTTGCCACCATTAGCCAAAATGTCTTTTCTTTTTCTTTTCGATAACCCATATTCACGGCCATCGCCATCGTTCCACTTGATGTAATTAGAATGAAAGTCATTATAGCGATAAGCAATAATGGTATCGGCTCTCCACCCATGCTCAATGCAAATACTTCACTAGTAAGTGGCCAAGGGTCCTGAACAGACATTCTTACTGTCATATAACCTATTAAAAAGGTACTAAATATAAACGTATCACTTAGTAGAAAAATCCACATCATTGCCTTACCCCAAGGCACATGAAAAGCTTGTTTATCGGCAGAGTAGTCAACAACTGCACCTGCAAAGGTATCTCCAGCTTCTACTGCTTCTGTCATAGGTGCATCTGACATATGTAATCCTTCTTCTTAATTAAGTTGAAATCATTAAACTAAATAACAATGCCCAAACCAGCAATAAAAAATGCCAATAAACAGTACATAGATCTACACTTATACGTATGGATTCAATATCAGTGTCTTTAGATACTCTAATCACTGATCTACCCCAGACATATAGACCTCCCAAAAGATGAAGTCCATGCATAGCGGTTAAGACATAGAAAAATGCGATCGAAGGATTCGTATTAAGATACATACCCTTATCTATAAGTTGTTGCCAAGCACTATACTGGCCAACGAGGAAGAGTATTGAAAAAATTCCTGCGATAATTAATCCCAATCTAATCTGTTTCGCATTTTTCTTTAATGCAACTGAGCTTGTCCACTGGTAAGCAATACTTGCAAATACCAAAAAGCCAGTATTAACCCAAAGTACTGCTGGCTCGTTCATGGGGCTCCAATCTGGCATCGTCATCCTCAATGTATATGCACTAGCAAATAATGCAAACATTGAGGTTGCAACAGCTAAAAAAGTAGTAAGTCCAATTGTTTGTGCATTTGATTTAAGAGACATCCCAGAAACAGCGTCCGCCTCTGGATCGGATACCCACGGCTGCATATTGAGAGTCTGTCTTAGCAACCAAAAAATTAAAGTTGCCATAATAACAGCCAGAAATATAAGCGTTATTGTCATTTCTCTTGATCCGTCTCAAATGAAAAACCAGTGCTTACACCATGCTCACGACCAACCGGCACTTCGCTAGCAGGCACAGTTTGCGGCGTATAATCTTGTTCTTGCCCTGGAACACTATAATCATAAGCCCATCGATGCACTACAGGTAAATCATGTCCCCAATTTCCATGTTTTGGAGGCTGATCAGGTGTCAGCCATTCAAGTGACGTAGCACCCCAGCAATTTTTTTCAGCTTTCTTTCCCTTCCATAGACTCATAAAAATATTTATGAAAAACAGTGATTGAGCAGCAGCTAAGATAATTGCAGAAACTGTGATACTAGCATTCAACATTTGTGCTGATTCTGGTAAAAAGTCAGTATTACCCATTGAGAAATAACGTCGAGGAACACCTTGAAAGCCTAGATAATGCATTGGCAGATAAACCGAATATGCTCCTAGGAATGTCAACCAGAAGTGCCATTTGCCCAATGTTTCATTATACATTTTACCAGACATCAAAGGGAACCAATGATAAAGAGAGGCGAATACCACCAATACTGGAGAAACGCCCATCACCATATGAAAGTGCGCGACTACAAAATATGTATCTGATAACGGTAAATCAATTACAACATTTCCTAAGAATATTCCTGTCAAGCCTCCATGTATAAATGTAAAGATAAATGCAATAGCAAATAACATAGGAACTCTGAGATGAATATTACCTTGCCAAAGCGTTAGTACCCAGTTGTATACCTTCAAAGCCGTGGGAACAGCAATAATGAGTGTTGTGGTAGCAAAGAAAAATCCAAAGTATGGATTCATTCCACTAACATACATATGGTGAGCCCAAACTATAAAGCTGAGACCACCAATTGCAAGGATCGCCCAAACCATCATTCTGTATCCAAAGATATTTTTACGTGCGTGTGTGGCTAATACATCTGATACAAGTCCAAATGCTGGGAGTGCCACTATATATACTTCTGGATGACCGAAGAACCAAAATAGATGCTGGAACAAAATCGGACTTCCATCGTTGTAACTTAACTGCTCACCAGCAGAGATCATCGCTGGCATGAAGAAACTCGTTTTTATTGTGGTATCTAAAATCATCATGATTGCACTCACCAAAAGTGCAGGAAAAGCCAATAATGCTAATACGGTTGCCATGAAGATGCCCCATATAGACAAAGGCATACGCATCAACGTCATGCCTTTGCATCTAGCCTGTAAGACTGTAGTGACATAATTTAATCCACCCATCGTGGCAGCAACAATAAACACTGCCAATGAGACCAACATCAAAATAATCCCCATTCCAGCCCCTGGTGTACCAGCAGAAATTGATTGAGGTGGATAAAGCGTCCATCCAGCCCCTGTCGTACCTCCAGGAACAAAGAAGCTTGCAAGAAGGATTATTACAGACAGAAAATAAAACCAAACACTAAGCATGTTTAAAAATGGAAAGACCATATCACGCGAGCCGCACATCAATGGTATTAGATAATTACCAAAGCCACCGAGAAAGAGGGCGGTTAATAGATATACCACCATAATCATGCCGTGCATGGTAACAAATTGATAATAACTTTCAGGGTTAATCACTGCGAAGGAATTTGGGAACCCTAACTGCAGTCGCATTAATATTGATAGACCTAAGGCGATTAATCCGACAAGAATGGCGATACCACCATATTGAATGGCAATCACTTTATGATCTTGACTCCATACATATTTCGTTAAAAATGTTTGTGGATCATGGTGCTCTTGCTCATGATCTCTATCTGCAAATGCTACAAAGGCCATTCGGCTCCCCTTACTTTTCTATCGATTTGAAATTGAATATTTATATTTAAACTTCTTTTATAATGTATTTATATAAGCCACAAGATCGTCTATTTTCTTATCATCTTGCAAAATTCTTGCCATAAAGCTCATCTGCTTACCATAATAATCTTTAGGGTGCTGGCCTCTAACCCCATGCTTGAAATTCTTTAGCTGTCTTTGTAAATACCAGTCAGTCATCCCAGCCATTCTAGGTGCATTCATTTCTTTAATCCCCTGTGCATTTCCACCATGACAGTAAGCACAAACCGCATAGGATTTCTCTCCACTCTCAATATCACCTGTAATTGTTTTTGGTGCTGGATTATCAGGAAAAGTTTGAATATGTGCGATTACATTATCAATAGCCTCATCATTAAATAGTGTCATGGACATTGGTGCCATCTGCTGACCATAAATATCATCTTTGTGAGAGCCACGTAGACCGCCTTTATAATTCTCCAATTGTTTTCTTAGGTACCATTCACTTTGGCCTGAGATTTTTGGGGCATTCAAAACAGTCATGCCTTCACCTTGTTGTCCATGGCATGCAGCACATATAGCATATTGTGTAGCTGCAGTACTTGGCTCTGCGTTATAGGCAAGTCGGACCTGAGTCTCGTTAAAGGTAGGGTTAGATGCCACCCACGTTTCAAAGTCTTGGCCATCCTCAACAATGACTGCTCCACGCATTGCATGGTGAGCGATACCACATAACTCTTCACACAAAAGATCATAACGACCAGTTTTTGTAGGCGTGAACCATAAGCTGGTAACCATGCCAGGAACCATATCCATTTTCACTCTAAACTGTGCCACAGTAAAGTTATGCAACACATCCTTTGAACGTAAATTCAAATTAACTGGCACATTAAGAGGTAAATGAAGTTCAGGGCTGCTTATGAGGATATCATCTTGCCCAACCGGATCATCATAATCCATACCAAATGGGTTATCGTGAGTTATTAACTTGCCGCTTACGTTACCAAACTCACCATCTGCACCCGGCAAACGGTAACTCCAATGCCACTGCTGACCTAATACCTCTACTTGCATTGCATTTTCAGGTACGTCCACAAAACGTCCCCACACAAACAGTCCCGGGGCTAGCATTGCAACTATACCAATAGTAGTAAATATAGTTAGCCAAGTTTCTAATTTTGTATTTTCGGGATCATATGAAGCTTTTTTACCAGGTGCTGTTTTATATTTTATCACGGCATAGGCCATGAATAAATTGATTGCGACAAAAACGAAACCAGTCACCCAAAATGTAAGATTGATTGTGTCGTCGATTGAGCTCCAATTTGATGCCAATGGAGTAAACGTCCAAGGACTTACAAAATGGAATACCACTGAACCTAAAACTAAAAGAATTAAAACAATTGCCATTGACATACTCGATGAATCCTTAATTTATTTTATCAAAAATCATAATCACGA
>JAOIZZ010000017.1 GCA_028227395.1 Woeseiaceae bacterium | reverse complement strand
ATAGTATAACTCTATTAATGTTAGCCGTCTTTTTTGGTTATTATAAATATATAAATATATGTTTTTATATTCATTAATAATACTTTTTAATTATCTTGGCTTTGAAAAATATGTCTGAAGTTGCAAAAGAAATACTCTCAATAAGTCTTGAAGAAGAAATGCAGCAATCCTATTTGGATTATGCAATGAGCGTTATAGTGGGTCGTGCATTACCCGATGTTCGTGATGGCTTAAAACCAGTCCATCGGCGTGTATTGTATGCTATGCGAGTTCTAGGTAATGATTATAATAAGGCTTATAAAAAATCAGCGCGCGTAGTTGGCGACGTAATTGGTAAGTATCACCCTCATGGCGATACTGCTGTTTACGATACAATCGTTAGAATGGCGCAGCCATTCTCAATGCGCCATATGTTGGTTGATGGCCAGGGTAACTTTGGTTCTGTTGATGGCGATTCTCCTGCAGCAATGCGGTATACGGAAGTTAGAATGGCTAAAATCGCCCATGAAATACTTGCAGATTTGGATAAAGAGACTGTAGATTTTTTAGAAAATTATGATGGCTCTGAATCTGAGCCATCAGTTATGCCCACAAAAATTCCAAATTTATTAATCAATGGCTCCTCTGGAATTGCCGTTGGAATGGCGACTAATATACCGCCACATAATTTAACGGAAATAATAACTGCTTGCTTGGCTTTGATTGATGATCCAGAAATAGAAGTTAAAGACCTTATGGAGCATGTCCCTGGACCTGACTTTCCAACTGCTGGAATGATCAATGGAACACAGGGAATCTATGAAGCCTATTGTACCGGCAGAGGAAGAGTGCATATCCGGGCAAGAACAGAAATTGAGGAGCTGGGTAAACGTAATCGTGAGGCGATTATAGTGACTGAATTACCTTATCAGGTTAATAAAGCTAGGCTCATCGAGAAAATTGCTGAATTAGTCAGAGATAAAAAGATAGAAGGGATTAGTGAGCTCAGAGATGAATCTGATAAAGATGGAATGAGAATTGTTATAGAGCTTCGCCAAGGTGAAGTTACAGATGTGGTATTGAATAACTTATATAAACAAACATCAATGCAAACGGTTTTTGGTATTAATATGGTTGCGCTTCATGAGGGTCAACCAAAACTACTAAATTTAAAGCAGATTTTGGGAGCCTTTATTGCCCATCGCCGTGAAGTGGTTACCAGAAGAACGATTTTTGAGCTTAAAAAAGCTAGAGGTAGGGCTCATATACTCGAAGGTCAGGCAGTGGCTCTGGCTAATATTGATGAGGTGATAAAGTTAATAAAAGCCTCTCCTACTCCTGCTGAAGCTAAGATCAACCTGCTCAAAAAGGCCTGGAAACCAGGTAGTGTTGAAAAAATGATTTCGAGTGCGGGTGGGATGAATACGGCACCTCTTGATCTAGAGAAGCATTATGGTTTAAAAAACAAGGTTTACACCCTTTCACCTATTCAGGCTCAGGCGATTCTTGACCTTAGGTTGCATCGTTTGACCGGGCTAGAGCAAGATAAGATAATAGATGAATATAAAAATATTCTCGAGTTGATTAAAGGCCTGCTCGAGATTCTCTCCGATACAGACGTCTTGCTTAAAGTGATTCGCGATGAATTGAAGGAGATTGTTTTAGAGTATGGGGAGTCAAGACGTACAGAAATTAATCAAGATTATACGAATTTAATGGATGAAGATTTGATACCAGATGAAGAGGTAATTGTTACTTTATCTCACAGCGGTTATATCAAAGCCCAGTCATCAGATACGTATCAAGCACAAAAAAGAGGTGGCAGAGGTAGATCTGCTACTAAAATGAAAGATGAAGACTTTATAGATAAGTTGTTTGTAGCAAATACTCACGACACTCTCCTATGTTTCTCCAGTAAAGGAAAAATATACTGGATCAAGGTTTATCGTGTTCCTCAAGCGAGTAGAGGGGCAAGAGGGAAGCCTATAATTAATCTATTACCACTTGAGGAAGATGAGAGAATAAGTGCTGTTCTGCCAATTAGGGAATTTACTGAAGATGCATTTGTCTTTATGGCAACAAGTAATGGGACAGTAAAAAAGACTCCTTTGAAAATGTTTTCTCGACCTAGGTCAAATGGTATTATTGCTATCGGCCTCAAAGATGATGATTTGATTGATGTTGCTATAACTGATGGAAATAACGAAGTTCTTTTGGTGGCAAATAATGGCAAGGCGATTAAATTTAATGAAGAAGATGTAAGACCGACAGGCAGAACAGCTTCAGGAGTTCGTGGGATTCGCTTAAAAAGCAATTATAGGGTTATTGCTTTATGCATTGTAAATGAAGGTTTATTACTTACCGCAACGGAAAATGGGTATGGAAAAAGAACGAAAATCGATGAATTTTCTACTCAAAAACGTGGAGGTCAAGGAGTAATAGCAATAAAAACATCAGATAGGAATGGGCTCACGGTTGGTGCTTTGCAGGTTAACGAAGATGATGAAATTATGTTAATCAGCTCAAATGGTACATTAGTGAGAACTCCCGTTGAAGGGATTTCTATTGTCGGAAGAAATACGCAAGGTGTTACTTTAATTAGATTGACGGATGATCAGAAATTAGTTGGTTTGGCTGGAATAGAAGCTATTGAAGGTGAGGATGAAGATAATGATTAGTCTGAATTCGAATCAAATAACCTATTATAGGTTCTAAAAAAAATTCAACCTAATGTCACGAGTTCATAATTTTTCGGCAGGACCAAGTGCTATACCTTTAGAGGTACTAACTAAAATCCAAAATGATTTGCCGGATTGGGGCGGCAATGGGATGTCTGTTATGGAGGCAAGCCATAGAGGAGAATCATTCACTCAAGTAGCTGAAAAAGCTGAATTAGACCTTAGGACATTACTTAATGTGCCTAAAAATTATCATGTATTATTTTTGCAAGGTGGCGCTACTTTGCAGTTCTCTATGGTGGCACTTAATTTGGCTGCTAAAAACAAAACTGTTGATTATGCCATTACTGGCAGTTGGGGAAAGAAGGCAGTCAAAGAGGCCTCTAAATTCAATAAGGTCAATATTGTATGTGACTCAAAAGCTGATAATTATACTTCCATAATCGATGAAAAAGATTGGTGCAAGGATCAAGGAGCAGCTTATTTACATATTACCGAAAATGAAACAATTGGTGGAGTAGAGTATAATTTTACGCCGAAATCTAATGGCGTACCAATAGTCTCAGATATGTCTAGCTCGATTCTTTCAAGAGAAATAAATGTCTCTGATTATGGCTTAATATATGCTGGTGCTCAAAAAAATATCGGTCCAGCAGGGCTTACTTTGGTGATTATTAGAGATGATTTGGTTGGGCAAGCTGCAAGTAATGTTCCAAGTCTTATGAATTATAAAACTTATGTCGACTCTGGCTCTATGTCTAATACGCCTCCAACATTTTCATGGTATGTTGCGGGTTTAGTTTTTGAGTATTTGATTGATCTTGGCGGTATAAAAGCTATAGAGAAAACTAACATCATAAAATCAGATATGCTTTATAATTGTATTGACGAGTCAATGCTTTACTTTAATCCAGTTAAGCATAACTGTCGCTCAAGAATGAATATTCCATTTCTTCTTAATGATGAATCACTAGAAAAGAAATTTCTTCATGAGTCAAATCAAGCAGGACTAGTAAATTTAAAAGGGCACCGAAGTGTTGGTGGTATGAGAGCATCTATATATAATGCGGTAGGTATCGATGCTGTTAGTGATTTAATTGCATTCATGCAACAGTTTGAGATTGATAATAAATAATTCTTTAGAAGTCCTAATATGCATAAAATTCAAATATTAAATAATATAGCTAAAGAGGGTTTAGATAGATTCCCTGTCGATAATTATAGTCTTAGTGACGAGATGACGGATCCTATTGCGATAATTTTGAGGTCATATAATATGCATGATTTCCTCATTCCTGAATCGGTTAAAGCTATTGCTAGAGCAGGTGCAGGGGTTAACAATATCCCATTAGAATCAATGACTAATCGAGGTATTCCGGTATTCAATGCTCCTGGTGCGAACGCCAATGCAGTTAAAGAGCTTACAATTGCTGCATTATTGATCTCTGCTAGAAATATTTGCACTGCTAGAGATTTTGTTCGATCGATCGATTGTGATGGCGATGAGCTAAAGAAATTAATTGAATCTGGGAAAAAAAAATATGCTGGTATTGAGCTACCAGGTAGAACACTTGGGGTAATAGGTCTAGGTGCTATAGGTGTCCATGTTGCAAATGCAGCCTTGGCTTTAGGTATGAAGGTAATTGGTTACGACCCTAAAGTGACGGTCAATAATGCTTGGAAACTATCATCCGGTGTTGAAAAAGTTGAAAAACTAGAAGATATCTTTAGAAGATCGGATGCAGTGACAATTCATGTCCCTTTAATTCCTGAAACAAAAAATTTAATCAATAATGAATGCCTAAGTTTATTAAAAAATGACTCTATCTTGATAAACTTCTCGAGAGGTGGCGTGATAAGCTCAGAAGAGGTCTTAGCTGCGCTAGATGACGGTATTTTGAGGAGTTATGTTTGTGATTTTCCTGAACCATCATTGATTGAACATGAAAAAGTTATTGCTTTACCTCATCTTGGGGCATCAACGATTGAAGCTGAACAAAATTGTGCAATTATGGTTGCTGAGAATCTTAAGGATTACTTAGAGAATGGAAATATTAGTTATTCTGTAAATTTCCCAAGCACAGTTCTTCCAAGAACTAATGCTTATAGATTAACCGTAACTAATAGAAATATTCCAAATATGGTTGGACAGATATCTACCTGCCTTGCTTCCGCAGATTTGAATATTGAAGATCTATTGAATAAATCTATCGGTAATTTAGCTTATACAATTGTTGATCTAGATACAGTCATCCCAGATTCAATTATCAAACATATTTATAATATTGATGGTGTTCTAGCTGTTCGTAATATTGGTATTGATTAAATTAATATTTTTATATTCAATAACAACATGTTAGCTTATACATCTATTTTAACTTCAAATGAAAAAGATGACTAAAAAAGACAAAAAAATAGCAATCAATATGACCGATATTCGAGAGGGTATTGATTCGATTGACGCTCAAATACAAAGCTTAATTAGCCAAAGAGCCCAACTTGCCAAAAATATTGGATTAACGAAGAAAAAAAATGGAGCTTCTACGGATTTCTATCGTCCAGAACGCGAAGCTGATGTGCTTAAATCTGTTCTTGAGAGAAATCAAGGGCCATTAAGAAACGAAGAAATGGTCCGATTATTTAGAGAAATCATGTCGGCTTGCTTAGCACAGCAAGAACCACTAAAAGTGGGTTTTCTGGGCCCTGAAGGAACTTTTACTCAAGCCGCCGTATACAAACAATTTGGGCACTCGGTTAGGGCGCTCCCCTGCATATCAATCGATGAAGTTTTTCAAGAGGTTGAAAGCCAAGCGGCTGATTTTGGTGTTGTACCTATTGAAAATTCAACAGAAGGCACTGTTAATAATACACTTGATATGTTTCTTTCTTCCTCACTAAAAATTTGTGGAGAAATTGAGCTTAGAATAGAGCATCATCTAATTGGAAAAATGAATGATTTAAATAGCATTAAACGAATTTGTGCGCATGAGCAAGCATTAGCTCAGTGTAGAGGCTGGGTTCGCGAATATCTTCCAGAGATTGAATTAATTAGTGTTAGCAGTAATGCGGTTGGAGCAAGACGAGCAAGGGATGAAAAAGGCACTGCAGCAATTGGAGGAGATACGGCTGCAGGGATCTATGATCTTAATATCTTAACTAAAAATATCGAAGATCGATCTGATAATACTACCCGCTTCTTGGTAATAGGTAGAAACATGATTGCTCCAAGTGGTGATGATAAAACAACGATTTTGTTATCGGCCGATGATACGAAAACAGGCGCAGGTATACTGTATTCAATTCTCGAGCCTTTTTCTACTAACAACATCAATATTACTAGAATTGAGTCACGACCATCGCACAAAAAAAATTGGGATTATGTTTTCTTTCTCGATATTGATGGTCATGCTGATGAAAAATCCCTCAAATCCGTTCTTGAAGAGCTGAAAGTAAGTTGCTCGTTATTTAGAATTCTGGGTGCGTACCCAAAAGCAGTAGATTAGATAAAAATATCTATGGATCTTTATGTTTTACCATCTAAATTAAAAGACAGTGAAGCATCAGTGCCTGGTGATAAATCTATTTCACATAGAGCGTTGATATTTGGTGCTATTGCTGAAGGCACTTCATCTTTTACTGGATTTTTATCAGGCAATGATTGTTTAGCTACCCTCAAAGCATTTCTAATGATGGGCGTAAATATTGAGCAAAGTGGTACAAATTTAACTGTTCATGGAGTTGGTTTGATGGGTTTAAAAAAACCTATGACTCCAATTGATTTAGGAAACTCTGGCACTGCGGTAAGACTTTTGGCGGGTTTATTATCTGCTCAAAAATTTGATTCTGAATTGATTGGTGACGCTTCATTATCAAAAAGACCCATGGAGAGAATTATAAAGCCATTAAAAAGGATGGGCGCCGAAATAAAAAGTTCATCGGGTTGCCTTCCTTTAAAAATATTGGGTAATAAGCATATATCAAGCATCTCATATGAGATGCCATTGGCAAGCGCTCAAGTTAAATCATCGTTATTACTAGCCTCTTTATACGCTGAAGATGAATCAATAATAATTGAGCCAAGTGTTACGAGAGATCATTCGGAAAGAATGCTAAAAGCAATGAATTGCTCGATCACATGCAACAATAAAAAAGTGAAAATTCTACAACCCATGAAATTACAGCCGTTGGATATTCGAATACCTGGTGATTTTTCTTCAGCTGCATTTTTAATCGCCGCATTTTTAATCGCAAAAAAGTCTTCGTTAATACTTAGGGATGTCGGCATCAACCCCACTAGAATAGGTTTTTTAACTATAATAAAAAATATGGGCGCTCAAATTAAACTGAAAAATAATAGATCATTTGGTGATGAGCCTGTTGCCGATATATATGTTCAATCGTCATGCCTGAAAGGCATCGAGATAGATGATTCAGAATTAATTTCTCTGGCAATTGATGAGTTTCCCATTCTTTTTGTTTTAGCTGCATACGCTGAGGGTGTGACAAGAATCAATGGAATTGATGAGTTGCGTCATAAGGAAAGTGACCGAATAAAATCTATGTGTGTTGGAATGAAGAATTTAGGCGTATCACTTAAGGAAAAGAAAGATGGTGTAGTGATTGAGAATAGTAAATTTATGGGTGGTGATGTTGATAGTTTTGGCGATCATAGGGTTGCTATGTCATTTGTAGTGGCAGCTATCGGAGCAAAAGGTAAAATCAAAATCAAAGATGTCGAAAATATTGACACCTCTTTTCCGGGTTTTATAGATCTTATGAAAAGCTTAGGGATTTCTCTTTTTATTCACGAGCCCGGTAAGGTGAATTGTTAATTTAATGCATATACCAATCATAACAATAGATGGACCTAGCGGATCTGGCAAGGGAACTATTTCGAGAAAAATCGCGAGTATTTTAGGATGGAAAACCTTAGACAGTGGATCTTTATATCGAATTGTTGCGTTTGCGGTGCGGAAACTTGGTTTAGATATAAATAATGAGAGTATTGTAAAAAATTTAATCGCTTCACTAATTATAAGTTTTGATGCTGCCAATGATGGTAAACAAACAATTTTTTTGAATGAAGAAAATATCACAAATGTTATAAGAGTTGAAAATTGTGGCATAGATGCTTCTATTATCGCTCGCTATTCATCCGTACGAGCTGAATTGATGGTACTACAGAGAAGCTTTGTTGAGGCTCCAGGTCTGGTTGCTGATGGGCGGGATATGGGAACATTTGTCTTTCCTAGGGCGAACTTGAAAATATTTTTGACAGCAAGTCTTAATGAGAGGGCTAAAAGAAGGCACAAACAGTTGAAAGACTTAGGTAATAATGTTAGCCTCACCGCCGTTTCAAAGGATATTTCTATTCGTGATAAGCAAGATCTTGAAAGAACGCATGCCCCGTTAGTCCCGGCTAGCGATGCATGTATTATCGATTCAAGTGATATGTCGATTCTTGAAGTATCTGAGGAAATTATTGAATTATATAAACATTCAAATTGATAAAATTTTTATGTAAAAACGCTTTCTTACAAGATGTAAGAATAATTTAGGTAACCGCTTGCAGCAAGGAAGTTGCGTAGCGATATAATAAGAATTTAATATAAATTCTTTGGAATATAAAATGTCTGAAAATTTCGCTGAATTATTTGAAGAAAGCTTTGCTAGTAAAATTATTAAGCCTGGCACCATTATAAATGGAACTATTGTTGAGATAAATAGTGATGTAGTGGTTGTATCGGCAGGTCTCAAGTCTGAGGCAATTATCCCTATAGATCAATTTGCTGCAGAGAAAGATACCATAGCTGTTGGTGATGAAATTGAAGTTGCACTCGATGCTGTTGAAGATGGTTTTGGAGAAACACGACTGTCAAGAGAGAAAGCAGTAAGGGCAAGGTCATGGATTAACCTCCAAGAAGCTCATGATAAAAGTGAAGTTATAGAAGGTTTGATTAGCAGTAGAGTTAAGGGTGGATTTACAGTTGAAATAGATGGCATTAGAGCCTTCCTTCCAGGTTCTCTCGTTGACGTAAGGCCAGTAAGAGACCCTTCATACCTTGAAGGTAAAACATTAGAATTCAAAGTTATTAAATTAGATAAACAACGGAATAATATCGTTGTGTCAAGAAAAGCTGTTGTAGAATCAGAATACAGTGCAGAAAGAGCTGAATTACTAGAAAATATTCAAGAAGGGATTACAGTAAAAGGTATAATCAAGAATTTAACAGATTATGGTGCTTTTGTTGATCTTGGTGGAATAGATGGCTTATTGCATATTACTGACATGGCATGGAAGCGAGTGAAACATCCCTCAGAGATTGTAAATGTTGGGGATGAGGTTGATGTAAAAATTCTTAAGTACGAACGAGAAAAGCAAAGAGTTTCACTTGGGATCAAGCAGCTTGGAGAAGATCCATGGCAAGCAATAAAAACTCGCTATCCTGTGAATACGAAATTACTTGGAAAAATAACTAATATAGCTGATTACGGCTGTTTTGTTGAGATTGAAGAAGGTGTTGAGGGTCTTGTGCATGTATCAGAGATGGATTGGACCAATAGAAATGTTAACCCTGCAAAATTAGTAGTAGTTGGCCAAGAAGTTGAAGTGATGGTCCTGGAGATAGATGAAGGTCGTCGAAGAATCTCGTTAGGTGTTAAACAATGCCAAGCAAACCCTTGGGCAGAATTCTCGGAGCAGGTCAAGAAGGGTGATACAGTTAACGGACAAATAAAATCAATTACAGATTTTGGTGTATTTATTGGTCTTGAAGGTGGCATAGATGGGTTAGTTCATTTATCTGATTTATCTTGGGATTTGAGCGGTGAAGAGGCAGTTCATAATTACAAGAAAGGACAAGATATTGAAGCCATTGTTCTTGCAATAGACTCAGATAGAGAGCGTATTTCACTTGGCATTAAGCAATTAAATGATGATCCCTTTACAAACTGGCTATCTGAACATCCAAAAAATTCACTAATAAATGGAAAGGTGACAGAAGTTGAAGCGCAGAGTGTTATTATTGATATCGGTGATGGCGTAAGCGCTTCAATGCATGTCTCTGAGTTATCTCAAGAAAGAGTGGATGATGCCAGGACAATGGTTAAAGTTGGTGATGATATTGAAGCCAAAATTACTAATATCGACAGAAAGAATCGATCAGTTGCTTTATCTATTAAAGCAAAAGAAGAGCATGATGAGAAGGAGGCCTTAAGTAGTTATCAGAGTGACTCTTCAACTTCGTCATCCGGCTCGACAACTCTTGGGGAGCTACTCAAAGAAAAAATGACTAAAAAATAGTTATTGTTAATTTCTGGTTACTCTCGCATTGATTTATTGCTAACATAAGATAAGAATTAAAAAAGTAATTTTAGCTTAGGAAAGATATGACAAAATCAGAAATTATCGAGAGTATGATTCTTAGGCAGAATCATCTGCCAGCGAAAGATATAGAGTTGACTGTTAAGCATATACTAAGCTTGATGAGTGAATCTTTATCTTATGGTGATAGAATTGAAATAAGAGGATTCGGGAGTTTTTCTCTTCATTACCGACCAGCTAGAATAGGTCGAAACCCAAAAACAGGAGAGCCCGTCGCATTGTC
This sequence comes from Woeseiaceae bacterium, assembly GCA_028227395.1. Taxonomy (GTDB): domain Bacteria; phylum Pseudomonadota; class Gammaproteobacteria; order Steroidobacterales; family Woeseiaceae; genus SP4260. The sequence continues at coordinate 16,598 of JAOIZZ010000017.1, read as the reverse complement.
TGGAAAGTATGTACCTCACTTTAAGCCTGGGAAGGACTTAAAACTGCAAGTAAATGAGGGAAAAGATCAAGTAATTGATGGGTAAATATACTTTAACTTACTGTAAAGATGCATAGATTTAAATTTTCATTGTAAATAAATAGATTTCTACTGGTTAGGTATACAATGATAAAAAAAATAACACTAATATTATTGGTAATATTAATATTTATTCTAACCTTATGGTTCAATAATAATAATGCTAATTTGATATCAATCGATCTAGAAGTTATTCAATTTACCTCGTCAGCTAGTATCATATTTGCAATAATCTTCTTTAGCGGTTGGTTTTTTGGAGTATTATGCTGTTCTTTTTACTTCCTGAAGCTCCTTAATGAGCGTCGCGTCTCTAAATCTTTATTAAAGGACAAAGATAAAGAAATCAATCGGTTGACAAACCATTCTCTAAAAGATGCCAACTGAATCAACATTTATATTAGCCGCAATATTCTTAATCTTGGCCGCAACTGGTTGGCTATTAGGATATTTTGGTGAACGTGATGAGCAGCCGCCATTAAATATTGATTATCTTAAAGGTCTGAATTTCCTTCTTAATGACCAGACCGATCAGGCCGTTGATCATTTCTTAAAAATGGTTAGGGTTGATAGTACAACAATAGAGACTCATTTTGCGTTAGGTAATCTTTTTCGAAAAAGGGGAGAAGTCAATCGTGCCATTAGAATACATCAAAATATTATTGCACGACCTGACATCTCCAGCCAGCAAAAAGATCAGGCATTTCATTCTCTAGCTAAAGACTACTTGCATGCGGGGCTTCTTGACCGAGCTGAAATATTATTTACTCGTCTATCGGTTGATTCTGATTATCGCCAAGAAGCATTATTTAATTTAATCAAAATCTATGAGCAAGAAAAAGAATGGCAAAAGGCAATAGAAGTATCACAAAAACTTAGTAAACTTGGTGATAAAATTTCATGTGAGCACCAGATTTCGCATTATATTTGTGAACTAGCTGAAGAGGCGATTAGTGCTGAAAACTATAAAGAAGCGTCTTTGTTGATTAGCGAAATTAAGGTTAATAATGAAACAACGTTACGTACTGATTTGATTAAAGCCAATATCGCATTTGTTGAAGGTGATTTGAGAGATGCAGCTGAAATTTATTACAAAATACTCAATAAAAATAGTTACTTAATTACTGAATCGTTGCCATTACTATTTGATATATATATAAAACAAGATGAATTGAATGAGCTTGATTCGCGATTATTATCAATTTTAGAATCTTACCCGAATGTGAGAAATGACATTGCCTATACAGCGATATTAAATGATATAAGAGGCTCGGTGGTTATCGATCAATGTATCGAGAAATATATTCAAGATGATAGTACGCTTTCTGAGTTTATTAGTGTTAATGATATCTTTCGATTTGAGCCAAGTATTAGAGTTGAAGCAACAGCTAAAATTCGTCATGGCTTAAGGGTTCTTGGAACGACTAATCCACGTTACCAGTGCAATGAATGTGGATTCTCAAGTCAAAAATTACTCTGGTTGTGCCCAAGTTGTAAAGATTGGGAAACTCAAAGACCATTTTTGAGTGTAAAATTTGATTCTTTACTTCAACGAAAGGCTATAAAAAATTAACGCTTTTCTAAATTAAAACAATTTTTTGAGAATATTATTTTAAGTAATTATTTATTCATCTTTAAGATTCTAATTATGCTTTTATTGCCTATGGATTTATATTCCAAGGATATCAATAATAATATTATTGTTGGTGCAAATATAGGTAATGTTCCTTGGGAGTTTCAAGATAGCGACGGGAGTTATATTGGCTTTGAGATAGATCTTGTCAATAAAGTAGGGGAGCAGCTCAAACGTAAAATAAAAATAATTAACATTCCATTCAATGGTTTGTTTGCTGCGGTCCAGTCAGGACGTGTTGATTTAGCTATTTCGTCTATCAATATAACAGAAAAAAGGCTGGAGTCCGTTTCATTTACCCAGCCTTATTATGATAGTGATCAATCTCTAACCGTCCTTAATAATAGTAAAATTAAAAATCTTTATGATCTCAAAGGTATGATTGTAGCTGTTGATACAGGATCAACTGGAGATATTTGGGCAACGGAAAATAATGAAAAATATGAATTTGGAGAAATTCGTAGATATGAGGGTCTTGTTCCTGCCATGCTTGACTTAGTTATAGGGCGAGTAGCTGGATATATAAGTGATATACCTGCTTTACTCTATTATACAAAAGATAAGCCAAATTTAGAGGTTGTAGAAAGGATGCCAACAGGAGGCCTTTACTCTATGATGCTTCGTAAAAATAATTCTCTTTTATTTGAAGTAAACGATGTCTTGATTGAAATGAAACGCAGTGGCGAGCTTAATGAGTTACATAAAAAATGGTTTGGTAAATTTGCTGCTAAAAATAGCTCTACAATTAAGATATTAGATATACCGAAATCAAGTGGAAAGCTAAATCTTAATTTGACTGAAACATTTTTGAATAAGCGCGTTTTTTTAGAAACTTATCCTATGCTCATTAACGGTTTTTATATAACAATTCAACTTGGGCTACTCAGTATTTTGCTTGGTTTGATTTGGGGGCTCTTGCTTTCACTTATAAGGTTGTATTCGAATGCATTCCTTAGATTTTTGGTTAAAACTTACATTAATGTATTTAGATCGATTCCACTTCTTGTCTTTCTAATTATTGTCTTTTATGCTTTTCCTTTTGTTGGAATTAGATTTTCACCATTTAACGCGGCACTTTTTTCGTTGGTTATAGTCTCTGGGGCATATTTTGCAGAAATTTTTCGATCAGGTATTGAGGCGATTCCAAAAGGTCAGTTTGAAGCCGCCAAAGCACTTGGATTAAGTCCTTATCACACGATGGTCGATATTATTTTACCACAGGCTATTAAAATAGTTATCCCACCATTAACTAACAATTGTATAAATGTCCTAAAGGATACAGCTTTGGCGTCTATTGTCGCATTGCCAGATTTACTCAAACAGGCCACACAGGCTCAAGCAATCGCCGCAAATCCAACCCCTTTAATTGTTTCGGCTTTTATCTATCTAATATTTTTATTGCCCATGATTCTATGGGTCTCTCGTATTGAAAAAAGATATAGATCCGGAAAGCAATTATGAGTGTATTAATCAATCTTAAAAATGTGAGTAAGCATTATGGAAATTTTTGTGCTGTCAAGCGTATTAATTTAAATATTGTTGAGGGCGAAGTACTTTGTATTATTGGCCCTTCCGGATCCGGAAAATCTACACTTATTCGATGTATCAATTACCTTGAAGAATATGATGGTAAGGGGAAAATAACAGTTAATGGCATTACAGTTAAAAAAGGAAATAATCTAAAAAATATTAGAAAAGAAGTGGCCATGGTTTTTCAAAATTTCAATCTTTTTCCACATCTAAATATATTAAAAAATGTCATGCTTGGCCCGATTAGGTCTTTAAAAGTCTCACAATCTAATGCTAAGAAACGTGCTTATGATCTTCTTGGTAAGGTGGGAATTAAAGACCAAGCAGATAAATTTCCATTCCAACTATCAGGGGGGCAACAACAAAGGGTTGCAATAGCCCGTGCCTTGGCCATGAAACCAAAAGTTATATTATTCGACGAGCCCACATCATCGCTTGACCCTGAGATGGTTAGTGAGGTTCTTGATGTAATAAAGGATCTAGCAGGAACGGGCGTAACTATGGTTATAGTTACGCATGAGATGAGCTTTGCTAGGCAGGTTGCAGATAAAATCATATTTATGGATGAAGGGGTTATTGTGGAAGAAGGCAGCCCGGATCAAATATTTGATGATTCAAAGAAAGAACGAACACGGATTTTTTTAAAATCTGTCCTAAAGGCATGATTAAAATAATAAATAAGGGAATATTTTAATGACATTAGATTTAAATTTTGTAAGAAGTCAGTTTCCAGCTCTCGATAGTGAATGGGCATTTATGGATAATGCCGGAGGAACTCAGATATTAAAAGGCTGTGTGGACAACATAAATGAGTATTATTACAAGAATAATGTTCAGCTTGGAGGAAGTTATGAACCCTCTCAAATTGCTGCAAAAGCTTTTAACGAAGGCAGAAGGAAAATCTCTACATTATTTAATGCAAAATCAGCAGACGAAATAGTTTTTGGACCATCCACAACTGTTTTGCTTCAATTTCTATCAAAATCACTAGCGAGTCAATTTAATAAAGGCGATGAGATTATTGTGACCACAATGGATCATGAGACAAATATTGGGCCGTGGCTCGAGTTGGAGAAATTGGGCGTAATCGTAAAATTTTGGGATATTAATCTAGATACACATGCTTTGCATCTGAGTGATTTAAAAAAATTACTTAGCGATAAAACAAAGCTGGTTGCATTTACGCATGTGTCGAATATTGTGGGCACAATAAATCCTGTTAAAGAATTTACAAGATTTATTCATGATCATGGGGCCATGGTTTGTGTTGATGCTGTCGCTTATGCCCCTCATCGTGCTGTGGATGTTTCAGAATGGGGGGTAGATTTTTATGCATTTAGTCTTTACAAAACCTTCGGTCCCCATCATGCCGCACTTTATTGCCGTATGGATCGAATGTTAGAGCTTGATAATCTTTATCATTATTTTTATGGAAAAGATAAAATTCCCGCAAAAATGGAACCGGGTAATGCGAACTATGAGTTGTCATATGGTTCTGGTGCTATTGTAGATTATTTGGTCGAATTAGGTTCTAGGGGACAAGAAAAAGGAACCGATCGAGAAAATATTGAGACTGCTTTTGATTTAATAACTGATCACGAAACTAGGCTTGGCTCAATGTTATTAAGTTATTTAGGTAATCGTAATGATTGTAATATTATTGGTATTGACGACGGTAATAATACATTTAGAGTTCCAACTATTTCATTTACAATTAAAAGAAAACTCTCCGATCAAATTTGTCTTGCTATGGATAAGCACAAAATTGGAATTAGATTTGGAGACTTTCACGCTCGTCGATTATCAGATCTTTTATTACTAAATCAATTCAATGGCGCTGTAAGAATTTCATTAACTCATTACAACACTTTGGATGAAGTGGAGCGGCTTATTAGCTCGCTTGATCAGGTATTAAATTAATGAATTTTTGGGTCACTATCTACATGATTTTAGTTATAGTGAGTAAGAATAAGTAAATGGGAATGGATGGTTAATCTATTATGAGTTGAATCTGTAATATGACGTCAAGGCAATATGTATTTTATCCATAGACACTGTCATATTTCAAAAGATGGCTCCCCGGGTCGGACTCGAACCAACGACAAGATGATTAACAGTCATCTGCTCTACCAACTGAGCTACCAGGGATTTATAAACTTTAATCAGGGTCGAGATTTTGATCTAGCCATCTTCGCAAGTCAAGTATTCTCTGAAATTGTTTTGATAATATCCAACGTATCAGATGATGACTTTTTTAATACGGTTTACAGCTGCCATTAAATTTTCTTTTGAACAAGCAAATGATAGTCTTATATAACCTGGCGCACCAAAGGGAGTTCCTGGTACCATTGCAACACCAGTTTTATTTAGAATTAAATCAACCAATTCAATATCATTCTTTAGTCCTTTTTGAGTGATCGCATCAATTACTTTTGGGAAAGCATAAAATGCACCCTCGGCTTTTTTACACTCAAATCCCGGGATTGAATTCAATGCGTCTACTAAAAAATGATTACGATCTTGGTAAGCAATATTCATTTCTTGAATACATGATTGATCACCATTAAGTGCAGCAATAGCGGCAATCTGTGAAACGCTGCATGGATTTCCAGTTGATTGACTTTGAATAGTCTTCATAGCGCTAATTATTTCTTTTGGGCCTCCTGCATAACCGATTCTCCAGCCAGTCATTGCATAGCATTTTGAAACACCATTAATGGTTACAATCTGATTATTAAGTTCAGTCGCTACTGTTGCCAAGCTATAGAATGGAGCTTTTCCCCAATAAATTTTTTCATATATATCATCAACTGCGATAATAATATTCGGATGATCGATTAGCACCTTAGATATTTCAATTAGCTCATTTTTTGAGTAACAACTTCCTGTTGGGTTGGATGGGCTATTCAAGAACAGTAATTTTGTTTTATTTGTTATGCTGCGCTTAAGCTGTTCAGCGGTAATTTTAAAGTCATCTTCTATGCCGGTTTCTATTATTATGGGAATACCGTCTGCCACGCGAACCATGTCAGGGTATGATACCCAATAAGGGCTGGGTATAATTGCTTCATCATCTTTGCTTAGGAGACCAATACACAGATTAAATAATGTTTGTTTTGCGCCAGACGATACCAATATTTCATCGTGCGAATATTTCAAACCATTATCACGATGAAATTTCTCTTGAATCGCATTTTTTAAATCCGCGCATCCATCAATAGCTGTGTATCTAGTGTATCCATCACGGATGGCCTTGATGGCAGCATCTTTGATATGAGGAGGAGTTTCGAAATCTGGCTCTCCAGCACCAAGACTGATAATATCTTTCCCTTCTTCTCTTAATTGAGCTGCCAAGTTAAGGACAGCACTAGTAGCGGAAGGTTTAACTCGATTCATTCTTTCTGAAACTAATGGCATTTGACAAACTTCCTTTGGTAAAATTGTAATATGACAGGACAATCCCTAGATCATACAGGAGACGAAATTGCAGATGATCGTGATGTATTTAATCTTGTGTCTGATTATAAACCAGCTGGCGATCAAGAGGGAGCAATATCATCTTTGGTTGCAGGGCTCAATGATGGGCTAGCAAAACAAACCTTACTAGGTGTTACCGGTTCCGGCAAGACTTTTACTGTTGCAAATATAATTGAATTAACCCAAAGACCAGCGATCATCTTGGCTCCCAATAAAACCTTAGCTGCTCAACTTTATGGTGAGATGCGTGAATACTTTCCAAACAATTCAGTCGAATATTTTGTCTCCTATTATGATTATTATCAGCCAGAAGCATACGTACCAAGCTCTGATACTTTTATAGAAAAAGACGCTTCGGTTAATCAGCATATTGAGCAAATGCGACTGTCCGCCACTAAGGCTCTTATAGAAAGGAATGATACTATCATTGTGGCGACAGTCTCAGCCATCTATGGGCTGGGTGATCCAGAAGCATACTTCAGTATGGTATTACACTTATCAAAAAATGAAAGAGTAGACCAGAGGGAGATATTAAGAAAGTTGGCAGAAATGCAATACACAAGAAATGAAATAGAGTTATCTCAAGGTTGTTTTCGTGTAAGAGGTGAAGTCATTGACATATTTCCTGCTGAGTCAGAAAGAGAGGCCATCAGGGTTGAGTTATTTGATGATGAAGTTGAGAGAATTTCATATTTTGATCCGTTAACTGGCCTTGTTAGTAGATCTGTACCAAGAGTTACTGTTTTTCCAAAGACCCATTATGTCACCCCTCGTCAGAAATTAATGGATGCTATTGGTGATATTAAAATAGAACTGAAAAGTCGTTTGGAGTATTTAAGAGGGTGTAATAAATTACTCGAAGCGCAGAGATTAGAGCAAAGAACTTTGTTTGATATCGAGATGATAAGAGAGCTTGGTTATTGTCAGGGGATAGAGAATTACTCTCGTTATTTATCTGGTAGAAATGAGGGTGAGCCACCACCTTGTTTATTTGATTATGCTCCCGATAATGCCTTGCTTTTTATTGACGAGAGTCATGTCACTATACCTCAATTGGGGGGGATGTATAAAGGCGATAGGTCTCGAAAAACAACACTTGTGGAATATGGATTTAGACTTCTATCTGCACTCGACAATAGACCGCTTCGTTTCGATGAGTTTGAGGAAATGGTTCCTGCAACAATATATGTTTCTGCAACACCTGGAAAATATGAAGGAGAGTTTGCTGATCAAACTGTTGAGCAATTGGTCAGACCAACGGGCCTTGTGGACCCGGTTATCGAAGTTAGAAAAGCTCAAAATCAAGTCGAAGATGTACTGTCTGAAATTGGTAATCGAGTAAAAAATGGAGATCGCGTGCTGATAACTACTCTTACCAAGAGAATGTCTGAGGATTTAACGGACTATTTAAGCGAGCATGGGGTTAGGGTTCGATATCTTCATTCTGATATAGGCACGGTTGAAAGAACTGAAATTATTCGTGACTTGAGGTTGGGGATTTTTGATGTGCTAGTAGGAATTAATTTACTCAGAGAAGGGCTGGATATGCCTGAAGTATCCTTAGTTGCTATCTTAGATGCAGACAAAGAGGGTTTTTTGCGATCAGATAGATCTTTGATTCAAACGATTGGAAGGGCGGCAAGGAATATCGAGGGTAAAGCAATACTTTATGGTGATAAAATTACAGGCTCAATGCAAAGAGCCATTGACGAAACTGATCGTCGACGTAAATTTCAAAATAAATATAATAAGAAAAATAATATAACGCCAAAAAGTATAGTAAAAAAAGTTGCTGATATTATGGAAAGTGCATATCCTGTTCCCGGGCGAGGTCCAAATGATAAGAGTAATTATGCTGAAAACAATCTAAAGCCAGCTGAATTATTAAAGAAAGCTAACGATCTAGAGACTGTTATGTTAGAACATGCTCGTAATCTTGAGTTTGAGGATGCAGCTCGACTGAGAGATGAAATCACAAATCTGCGTGATGGGGCGTTAGGTTTAAAAAAATAAATACAATAAACAAGAAATACCATAAAAATTGTTAAGCTTTAGGTATTATTGATAACTAGAAAATTAGGGCGATTAGCTCAGGGGTAGAGCGCCACGTTGACATCGTGGAGGTCGGTGGTTCGAGACCACCATCGCCCACCATAAATTAAATGCATATTTAATTGATTAAACCTTGTTTATAGAGACTCTCGAATATAGAATTCGTATCCTTTAGAAACAACAATATAGTTTAATTGAATATTATTGGGAGTATTAGGTATCGCAGCAACAAAGCGTATTAGACGAAATGAGGAATTAACAGCTGTTGAAGTCAGGGTTATTGATTCCGCTGGAGATCAAGCAGGTGTGATGGCACTAGATTTAGCAATTCAATTGGCGCGTGACGAAGGCCTTGATTTGGTTGAAGTCTCACCAAATGCAGCTCCCCCAGTATGTCGAATAATGGATTTTGGTAAATACTTATTTGAAATAAACAAGAAAGGTCAGAATACAAAAAGAAAAACAAAGCGAACGCAAGTTAAGGAAATAAAATTTCGTCCAACCACCGATGAGGGTGATTATCAAATTAAGTTGCGCAAGTTGAAAGAATTTCTCGAAAATGGTGATAAGGCAAAAGTCACTTTGCGTTATAGAGGAAGAGAAATGGTGCATCAAGATTTAGGTGTACAGTTGATCGAAAGAGTTAAAAAAGATTTGGAAGATTATGGTTCAGTAGAGCAAACCCCCTTACTAGAGGGTAGGCAAATGGTGATGATTCTCGGTCCAAAGAAAAAGTGAGTAACGGTAAGAATTTTTTAATAGAAAAATATACCAATACCCGCCTACCAAGCTTTAAATAAATTAAATCTTGTATCAGGCTTAATAAAAGGAAAGTAAAATGTCTAAAATGAAGACGAATCGTGGCGCTGCAAAAAGGTTCAAAAGAACTGGGAAGGGTGGCTTTAAGCGAGCTCAATCGCATTTAAACCACATCCTCACAAAGAAAAAGTCAAAGAGAAAACGTCAATTAGGTTTGACGCTTCAAGTGGCTGCTTCTGATGTTAAGAGCGTGCGTCGCATGCTCCCATATAGTTAATAGGGGATAGGAAAATGGCGAGAGTAAAAAGCGGTGTTACGGCAAAAGCTAGACATAAAAAGATTCTTGGGAAGGCCAAAGGTTATTATGGGGCTCGAAGTAAACTATTTAAAACTGCAAAGCAGGCAGTCATTAAGGCTGGTCAGTATGCATATCGAGATAGACGTCAAAGAAAACGCCAGTTCAGAGCTTTATGGATTGCACGAATAAATGCAGCATCAAGGTTGCATGGCTTATCATATAGTCGCTTGATAAATGGTTTGAATAAAGCTGAGATTATGGTCGATAGAAAAGTATTAGCAGATATTGCGGTACATGATCCAGCGGCATTTGAATCAATAGCAAACCAAGCAAAGTCTGCCCTAACGGATACTTGATTAAAGCATGCTATCGTTACACTATGGTTAACGATTAATATTAAATCTCGATATATCCAATGAAGAAAATTGCTGAAATTCTAAAAACATCATTGCAGGAAGTGCATGAAGCTTCTGATATCAATAGTCTTGATTCGGTTAGAGTTATGTATGTGGGAAAAAAAGGTAAATTTACCTTAAGCTTAAGATTGCTTGGCTCTCTCTCTGATAAAGAAAGGCCTGCTGCTGGTGAAGAAATAAACAAGGCAAAGTCGGCTTTTATGAAAGCTGTTTCGCTGCGTAAGGCTGAGCTCGAGACAATAGCTCTGGATGAAATACTAAAGCAAAATTCAATTGATGTTACTTTGGATGGTTATGCATCATCTAGAGGCGGTCGTCATCCCATCTCATTAGCAAGGTTGAGAATTGAAGAAATATTCAAGGATGCTGGTTACGAAATTAAGTCTGGGCCAGAGATTGAAGATGATTTCCATAATTTTACTGCATTAAATATTCCGGAGAATCATCCAGCTAGAGCTATGCATGATACTTTCTATTTAAATAATGGTAACTTACTTAGAACGCACACATCGCCAGTTCAGATTAGATCCTTATTAATACAAGGGGCACCTATTAGAATTATTGCCCCTGGACGAGTCTACAGGTGTGACTCAGATCAGACTCATACGCCGATGTTTCATCAAGTTGAAGGGTTGGTTATAGATAAAGGTGTAAGCTTTGCAAACCTCAAGGCCGTATTACATGAGTTTGTTGCTTGCTTTTTTGGTAAGGAAGTCGAATTACGTTTCAGGCCATCGTATTTCCCTTTTACAGAACCATCTGCTGAGGTGGATGTTCTTTGGGGTACGGATAAATGGCTTGAGATTTTAGGTTGTGGAATGGTTCACCCTAACGTTTTGATAAATGCAGGCGTAGATCCAGAAATATATAGTGGTTATGCGTTTGGTATGGGAATAGAAAGATTGGCCATGCTTAAATATCAAGTCGATGATTTAAGAGTATTTTTTGAAAATGATATATCTTTTTTGCGTCAGTTTAATTAGTTATTGGTATAGGGTTGATGAAATTTTCTGAATCTTGGTTAAGAGAAATAATTGATATAAATTTATCACCAGAAGAGCTTTCAGCTAAGCTTACAATGATTGGGCATGAAGTTGATTCAATTGAAATTGATGGAGGGGGTCTAGAAGGTATTTTAATTGCTGAAATAATATCTTACAAGAAGCATCCTGATGCTGATCGATTAAATTTATGCCAGGTCACTACAAATGGTGAAGATAGAATTAGTATTGTTTGCGGGGCACCTAATGTAAGAGAAGGCATGAAATCGATATTAGCATTACCCGGCAAAACATTACCAAATGGTCTAAAACTTGAGAAATCCAAAATTCGTGGAATCGAATCATTTGGAATGCTATGTTCTGCTGCTGAAGTTGGATTAGGTCTAGATTCAGATGGGATAATGGATTTCCCCCAAGACGCAAAAGTGGGAACAAGCTTAATTGACTATCTTAAATTACCTGACCGCATAATTGATTTAGATTTGACGCCCAATCGTGGTGATTGTTTCTCTGTCCTAGGTATTGCAAGAGATTTAGCTGGGACTTGCAAGGAAAATATTAAATACAAGTTTGATATTAGCAATAAATCAAGTGCAAAAGTAGAATATTCCATTAAAACTCCCTTTCCTGATTTGTGTCCGAGATTGGTAGCTCAGGCAATAATTAATATAGACAATAAAGCTTTAACTCCTATGTGGATGGTTGAAAAACTTAGGAAATCAGGAATTAGATCGATTAACCCGGTTGTAGATATTACTAATTTTGTAATGATAGAGCTTGGACAGCCCTTACATGCCTATGATTTATCAAAAGTAAATGGAACAATAATTCCAAGATTTGCGAAAAAAGATGAGCATTTAGTATTGCTCGATGAATCGGAGGTCGAATTAGAAAAAGATACTGTCGTTATCACTGATGATTCAGGACCAATTGGTATGGCTGGGATTATGGGTGGTTTATCGACTTCAGTATCATTAAGCACCACATCAGTTTTATTTGAAGCCGCTTATTGGCCTACCGAAGTAATGGCGGGAGTGGCCCGAAGATATGGCATGCATACTGATGCCTCTTTGAGATTTGAGAGAGGGGTCGATCCAAAGATACAAAGAATTGCTGTAAATAGAGCGTGTGAGTTATTGTTGTCTGTTTGTGGTGGTGATGCGAGTAAGGTCACCGATATAAAAAATGAGGATTATCTGCCAAAAAACAAAAGTATAAAACTAACGTCTGATCGTCTTGAGAGGGTATTAGGCCATAAAATTGATTGTAGTAAAATTTCTGAAATATTAATAAGGTTGAATTTTAAAATACAAGAAAATAAAAATGATTGGCAGATAAGTGTGCCATCATATCGATTCGATCTTCAAATAGAAGACGATTTAATCGAGGAAGTGGCAAGGATATATGGTTTTGATAAAATACCTGAGCTTACTGAAGTTTCGTCAAGATCACTTTCTCTATCGAGTGACGATTTAAAAAATATTGATAAAATTGCCAATCATTTATGCACTAGAGACTACCAAGAAGTTATTACTTATAGTTTTATCGATGATGATATAAATACCCTTATTACAGGTAAGCAATCGGAATTAGGACTTGCAAACCCATTATCTAAAGATATGTCGACAATGCGAGGCTCAATTTGGCCGGGACTGCTAAATGTCGCATCTAGGAATATAGCCCGACAAATGGATCGAGTGAGATTATTTGAAATTGGTAAAATCTTTAAAAATACTGACGAAGGTCATCAAGAAATTGAGCAAGTTGCAGGACTAATTATGGGGCCTTTAAGGGGTGAGCATTGGTCAGAAAAATCTATCAACGTGAATTTCTACGACATAAAAGGCGATTTGGAGTCGATTTTAATCCTTGATACATTAGAAAATGAATTCGAATTTGAACCACATAACCATGCATCCTTGCAACAAGGGCAATCAGCAAAATTACTCCTCAATGGTTTGAAAATCGGTTCAGTGGGAAAGTTACATCCCGTTTTAGCTAAAAAATTCTCTATTAAACGAGATGTTTATTTATTTGAGTTGAATATTATAAGTGCTAATCCTCATGTTTCTTTAAAAGTTAAGCCGATTTCTAAGTATCCGTTAATAAGAAGGGATATCTCTTTTACTGTCAAAAAAGACATAAAAGCAGCGGATATCATTAAATCAATTAAGTTTATTGAACCTGAAATTATTCAATCAATAAAGGTTTTTGATATTTTTGAGGGAAATAACATAGAAGAAGGACTAAAAAGTATCGCTTTGGGCTTGATTTTGCAGGAAAAATCACGCACGCTTACAGACACTGTTGCAGATGAGATTATTTCAAAAACTGTGATTTTACTTGAAAAGAAATTTTTCGCTAAATTAAGAGATTAAGATTTAATGGCACTAACAAAAGCAGACATTGCTGAATCGTTATATAACGAATTAGGTTTGAATAAAAGAGAGGCCCGCGAACTTGTTGAGCTTTATTTTGATGAGCTAAAATCAGCCTTAGCGAGTGGTAATCAAGTCAAATTATCTGGGTTTGGAAATTTTGACTTACGTGATAAGAAGCAAAGGCCAGGCAGAAACCCAAAAACTGGTGAAAATATTCCTATCTCAGCTCGCCGAGTTGTTACATTTAAACCAGGCCAAAAATTGAAAAATAAAGTAGAGGGATATGTTGGAACCAGCAAATAATAACGAGCTACCCCCAATACCAGGTAAAAGATACTTTACAATTGGTGAAGCAAGTGAATTATGTGGTGTTAAGGCGCATGTCCTAAGATACTGGGAGCAAGAATTTCCGCAATTAAAGCCAGTAAAAAGGCGAGGAAATAGACGTTACTACCAGAGAAAAGACGTAATAATTATCAGACAAATACGAGCTTTATTGTACGATGAGGGATTTACAATTGGAGGTGCTCGTCAACGCCTTATGGGCGATGAATCGAAATCTGATATTTCAAAAAGTCAACAGATAATCAAGCAGTTACGCGTTGAACTTGAAGATGTTTATAAAATATTACGTAATTGATATCTATTTACCTTCACCAAAAGACTTTAATAACTAATTCACAATAAAAATCGGGGCGTAGCGCAGCCTGGTAGCGCACCACAATGGGGTTGTGGGGGTCGTGAGTTCGAATCTCTCCGTCCCGACCAATTATAAAATATAGAATTCTTAATAAATATAATTTAAGGTCTCTAGGATGAATACTTCAGTTGATTTAATTGCAATCAAAAAACTAAGAGTTACTTTAGATAATTATATAGTCAATACACCAATGGTTCGTTGTTATGATTTAGAGCAGCGATTTTCTAGAAATACAAAAATATTTGCCAAAATGGAGTTTCTTCAGTACACAGGAACTTTTAAGTTAAGAGGTGCGTTAACTTCATTATTGGGTTTAAATAAAAATCAACTACAACACGGTGTTACCGCCGTCAGTGCTGGTAATCATGCTATTGCAATAGCCTATGCATCAAGAGTGCTCGGAGTAAATGCAAAGGTTGTTATGCCAAAGTCATCCAATATATTCCGTGTAGAGTCATGCCGAAAATTAGGGGCGGAAGTTGTATTCGCTGATGATGCGACTGCGGCCTTCAGGAAAGTTGAAACAATTAAGCAAAAAGAGAATCGTACTTTTATTCATCCTTTTGAGGGAATTAATATAATTCATGGTACGGCCACACTAGGTTATGAGATATGTGAGCAATATAGTGAAATGGATGCAGTGGTAGTTCCAATTGGTGGCGGTGGTCTTTGTGCGGGTCTTTCGTCTTATGTAAGAGGTAAATTACCTTCTACATCTATATATGGTGTCGAACCTTTTCATGCCAACTCAATAAACAAAAGCATAAAAAATAACTCTCCACAAAAAATCAAAAATATGACTACAATCGCCGATAGCCTTGCTGCACCCTTTGCAATGCCTATTTCCTTTGAGTATTGTCGAGATAATCTTACTCAATCACTTTTAGTTAGTGAGAATGAAATAGCTAACTCAATGAATCTTCTTTTTAATGAAATGAAATTAGCAGTTGAGCCAGCATGTGCAGTTTCTACAGCTGCTCTTTTAGGTCCATTGAAAGAGAAATTAGACGGTAAAAAAGTTGTGTTAATTATGTGTGGCAGTAATATCGATTGGCATACTTATAAAAGTAACACACAATTAATTAATTAATATGACTGACTCTCCTCTTGAGACTCTGAAGTCTGCTGTCAATGAAAATGCATGGATTACTGATATCAGTGAAATGCAACCTTATGCTACTGAGTGGCGCAATACTTTTGATGGTATTCCCTTGGTTGTGCTATTTCCCGAATCTACGAATCAAGTCTCTGAAATAGTAAAAATATGCGCTTCCAAAAAAATAGCCATTATTCCACAAGGTGGTAATACTGGTCTCTGTGGAGGCGCAATACCAGATAAATCAGGTTCACAGGTGATAATTTCATTAAAAAAATTAAATAAAATTAAAAATATTTCTAAAAATAATTTTTCAATTGAAGTTGAAGCTGGATGTATTTTGGAGGATATTCACAAAAAGGTAAGTAATTATAGTCTTGTTTTTCCTATAGATGTATCTTCCTCGGGTAGCTGTCAAATTGGAGGTAATATTTCCACAAATGCTGGTGGTACAAATGTTTTAAAATATGGAACCACTCGTTCGCAAGTGCTGGGTCTCGAAGTGGTTCTTCCCAACGGTGATATATGGAATGGAATGACTAATTTAATAAAAGATAATTCTGGTTATGATCTAAAACAACTCTTTATTGGAGCTGAAGGAACACTTGGAATTATTACCTCAGCTACTCTTAAGCTATACCCATGCCCCGGAAATATCGTCACAGCTTTTCTTGGGTTCGATGAAATTTCCTCTGTTCAGCACCTTTTATTTGAAATGAGAAAAAAATATGGAAATAATTTAGAAACATTTGAATTAATATCGGAAAGAGCAATAAATCTTGTGAAAAAGAATATATCTAATATTAACCATCCTTTTGATACCGACTATTCATGGTACATATTATTAGAAGTATCAAAATTGACTTTCATTGAGTGCAATGATCAATTGATGAGTTTCGTAAAATCAAATCATATAAGCAATGCAGTAATTACTAAGAACTTAACAGAAAAAAATGCTTTATGGAGAATTAGAGATTCAATTTCTGCAGCACAAAAATACGAAGGGGGAAGTTTTAAGCATGATATATCGGTATCTCCTAGTAAAGTTTCTGCTTTAATTATCGAACTAGAGGAGAGAATATTAAGAATTTTACCAACATCAAGGATAGTGGCCTTTGGCCATGTTGGTGACGGAAATATCCATTTTAATGTTTCGCAACCGAAAAATATGACATTGAGT
>JAOIZZ010000016.1 GCA_028227395.1 Woeseiaceae bacterium | reverse complement strand
TGGGTGATCGCTCTTTGCTAAGAGCTGGAACTCATTCTTTATTGGTCAAGAAAGAAGGTTATTACGATTTGAATCAAACTTTTGTAGTAGGGGAATCGGACGACCAAATTGTCTCGATGATTATGAAGAAACTACCGGGTTTTGTTGATATTTATACAAACGCTGGAGTAAATACTCAAGTATCGCTTAATGGTTCATTGGGAGCAGAGGGAATATTTAAATCAAAAGCGATAGAGCCGGGAGAATATATTTTAAATATTGATTCGGATCGATTTTTACCTTTTGCCGATAAAATAAGTATTAAAGGAATGAATATCAAGCAACGTATTTTTGTTGATCTGATTCCCGGGTGGGCAAATATTAGTATTGATTCTGTACCTACAGATGCAATTATATATAGCGAAAATAAAGTGATTGGTTCAACGCCAGCCAACTTAGAATTAATGGAAGGCATCCATGATCTATCAATTATAAAAAAAGGATATCAGGCTTGGGACGGAAGAATTTCTGTAAAGGCTAATACCAGTCAGACAATAAATTCGATAAATTTAGAACCAGCCAATGCTGAGTTATCTATAAAAACTATTCCATTTGGCGCAAATATCAAAGTGAATGGCCGTTACAGGGGTCAATCTCCATTGGTTTTATCATTATTACCAAACGAAGATTATGTAATTGCTTTCTCAAAAAGTGGATTTGATGCTGCAGAGAGAAAAATACTTTTAGAGTCGTCTCAAAAACAATCGATAGAGGTTGATTTAACTGCTCGAGTTGGGAAAGTTATTATTTCCGTTAACCCAATGGATGCCGATATATTTATTGATAATCAAAAACGAGGTAAAGGAAAGCTAGAGATAGAATTACCTACAATGAGCCATGAATTACTGGTAAAAAAGGAAGGTTATGCCCCTTTTATGCGTAAGATTTTACCAAGATTAAATTATTCGCAAAATATAGATGTGAATCTTCTTACCGAAGATGAGTTTAAGTCGAGGGATATACTGTCTTCATTGACAAATTCTCAAGGGCAGGTATTAAGAAGAATTGAAGCAGGAAAGTTTATGATGGGAGCCTCTCGTCGAGAAATGGGTCGACGTGCTAATGAAGTAATACGAAATGTTGAATTAACTAAACCTTTTTTTATTGGAATTAAAGAGGTAACGAATAAAGAATTTTCGAGATTCCGCCGACTTAACTCAGCCGCGGCTGATATCCATCCTTCACTCTTAGCGGATAACAATCCAGTAATACTAGTTAGTTGGTCAGATGCCGCAGAGTATTGTAATTGGCTTAGCAATCAAGAAGGGTTGGAGCCTGTATATATAAAACGTTTTGAAAAATGGGAAAGAAAGAATCCCACTCCCAACGGCTATCGATTACCCTCAGAAGCAGAATGGTCTTGGTCTATTAGGTATCAGGCAAAAAATACTGCCGCTACTTTTCCATGGGGAAATCGTCTTCCTCCGCGACGTAATTATGCCAATCTTGCTGATTCCTCGGCTAAAAATATACTGGTAAATATTATCCAAAATTACGAAGATGGATATGCTTCTACCTCGCCTGTAGGAACATTCAGGGCAAATTTACTTGGAATTTTTGATGGAAGTGGTAATGTTTCAGAGTGGATTAGTGATTATTATTCGATTCCAACGCCCGGAATTACGGAGATTGTAATCGATCCAAATGGACCTGAATTTGGAGTACAGCATGTGATTAGAGGCTCGAGTTGGCGCCATTCTAATGTGATTCAATTAAGNGGAAGTTTTAGAGATTTCGGTAGCGAAGGGCAAGTAGATATAGGGTTTAGATTAGCCAGGAACATTAATTAAATAACAAATCAAAGACACGTGATAAAAATGAGATACAGCATACGTATATCTAAAAATATTTTATTGATTTCAATAGTATTTATATTCACATCTTCCTCTTTTTCACAGGAAAATGATTCAGTCGATGGATCTTTAGATTCCGTTGTGGAAAAAAATGAAAACCAAGATACAACCTCAGTTAAAGAAGTGGTGTTAAAATCGACCGAGAATACCACTAATGAATCTCAGGCAGTCTATGATATTGATGCTCAAACATATGAAGAGGCCGATGACGATTTTATACCTTCCGAAGAGATACCAGCTGATGAGCCGATTCCATTTCCAACGAACATCTAAAAGAAATATCATTTGAAATTATATTTATTTATCAATCAAAGAGAAATATAGATGAAAAAAAACAACATACCTATTGAATTTGTATACCAACTATTTGCTTTAATCATTGCAATTATAATCGTGCATGGCTATTACGTTTCTGTGGTGAGACCTAATGCAAATCAAGTAATTCTGGAACAAAATATTGAAGCAGAGATAAATCCTAATTATGTTAGAGAGAGATCAGCCTGGGTGTTGGTAAAAGATTTTGAACAAGAATCATGCTTTGTCTTAATGTTATGGGCACTTGCGATTATGAGTTTTAAGGCTAATTCGCTTCTGAGCGAGAGAAAATTGCTTGATGCAAATTTAATTTCTATAGCGAACGGCATGAAGATCCTTCCTGAAGATACTCGAAATTTGGAGAGGCAAATTGAAATTTTACCGGATAAACAAAAGACAATGGTTTTGCCAAGAGCGCTATTAAATGCTTTGAGGAGGTTTGGTACTTCGAAAAATATTCAAGATGTGTCTGTTAGTACACACACAATATTTGATTCAGAAGCTGAGAGATTGGAATCTGAGCTCTCGATGATCCGTTATATTTCTTGGGCGATTCCGTCGATAGGCTTTATTGGAACAGTTAGGGGTATTGGTGATGCATTAGGTCAAGCTGATATTGCTGTTCAAGGAGACATTTCAGGGGTAACTCAGAGCCTTGGTGTTGCATTTAATTCAACTTTCATCGCTCTGTTGATTAGTATTTTCTTGATGTTTTTGGTACATCAATTGCAATTATTACAAGAAAGACTTGTTTTTGATAGTGAAAATTATGCGAATGATCGACTGATTCGACATATGAAAATAGACGTAAATTAAAGATTAGGCAAAGAAATTGTCATACGCAACCTTATACCTTAATGATGCCAGTATAACTCTTTTTCAAGACGGGAAAATTTTGTACTGCCAGCCAAGTTGTGTTTGGATAAGAAATAATGAAATTGAGATCGGTGCTAGCGCGCTCAGTAAATCTCGTATCATGCCTCAATATATAGACACTCATTATTGGTCTAATTTATCTACATTAAAATATTCAAGTGATCACAATAAGCATATTTCCTCGGCAGAAATTGTAAGTCGTGAACTTGAAATTATTAAATCAATAAAATCTGATGATATACCTTTGATAATCGTCATACCTCCATATTTAAATAATCAGCAATTAAGCTTATTTCTAGGTATTGCTAATGATTTGAATATAAAAATTTTAAGCTTTATTGAATCGTCAGTGGCGTCAACACGACGTGAATATCTTTCTGCTAAATTAGTGCATATCGATCTTCATTTGCATTGTCTATCCCTATCTCTCATGCATCAAACTGGTAAATCAAGTGTAGATAAAACTTTCATTATTGATGATTGTGGACAGGCTGCGTTCGATGATTGTTGGATAAAATTGATATCTCAGTCTTTTATTAAACAATGCAGATTTGATCCTCTCTATGCGGCTGAATCTGATCAGAAAATAATTAATAATTTGTCATTCTGGGTAACAAAAGCAATGTCTCAAGAAATTGTTCATCTGGAAATTGAATATAGTAATCAAATGTATGAATGTGATATAAATTCATCTGATTTCATTGATGTCGTTATGCCTTTGTATAACCTCCTTATCAATAAATTAAGAACCATATTTCATGCAGAGGATTTACCTGCAATTCAGGTAACGAATTTAATAGCTAAGCTTCCCGGTTTAGCTAATTTAATGAAACTAAAGTTATCAGCCGCAATCTATGAGAATATTGAGGGATGTGCTGTTATTGGAGCTTCAGAAAGATTCTCAAGCAATAAGCAGCAAGATAACTCGTTAAAAATTATTAAATCATTACCATGGGATCAATCCGCTATTTCAGTTGATAAAACTAATACTAAAATTAGTATTAGTGATAAACCAAGTCATATCTTATTTGAGAATATTGCTTATCCTCTCGGCTTGATGCCAATCATGATTGGATCTAATCCCACGCAAACAGAAAATAGTTTAATAATCACGTCAAATAAAACAGGTATCTCTAGAGATCATTGTACTCTGATCTTGAAAAATGACAGGTGTATTCTTAATGATCTGAGTCGATATGGAACTTACCTCAACAACCAAAGGATCGAAGGACCTTCGATATTAAATATTGGAGATAAAATTAGAATTGGATCTCCCGGTATAGAAATAACCCTGATAACAATAGGTAAGACTTTTGGCTCATAGAAGAAGACAAACTGAAGTATTTAGCTTGTCATTTTTGGATTGCATGTGTTGTGGGTTTGGCGCTGTAATTTTACTTTTCATGATTATAAATTCACAAATTAATAACCAAGTTAATTTAGAACAAACATATCCTGAGAATAAAGCAAATCAACTGAAGTTTGATTTATTGGAAACTCGAAAACGTCTAGTTTTAGCCAAGAATTCTTTTAAAGACCTTGATCAACAGAATATCGCCATCGAAAATGAAATGGATCAAATGTTGTTATTATTGATGCAACTAAAGAAAGAATTGGAAGACGGAGATCTTAATTCTTTAGCTAGAAATAAAAGTATTGAAAAACTACAATCTGATATTGAAAAATTAAATGAGGAGCGAGAGCGAATGCTTGCCGTGGCTTCTCGCGCCACATCTGGCGCTCAAGTCAGAAGTTTCAATGGTGACGGTGATCGGCAATATCTAACAGGTTTAAAAGTAGGTGGCGAGAGAATTTTAATCCTCATCGATACATCAGCCAGCATGTTGGATCGGAAGATAATTAATATTCTTAGACGTAGAAATATGTCTGATGAGATCAAACTTAGATCTGTAAAATGGCGACAAGCTGTCTCTAGTGTAGATTGGCTTGCGGCTCAATTTCCAAAAGAAAGTCAGTTTCAAATTTATACTTTTAATAATATAACTAAATCTGTTATTGGTGAAAGTGGTGGTGATTGGATTGACGTTGGAGATGGAAAAGAGCTGGATGATGCTATAAAGACTTTGCGCCGAACTATCCCTCAAAATGGTACAAATCTTAAAGATGCATTCGCGGTTATAAATGAACTTAATCCCCGTCCAGATAATGTTATTCTTTTGATAGATAGTTTACCGACCATGAATGAAGCTGAAACTGACCGAGGTATGATTACAGGCCAAGAGCGCCTTAACCTATACTATGAAGCTGAAACCGAAATACCGAGTGGCATTCCTATGAATATTCTTCTTTATCCTATGGAAGGTGATTATAATGCTGCCATCGCTTATTGGTTATTAGCCTACCGGACTGGCGGCTCATTTATGAGTATCAGTAAGGATTGGCCTTAGGAAATGCATTGAGAAAACGAAGAAATATCGAAGCCTTTAGCCTTTCTTTTTTGGATTGCATATGTTGTGGTTTTGGAGCTGTTGTATTGTTATTGGTACTAAGTAAGCTTTATGATCCTAATCTAGTGTCTTTGGATCAAACATCAGATGAAGTAATTATTTCTTTAGAGGAGGAGTTAAAAAATGCAGAAGACGAGATTATAATTACTATAAATTCTAAAAATAATATTAAAAAAGCAGTTACAGAAAAAAAGATTGATTTAGATATTTTGCAAAATGAATTGAAGAGTGTTCAGGGTAGATACGATTTAAGCTTATCTGAGCCAGAATTACTTCAAGCGAGTGAGAGTAATCTTGAAGAGGCAAAACAGAAAATATCAGAAGAAATAAAAAGATTACAACCTAATTATGAGAGGGCTGCAAATGAGGCAATAGGTGGGATTCCTGTTGACAGTGAGTACATTATTTTTGTCATCGATACATCAGGAAGCATGCAATCTAAATGGGCATGGGCGGAGAGAAAATTAGGTGAAGTATTGGATGTTTACCCAACAGTCAAAGGTTTGCAGATTATGAATGATAATGGCAGCTTTATGTTTCAACAATACGGGCGAAGCTGGCTTCCTGATACCCCTCAATTAAGACAATCAATCAAAAATACAATGCGTCAATGGGCTCCTTTTAGTGATAGCGACCCTTCTGATGGAATTATATATGCTATACAGTCATTTTGGTCGCCAGAAAAAAAGATAAGTATTTATGTTTTTGGTGATGAATTCCAAGGGAATTCCATGGAGAAAGTATTAAGAGATATTGATCGAATTAATATTGAGAACGAGGAGGGTGATCGCCTTGTTAGAATTCATGCCGTTGGTTTTCCATATTCTTTTGGTGGTAGGAGTATTCCACAGAGTTCCCAACGATTTGCTGGGTTGATGCGTCTTTTATGCGAGAGGAACGGCGGAACTTTTGTTGCTTTAACAAATAGTGACTAATTAAAGTAACCCCAATGTATTAAGATTGGGGGCTTTTAGCAGCTTTTTAACGACACTATTCAATAATAAAAGAGCCTTTCATAATTGCGTAATGTCCTGGGAAAGTACAGAAATAGGTGTAATCTATTGAGGGGTCTAATGAGCTTAGATCAAATGTTATTGAGGACTCTTGTCCTCCACCGATCATGTCAGTGGCAGCGATGATTCTTTCGTCGCTTTCAGGAAGATAACCTGGAGCTCCTGCCTGCATAGCAGCGCCTGTTAGTGGCATCATATTTTCAGTAGTACTTAAAACCCAGTTATGACCCATAAATTGTTGCGGGAGATTACCAACATGTTTCAGTGTAACTGTAAGACTTTTACAGCTTGCACTAACTCTCATCTCTTTCATATTGAATTGCATAGCATCATTTGATTCAACGACTTGTGAGCAGTCTTGCGCTAGTGAGATATTTGTTATACTTGATAATAGTAATATTGCAGCGAAATAGGTAAATTTCATTTTATTCTCTCCTGCCTTGTTATATGTTAAGGCAATCATTGTTAAGCCCATGTAAAATAAGATAAATTACATGATCGATTGTACTAATAATCAAATATATTAATCATTTTTCTAATTATGTTGGTCTAGATTTTTTATATATGATTGTATTTATGAATATATTTTATTCATCCTTATTATATTACGTTGATAAATACAGAGGCTAGTAGATTGACTAAATTAATTGAAAAAAAGTGTAACAACTGCGAAAAAGATGCTGTTGCTTTATGTCTTGAAGACGTCAATAGATATTTAAAGCAGATTAATCAAGGCTGGCTTATTGATGACACAAAAAAAATTATTAACAGACGTTTTTCATTCCCTATTTATAGTAAGACTATTGCTTTTGTAAATGCTGTGGCATGGATAGCAGTCACAGAAGGTCATCATCCTATTATGGAAATTGGGTATGGATATTGCGATATTAAATTTACCACGAATGCTATTGATGCTCTTACAGAAAACGACTTTATCTGCGCAGCTAAAATTGATCATTTGGTAGCTGCTGAGGAAATGGATTATGTATGATTACAAAGAAATCTTAATAGCGGCAGAGCGTTTAAAAGGTGTGATCCAAGAAACGCCATTATTTGAATCTTCAGAGTTAAATGAAAAAACCAAAGGAAAAGTCTTAATTAAACCTGAATGCCTCCAAAGAACAGGTTCATTCAAACTCAGAGGTGCTTATAATTTAATGTGCCAATTAAGCGATGCTGATGCATCCAGAGGGGTTGTGGCATTTTCATCAGGAAATCATGCGCAAGGTGTCGCTTTGGCCGGAAATCTATTAGGTATAAAGACGACCATAGTTATCCCTGAGGATGCACCAAAAGCTAAGATTGAAAATACCAAAAAACTTGGTGGTAATGTTATTTTATATAATCGTTACAAAGAAGATCGTGAAGAAATAGCTAAGAAAATTGCTTTAGAGTCAAATTCAACTCTCGTCCCGTCTTATGATCATAAAGATATAATTATTGGTCAAGGAACAGTGGGTTTGGAAATCATACAGCAGTGTAAAGAAATGAATGTGACTCTGGATCAAGTCATAATTTGTTGTGGAGGGGGTGGGTTGAGTGCAGGTTCTTCTCTTGCTATTAAAGGGTTTTTACCTGAAGCAGCTATTTATCTCGTGGAGCCAAGGTACTTTAACGATACACAGGAATCTTTTAACGCAAGAAGAAGGATTAAAAACGAAACTGATAAGAAATCAATTTGCGATGCTTTGCTTGCAGAGATGCCTGGCGAACTAACTTTTTCAATAAATAAAGAGTTAGCTTCGGATGTATTGACAGTTTCTGATGCAGAAGTAAAAGATGCCATGCGATTCGCTTTCCTGTATCTAAAAATGGTCGTTGAACCCGGTGGTGCTGTCGCATTGGCCGCTACTTTACATAAGAAAATCGAACTTGAGGGGAGGGTGACTGCGATAGTTTTGAGTGGCGGTAATGTAGATCGCGAATTATTTGATGCGATACAGAGCAGTGGTTGATGTGAATTTTTTAATGGAGCTTTAGAACATCCCGCTTTTATCGAGCTCTTCATCTTTAATGGCATGTCTATTAGCTATCCATTCACCAGTGATCATTTTGTCATAGGTTTGCCCAGGCCCAACCATAGGATAAACTCCTGCATCAGGGTCGATAATGACCTCTAGAAATGCCGGCCCTTCAAAATCAATAAACTCTTTTATCATCTCTTTGAGATTCTCTTTCTTATCTAATCTTTTGCTGTATTTAAAGCCATCCGCTTCTGCTGTTTTGGTGAAGTCTTTTCTGTGCAATGACTTATCGCTAGCTGACATTCTCCCTTTGTAATAGAGTTTTTGCCATTGACGAACCATACCGTCACCGAAATTATTAAGCACCAAAACTTTGACTGGTAATTTATAGGTCGTAGCTGTTTCTAATTCGCCAATATTCATACGAATACTGGCATCCCCGTCAATATCGATTACCATTCTATCCGGTTTAGCAAATTGAGCTCCTATTGCTGCAGGTAAACCGAAACCCATAGTTCCCATTGATCCAGATGTCAGCCACAATCTCGGCTCTTTATAATCAAAGTATTGTGCTGCCCACATTTGATGTTGCCCAACACCAGTACTAATGATTGCTTTACCACCGGTTAATGAGTTAATTTCTTCTATAACTGCATACGGCTGAATTAACTCGCTTTTTCTATCATAATTTAATTTATAGATCTCTTTGAGCTTAGCGATATGAGTATGCCATTGATCTAACGATTGATGATGTGAGATTTTCTCTCCGTAAGCAAGAAGGTGGTTTAAGTCATTTTTTAATTGACCGACATGATGCCAATCAACTTGCTTAACTTTACCAATTTCCGAAATGTCTACATCAAAATGTGCGATTTTTTTTGCGTTTGGAGCAAATCCACTTGGATTTCCAGCTACCCTGTCATCGAACCTGGCACCAATAGCGATTAGAAAATCACAATCATCAACTGCATAATTTGCTGAAGCTATGCCGTGCATGCCTAGCATATGCAGAGACAATGGTTGAGTGGTATCACTGGCTCCAAGAGCCATCAATGTAGTCACAATTGGAATTCCATAAGCCGATGCAAATGCTTTCATTTCTTGACTGGCATGTGCGTTAATTACACCGCCACCCGCATAAATCAGTGGCCTCCTTGAACCTCTGAGTAATGTGTAAAACTTTTCGCAAGCATCTTCTTTAAGAACATTATTCATAACTGCATTTAATCGACTTCGATATCCAGTTAATGGGAGTGATCCTTTACCTTTAAATTTACCTTCCCAGTTCTGAATATCTTTTGGTATATCTATAACGACAGGACCGGGTCTTCCCGTTCGAGCTAACTCAAAGGCAGATCGGACAGTTGATTCCAAGAGAGTTGCGTCAGTTACTAAGAAAATATGCTTTGAAACAGCCCCCATTATTGCTGATACAGGTGCTTCTTGAAACGCATCTGTACCAATTGCTGTAGTTGGAACCTGACCGCAGATTACTACAATCGGGACTGAATCAGCCATACAATCTCTAATAGGAGTTACAGTATTTGTTGCTCCTGGCCCTGAGGTAACCATAACAACACC
This sequence comes from Woeseiaceae bacterium, assembly GCA_028227395.1. Lineage (GTDB taxonomy): Bacteria > Pseudomonadota > Gammaproteobacteria > Steroidobacterales > Woeseiaceae > SP4260. The sequence continues at coordinate 17,704 of JAOIZZ010000016.1, read as the reverse complement.
AACATTTCCACTTGCTCTGGCGTATCCAGAAGCCATAAAGCCGGCGCCTTGTTCATTTGCAGGCACAATTAGAGGCATTGGCTGTGTACCATCTGATTTTTTATAATCATTATTGAACCTAAAAACAGCATCATAAGTTGGTAGGATTGCTCCTCCACTATAGCCAAATATGGTGTCAACATTTTCATCTGCTAAGACTTGAACAATAATATCTGCACCCATCATTGTCTTTCCAGCTAGAGGGTGCTTTTGAGGATTTTTAGTTGTGTTCATTTTATTTGCGTTTATTAAATAATTTCACTGTCATTTTTATTGAGTGTTTACTATATTTTATTACATTGCAATAGTATTAAAACTAAGCGAACATCAATAATTGCTTAGTTGGTTTGTACTTGGAATGATTTATCATTTGATTGTATTTTTATGATTTAAAAGGAACCGTTATGCGTCATGTTATATCAGTGATACTCCAGAATGAAGTTGGTGCCTTAACTCGCATGACAGGCTTATTTTCAACGCGTGGATATAATATTGAATCACTTAATGTTGCCCCTACGGACGATGCAAATTTATCTCGAGTTACGCTGGTGATTACTGGATCGGACGAGGCTATTGCGCAACTTAATTCTCAATTATCAAAATTAGTTGATGTGGTGGGTATAAATGATATGACTTTGGGTGCTCATTTTGAGCGAGAATTATTAATTATTAAAATCAAACCCAATAACGATCCAAAGGAAGAAATATTTTCGGTAATTGAGGAATATAAAGCAGAAATATTAGATGATTCTAAAAACAGTTTTACTATTCAATTAACTGGTGCCAGAGGAATAATTGATAATTTTGTAGATAAATTAACTGTATTGGGTGATGTTCAGGCGCTCGCAAGAAGCGGCAGTGTTGCAGTTTCAAAAGGAGAGATAATCTTATCGTCCTACGCAAATCAGAATTTATCAAGTTGAGGGTTAAATGCAGAGAGATAAATTTTTTGGATTCAAACGTCTCGTAATTAAAATAGGATCTGCATTATTAATTAATAAAGACGGTACTTTCAATAAAATCTGGCTTAAAAGTATTGCTGATGAAATTAATACTTTATTGGAAAACGGTGTTGAGATATTAGTAGTTTCATCAGGTGCTGTAGCGATTGGTTGTGGCATTATTGATAGAAAAAGAGCACAAATGAGCATCAATGAATTACAGGCTGTCGCTGCTATGGGTCAAGCTCAATTAGTCATAGAGTGGCAAGAAGCTTTGAAAAAAAATGACGTTAAGGTAGCTCAAATATTATTAACTCGCGACGATACAGAAAATCGAAAAAGATTCTTAAATTCGAAAAATACTTTACAGTCTTTATTGAGGCTAGATGTCGTTCCGATTATTAATGAAAATGATACTGTAGCCACTGATGAACTGAGTTATGGAGATAACGATCGTCTGGCTGCTCGCGTCGCTCAAATGGTAATGGCGGATGGCTTAATTCTATTATCAGATGTAGATGGCTTGTATGAAGCTGATCCCGCTTTAACTTCTAAAGCAAAGCATATAGCTAATATTGATTCAGTAACAGATGAGATCATAGAGATGGCTGGATCTAAAGAGTCAAACTACGGAAGCGGAGGCATGCTCACTAAATTACATGCTGCTAAAATTGCCATGCATGCTGGCTGTACGACTATTATTTCAAATGGAACTAAAAACAAACCCATTTCAAATCTTTTGGATGGAGGAAAATGTTCTATTTTTAAAGCAAAGCAAAGCCCTCATGTTATAAGAAAACAATGGCTTTTAGGATTTCTAGATACGCGTGGCACTTTAATTATAGATAAAGGTGCCAAAGTGGCTTTAAATCAAGGAGGGAGCTTGCTGCCTGTAGGGTTGACAAATGTAAGGGGTAATTTCGAGCGAGGGGATGTAGTCATTTTAAAAAATGAACAAGATAAAGAAATCGGAAAAGGAATTACCTCTTATTCATCTATTGAAGCAAGTTTAATTATTGGTTGTCGATCTGAGGCGATTCTCAAAAAATTAGGCTACCAGGGTAAGCCGGAAATTATTCATCGAGATGATATGGTGCTTTTTTAACGTAATGAATAATCTAAAACTGAGTTAATAGAGAATATTTATGGCAATCGAAAATATAAATGATGTGATGAATAAAATCGGTGGTTTGGCCAAAATCGCAGCAAAAAGATTTGCCCAAACTTCTGAGCAGCAAAAAAACTTAGCCATACAATTAATCTCTGAGTCTTTATTAAAGAATTCTAATGTAATTCTAGAAGCCAATAAAAGAGATATAGATAATGCTAAGAAAAAAAATATAGCAACGTCAATGCTCGATAGATTATTGCTGAATAAAGAAAGAATTTATTCAATGGCAAAAAGTTTAGATGAGATCATAAAAATAAAAGATCCAATTAATCTTATATTAGAAGATTGGGAACGCCCGAATGGATTAAGGATTCAACGAATATCTGTGCCTTTAGGAGTTATTGGAATTATTTATGAGAGTCGCCCTAATGTTACTGCGGATGCCGCAGCACTTTGCATTAAGTCCGGAAATTCGGTTATTCTCAGGGGTGGTTCCGAAAGTTTTGAGTCTAATAAAGTCATTCATGCTTATTTATCTCAAGCTTTGATAGATGCAGATCTAGATCCTAATATTGTGCAGTTTGTACCAACCAAAGACAGAGATGCTGTTGGTTATATGCTTGCTTCAATGCATCAATATCTTGATGTTATTGTACCAAGAGGAGGTAAGAGTCTGGTAAAAAGAGTTCAAGACGAAGCTCGTATACCTGTTATAGGGCATCTTGAGGGTATTTGTCATGTATATGTTCATAAGTCAGCTCAATTAAATATTTCTAAAGAAGTAATTTTAAATTCAAAAATGCGTCGTACTGGGATTTGTGGTGCCGCTGAGACAATTTTGATTGATCGAGAAGTTGCGCCAATCTTTCTAAAAAAACTTATCGATAACCTGATTGACGCTGGTTGTGAAGTCAGGGGTGATGAGGAAGTGAGAAGTTACTCTAACACTGTTATACCAAGTAATGATGCCGACTGGTCAACTGAATATCTAGACGCCATTATCTCTTGTAAAATTGTAAAAGATGTTAATGAGGCAATTGAACATATTGAAAATTTTGGCTCAGGTCATACGGATAGTATTATTGCTGAAGATTCTCTAGCCGTGACAACATTTATCAAGAATGTGGACAGCGCCATCGTGATGCATAATACATCAACTCAGTTTGCAGACGGAGGTGAGTTTGGAATGGGTGCGGAAATTGGTATAGCTACTGGTCGAATACATGCTAGAGGTCCGGTTGGAGCTATGCAATTAACCAGCTATAAATATGTGGTTCATGGGCAAGGTCAAATAAGAAGTTAGTTTTTATTGAATTATCTAAGCATTGATTGAATCAATAATCTCATTAAAACAGTGACTTGGCCGCATTGCTTTATTCAGTAATTGTTCATCTGGATGATAATAACCACCAAGGTTGATGCTTTTTCCTTGAGTCTCACTTAACTCTTGATTAATCTTTTCTTCATTTTTAATTAGAGTTGCATGAAGTGCTGAGAATATGTTTTTTAAATCTTGGTCGTCAGATTGCTCTGCAATGGCTTTGGCCCAGTATATAGTCAGATAGAAATGACTATGACGATTATCGAGTTCGCCTACTTTTCTCGATGGAGATTTATTGTTTTCTAAGAACACTGAATTAGCTTGCCCAAGTGCATTGGCGATAATTTTCGCTTTTTTGTTTTTTGTTTTTCTTGCAAGCTCCTCTAAAGACACTTTCATGGCTAGGAATTCACCCAGTGAATCCCAGCGAAGGTGACCTTCTTGAATAAATTGAGCGACATGTTTTGGGGCTGATCCACCTGCACCTGTTTCATAGAGGCCCCCTCCATCTAGAAGTGGCACAATAGAGAGCATTTTAGCACTTGTTCCAAGTTCTAAGATTGGAAATAGATCGGTTAAATAGTCTCTCAACACATTGCCAGTTACAGAAATCACATCATCACCAGAATGAATTAACTCTAATGTCTTTTTCATGGCTTTTTGTGGCGAAAGGATGCATATATCCAATTTTTTAACATCCTCATTAGTCAAGCATTCAGTAACTTTTTTAATTAATTGTCTATCATGAGCTCTATTTTCGTCCAGCCAGAAAATGGCTGGTGATTGGGTGATTCTGGCTCTTTCAATGGCCAATTTGACCCAATTTACTATTGGCGCATCCTTGGTTTGACACATTCGCCATATATCTCCTTTTTTGACGACATGTTCGCTCAAGACAGACTCATTCTCATCGCTGACCCTAACCAATCCAGTGGTAGAAATTTCAAAAGTTTTGTCATGAGAACCGTATTCTTGCGCTTTTTGAGCCATCAATCCGATATTTGATACATTTCCCATCGTGGTCACATCAAAGGCACCATTTTCCCTGCAAAAGTCAATTACCTCTTGGTAGATGGTTGCATAACATCGGTCCGGTATCATTGCTTTAGTGTCGTATAATTTCCCATCAGCACCCCACATTTTCCCTGATGACCTAATCGCAGCTGGCATTGAAGCATCAATAATGACATTACTAGGAATATGTAAGTTTGTTATTCCTTTATCAGAATCAACCATGGCCAATGAAGGTTGTTTTTTATATGTACTTGAAAGATCTTTTTCTATCTCTAGACGTTGATCATCAGGTAATCCTTTGATTTTTGAATAAACATCACCGATACCGTTATTAGCATCCACACCAATTTCCTGGAAAATTTCAGCATATTTTTTAAAACATTCTGCGTAGTATGTGGTGACTGCATGACCAAAAATAATTGGGTCAGAGACTTTCATCATTGTAGCTTTTAGATGCAATGATAGTAATATATTTTGTTGCTTACTGGATTCTATTTCTTTAGTAAAAAATTCCCTGAGTTTGCTTATATTCATCGATGCCGTATCAATAATTTCATTTGATTGGATTTTTAAATTGCTTCTTAGAACTGAATGCTCACCCTTACTGTTTATTAATTCTATTTTTAGAGTACCAGAATCATTTGAAGTGAAGGATTTTTCTGAAGAGTAAAAATCACCCTCTTGCATATGAGCAATAGAAGTCTTCGAGGTTTTATTCCAAGCGCCCATACTATGGGGATTATTCTTTGCGAAATTTTTTACAGCTTTTGCTACTCTTCTGTCTGAATTGCCTTCTCTTAGAACTGGATTTACAGCACTCCCCAATATTTTTGAGTATTTATTTCTAATAATATTATCATTATCATTCTTGGGATTGTCTGGATAGCTTGGGATTAAGTAACCTTGATCTTTTAATTCAGCAATAGCGGCTTTTAATTGCGGAATAGACGCACTGATATTGGGAAGTTTTACTATATTTGCTGAGGCTTTTTTTACTAAATCACCAAGCTCATCGAGGTCGTTTTTTATTTTTTGTGTATCACTTAGATTTTCTGGAAAATTACATAGAATTCTGCTTGCCAGAGAAATATCACGAGTTTCAATTTTGATATTTGCGGTTTTCGCAAATGCTTTAATTATGGGTAGCAAGGAATACGTTGCCAATAAAGGAGCTTCATCTGTTTTAGTATAGATAATTTTAGATACGGTCATATTTTTTAACTTTTTATATTATTTTCTAAAGAGCGATTATGTAGAGCTTCTCTAGGTCTTTTTTGATTATTGACGTGTAATTTTTTCAATAATTTGAGTGGGGCTATCAGTTTTTCTGTAATAACCATGACGGATTTTCATTTTCTCGAACGCTAAATCTCTCTCATTTTCATCATCATACCAATGCTGTTTTGACCAATTTTCTCCGAGAAGATTACCTAGAGTATCTCCTAATGGAAGGGTAACTTTGATGCCAAAATTCTTTTTTTCATTTTTGAGTTTAATGCTTACGTTGTGCTGATGACAAAAATCCATATTTTATCTCTGATACCCAAAAGACAACTATTATAACTTAGATTTTAATGGCTAATCAAAGAGTGTTGGGTTTTATTTTAATAGTCCGATAAATCTTTTTATAAATTCCTTCGATTGATTGTGCATATATATCATAAGCATTACGTTCAAAGCTGATAAGAGAGCGAAGAACTCTAAGATAGTTAATCCTAGGCTTAGAGTTGTTATTGCTAAAAGTGAAGCTGACACCATAAATATTGCATTGAGAATATTATTAGCAGCAATTATTCTAGATAAATATTGGGTATCGGCTTCTTTTTGTATTTTTGCATAGAAAGGAACACTAAAGATCCCACCACAAGCACCAATCATAATGAGGTCAAAAATTATCCGCCAGTGTCGAGGTTGACCGATAAAATCTATTACAGTAGTTATTTGAATTTGATTATTTCCTGAAGCAGAAAAATATAAATCCAAAACAAAGACAGTTAAACCAATAGCTCCTATTGGAACAATACCGATTTCTACACGATTTCTAGATAGTTTCTCGCAAGCTAATGATCCAATGCCAATTCCAATTGCAAAGGTTGCAAGCAATAAAGTTGTTATTGTTTCATTTCCATTGATTGTATTTAACGTAAGGGCAGGTATTTGTAATGTTATCGCTGATGCATAGAACCAAAACCAAGATATACCGATAATGCATAGAAATACTTCTTTGTCTTTTTTGCTGTATTTAATGATGCGAGATATTTCAGAGAAAATATTCCAATTTATTTTTAAAGATGGATCAGTTGCTTTGGTTAAAGGTATTTTTCGACTTGAAATATAGCCTAGAATCGATATGAAGACGAGCCAGACCGCAAGAGGATAATCACCGTATTGACTTGAAGAGGCGGCTAATCCGCCTATGACTAGACCTAGAATAATAGCAATATATGTCCCAGATTCAACTAGTGCATTTCCACCTATAAGCTCGTTGGTATTAAGTTTTTGAGGTATGTAAGCATATTTAACTGGACCAAATAAAGAGGATTGGAATCCCATTAGAAATAAGATGAAAAGTAGCGAAGAGTAATTCTTTGTGATTAGTGAGATAGCAGCGAATAGCATCAAACCAATCTCTAAGAGTTTTACAGAACGAATTAGGAGTGATTTTTCATATTTATCAGCTAATTGACCTGCAATTGCTGAAAATAAAAAATAAGGCAGTATGAATAAGGCACCAGCAACATTTGCTATTTGACTGGCATTGAGTCCAAATATTTCAATACCTTTAAAGGTAAGAAGAATGATTAGACCATTGCGAAAAATATTATCATTAAAAGCCCCTAAGAATTGAGTGCTAAAAAAAGGCGCGAACCGTACTTGTTTTAATAATGTAAATTGATTGAATTTACTCATAGATGGGTTATTTAACTAATATTGAACTCATAATTAGTTATATTCTAGAATCAGCTCATCTTTTTTATATTTCGGGGCAAATATATCGCTCAATCGATAGGTTTGGGTATCTGGATCATTTTGATTGGAATTATTGTCCATGCCAGGGTTGGTGGGGAGTTGATGGGTTTGTGCTGTTAATTTTTGAATAAATGTATTGGCCGTCATGGGCGCAGCATTACCGGTCGCGTTAAATATTTGATCGGGCGTTATGCTTGTAGAGCTATAAAAATTAGCATTACTCCGTCGATCCATTGACAGAGTTGCACCTTCAAGAGATACACCAACAAATAAACCTCTGCTCCTAGAATACGAATATATTTCTGCATTGAACCTTAAATCAGTTGCTGCGGCTGTATGTCTGCCAATTGGACCAGCAGCTATTGAAGCGTCCGCTCCAAGAGTTAATTTTCCATTACTAATTCCATCTACACCTTTGCGCGTCTTGAATACAAGGATACTGTCCGTTGATTGAGCGCCGACTTGAAACCCCAAGCTACCACCTGTAAGAGTAATAAATGCTGGATTGCTCCATGATTTATCTTCATTACGAATTACAATAATACCTTTTCCTCTTCTTATCCCTAGAATTGCACCCACTTTAAGCACATTTGGAAATACCGCAATTGCATAAGCCCTTGATAGAAGAGCGGGGGGAACCGATTGTTCAGGTATTCGAAGGATTTGATCAATTACATCTGTTGCATCCATGATGCGTTTTTCTTGATTATTTGCTGCTTGCGAATGAGTTGACGCAAAGAATAAAGACATTGTCATAATAATTATTAATCTTGAGATCATTTTATTGGCCAGATAATTTATAAAGCGTTGTCATCAGTTTCACCTGTTCTTATGCGAATGGCTTGTTGGATTTCGGTGACAAAAATCTTTCCATCTCCAACTTTACCTGTTTTAGCACTGTTGATGATGTTTTCTATTGTTTCTTCAGCTCGGTCATCACTAACAGCAATCTCAACTTTTGCTTTTGGCAAGAAATCTACTACATATTCCGCCCCTCTGTATAATTCAGTGTGTCCTCTTTGACGACCAAATCCTTTTACTTCAGTAACGGTCATGCCGTTGATCCCGATATCACTCAACCCATTTCTGACATCATCCAGTCGAAAGGGTTTTATAATGGCTGTTATCAATTTCATGAATTATTCCTAATTTCGATTTACCGACTGATTATAAGGACAATTTATGGGAATTACAGCTAAATAAAATGATTTTTTATATTCATAATCTATGGCTGAGCTCTGATTTGACTGTTATTATTCGAACTCATATGTTGAAAATCAATAAGAATAGTTTTAATACGCAAAGCCTAATTTATAATGGTGGAGCATTTTGTTATGCGATAACTGCCTATACTTTCAGTTTTTATGGTTTATTCCATAAATCTTTAGTCGTAAATTTCGCTTCAATAATATTATTAGCTCATGGAATGGTTATAGCGGCTTACTTGGTTCATGAATGTGCACATAACTTAGTTTTTAAAAAAATGCAGCACAATACCTATTTCGGCAAGTTCTTAGTGTGGATTTGTGGAGCTTCTTATGGGACATACGAAGACATTAGGTATAAGCATTTCCGTCATCATGTTGATAACGACGATGTAGTTTGGTTTGATTATGAGGAGTTCTTTAGGAAGCATCCCCGTGTATTAAAATTAACTCAAATTCTAGAATGGTTTTATATACCAGTACATGACCTAATAATGCATTTTATTATGGTTTTTACTTCATTTGTTATTCCACAAAGACGCAATCAAAGAAAAAGAAATTTGTTTGTCATTACAACAAGAGGATCTTTATTTTTAATACTCACAATATATTATCCGAAAGTTGCTTTCTTCTATATTTTGGCCTATTTAATAATGATGACAGTATTAAGATTTATGGATAGTATCCAGCATGATTATAGTTATAACTTAACTCTATTCAGCAAAGAAAGATCTCCTCGGAAAGGTGATTTTAGTTGGGAGCAAGAGCATACTTTTAGCAATCCTATATCAATGAGTATTCCATTTTTAAATTGGGTAACTCTAAATTTCGGATTTCACAATGCGCATCATTCAGATATGTCGATTCCTTGGTATCAACTTCCCGCTAAGCATAAAGAGTTATTTGGCGAAAATTCAAAACATCATGTGCCTTTCTCTGCTCAATTAAAGATTTTTCATAAACAACGTGTGAATCGTATTATCGACAATCATAACGAAAACTCGCCAGCTGGAAATGATTATTTAATTGCTGCACGAAAAGCAGAAGTATCAGGCGGTAATGCGGCATCATTTTTGACTCCATTTTAAAGTAATGTAAGGTCATAAATTGCAGCAACTTAAAATTTATCAATCACTCTGGGGGATGGAGCAACGCGATCCAGATAAAGAAGAGCCCTCTTTAAGATATAATTTCGAGAAAGCGAAAAATGCTGGATATGACGGTTTGTGTCTTGATTTAACTGTAGATGAAATAGATGATTTCCAAGAAATTCATAATTTATACGACGAATTTAACTTTGGATGCATGATCAATGCTTTTCCTTTAAAGCCATCTGATATGAAACCATTAATGAGAATGGCAAAACGTCTCAATGCACCATTAATAAATATTATAAGTGGCATTATGCCCCTTAAGCCAGAAGATGCAGTTACCTGTGTTAAAGCTTGGTTGAAGGAAGCCAATGAAAATGAAATTAATATTCTCTTTGAAACACATCGTGATGGCCTTTTGAATGATCTATTTTTTACATTGCAGTTAATGGATTTGGTTCCAGAAATGAGATTATGTGCTGACTTATCACATTTTGTAATTGATAGAGAATTAAGGTTACCGCTTCCAAAGCGAGATGAAATTTTCATAAACAATGTACTTGAGAGATCAGATTGTTTCCAAGGGCGAATTGCAAATCGTGAGCAGATTCAGATCCAAATAGACTTTCCACAGCACAAAGATTGGGTAAATCAATTTAAAACATGGTGGAGAGAAGGAATAAGAATGTGGCGCAAAAGAAATAATGCAGATGCCACACTAATTTTTTTATGTGAACTAGGGCCAAGACCATATGCTATAACTGACAAGAATCAAAAAGAATTATCAGATCGATGGGAAGAAGCACTAACAATAAGACGTTGGGTGAAAGATATTTGGATTGAACTTGAAAATGAATAATTTAATTATTAAAAGGGTAAAAAATGATCGATTTAAAAGATAAAACTGTCTTTATTTCTGGCGGTAGTAGGGGCATAGGGCTTGCAATTGCTAAGCGTGCTGCTGAAGATGGTGCAAATATTATAATCGCTGCTAAGACGGCAGAACCGCATCCGACTTTACCTGGAACCATCTATTCCGCCGCAGAAGAAATCAAAGAAGCAGGTGGAAAAGCTCTGCCGTTGATTTGTGATATTCGTTCAGATGAGCAAGTTCAGTCAGCGGTAGAGGCTGGTGTGAAAGAATTTGGAGGTATTGATATTTGTATTAATAATGCGAGTGCTATTTCTCTGACACCAACCATGCAAACTCCCATGAAAAGATTTGATTTAATGCAACAAGTTAATACCAGAGGTACATTTTTAGTATCACAAACTTGTATTCCTTATTTAATGAAATCAGAGAATCCACATATTCTTAATTTATCGCCACCATTGAATTTAAATCCTCGGTGGTTCGGACCTCACAGTGCATATACCATTGCTAAATACGGGATGAGTATGTGTGTTCTAGGTATGGCGGCTGAATTCAAAGAACAAGGAATAGCAGTCAATGCCTTGTGGCCAAGAACTGCTATTGCAACAGCCGCTGTAAAAAATTTACTGGGTGGTGATGAGATGATAAAGCACTCGCGAAAACCGGATATTATGGCCGATGCTGCATATATTATTTTAACCAAAAAAAGTTCAACCTTTACTGGTCATTTTTGTATAGATGATGAGGTGCTAATGGATACTGGGATGGAAGATCTTGAACATTACTCCATAGAGCCAGGTATCGACCTTATGCCTGATTTTTTCTTGGATTGAATTATTAAATGAGTGATCGTCAAAATAGGTTTGAAGGCACAAAAGATGTGAATGAAGCTCATAAGTTAGATTTGGCTCGCTTGAATGAGTTTCTTTGTTCTTATTTGAGTGATTATCGGGGGCCGCTAGAGATAAAACAATTTAAGGGCGGTCAATCTAATCCAACTTATTTACTAAAAACGCCAGATAAAAAATACGTCCTTAGGAAAAAACCTCCAGGCAATTTACTTAAATCCGCCCATGCAGTTGATCGAGAATATCGTGTGATTACTGCATTAAATCAGTTGAAATTTCCTGTACCAAAACCGTATTTATACTGCGAAGATGATTCAATTATAGGCACTGTGTTCTATGTAATGGAGTTTATAGAAGGCCGTGTATTTTGGGATCTTGATATGCCGCAGAGCAGTCATGACGAAAGAGCAGCCATATATGATGATATCAATAGGGTGGTAGCAAAACTTCATAATTATGATTATAAGACTTTAGGCTTATCAGGTTTTGGTAGAGTGGGTAATTATTTTAGCCGTCAAGTTTCGCGTTGGTCGAAGCAATACAGGACATCAGAAATTCAATCTATTCCTGAGATGGATTATTTAATATCATGGCTACCAGAAAATATTCCAAAAGAAGAATCAATCTCTGTTGTTCATGGCGATTATCGTTTAGATAACTTAATCATTCATCCTACAGAACCTAAAATAATTGGAGTATTGGATTGGGAGTTATCAACCATCGGAAATCCTTTGGGTGATTTTACCTATAATTTATTGGCATGGCAGATGCCCGATGTGGGGATTGGATCTTCTGGATTATATGGAAGAAACCTTAGGGAATTAGGTATTCCTGATGAAGAAAAATACATAGAAACATACTGTGAAAGAACAGGGAGATCTAATGGTTTGCCTGATCGAGAATTTTATTCTGCCTATAATTTTTTTCGCATTGCTGCAATATTACAAGGTATTGCAGGCAGAGTAAGGGACGGAACTGCAGCCAGCTCAGAAGCAACAAAGATCATAAAAGCAGTTGAGCCTTTGGCGAAAATAGGGTCGAGTTATGCCACCAAAGTAAAGGTATGATATAAACTATAAACGTAATTTTGATTAAAGTTTTTAGGGTAAATAATGAACGAAAGAATCAGTTTTTATATTGAAGATAATGTTGCTGAAGTTAAATTAAATCGAGCAGATAAACATAATGCCTTAGATCATGAAATGTTTGAGGCGATCCTTAGGATAGGTGATCAGATAGCTCAAGATGATTCGATAAGAGCGGTTATTCTTCACGGGGCAGGAGATAGTTTTTGTGCTGGTATTGATCTATCAATGTTTGCTGGTGAAGGTTTGACTCATGATTTTAACGAAAGAATGAAACGTCGAGATTCATCGTTAGCTAATTACTACCAAAGTGCTGCTTATGTATGGCGTGAAATACCTGTACCGGTAATTGCAGTATTGCATGGCGCTGTTTATGGCGGTGGACTTCAAATTGCTTTAGGTGCTGATATTCGTTATGCCAAGGAGAATACGAAACTATCAATTATGGAAATTAAGTGGGGTATTATTCCTGATATGGCAATGACTACATCATTACCTTATTTGATGAACATAGATAAAGCATTAGAAATGGCAACGACCGCAGATATTTTGGATGCAAACGAAGCTTTTAGTAAGGGTTTAATTACGGCTATCGATGAAAAGCCGTTGGAAAAGGCAAGAGCATTGGCTAAAAAAATTGCAAATAAATCACCAGATGCTATTCGTTCTATCAAGCGCTTGTTTTATCAAACATGGCATAAAAATGATCAATTTTCACTCGATCTTGAAGCGCAATTACAATTACAGATAATGTCAGGAAGCAATCAAATGGAAGCGGTTAAATCATCGTTATCGGGTGCTAAGCCAGATTTTCTGAATTCAAAGTTGTAAAAAAGATTGGTATTTTAAAATGGCATTAAAAATCAAGAAAGAACAATTTAAAACCGTAAATTACAGTCAAGATGAATTGGTGGTAATAATCAGTATAAATCGTCCAGAAGCGATGAATTCTTTTAATGCTGAATTACGATCTGAGTTGTTGCTTGCATTAAAAAAAGCGGTTTTGGCAGATGATATTAGAGCAATTATAATTAACGGTAATGGGAGAAATTTTAGTGCTGGTGCCGATCTAAAAGATACCAATGATGCTCAAAAATCTCTCGAAGAGGTGCTCAATAATGAGTATCGTCCTATTTTTAATTTAATCAGTGATATCAATATACCTGTTATTGCCTCTGTACACGGATCTGCTGCAGGCATTGGCTTATCCCTAGCATTATGTTGTGATTTAATGATCATGAGCGACGATGCTTTTCTACTTGCTCCTTTTACTTCTATTTCTCTAGCTCCTGATGGAGGAATGAACTGGTTTTTAGTTCATCAACTTGGTTATCGCAAAGCTTTTCAGGTATGTATAGAAGCTGAGAGAATTGACGCAAAATATTGTGTTGAATACGGCTTAGCGAATAAATGTGTACCAGCAGAAGATCTTTTTTTAGAGACATTAGCATGGGCAAGGAGTATTGCTAAAAGAGCACCATTGTCAGTTACAGCTACAAAAAAAATCATGAGATATGCTGCAAGTCATTCTTGGTCCGAAACTTATGACATGGAAGTGCCGACCCAACAAAAATTGATAGATTCAAATGACTTTAAGGAAGGGGTCGAAGCTTTTATCAAGAAAAGAGAGCCAAAATTTAATGGCAATTAAATATATTTTTTACTGGAGAAGTTAACTTGATGAAATTATCTTTTATTGGATTGGGAGTGATGGGTTACCCCATGGCTGGTTTTCTTGCAAAAGCCGGCTACCACGTTACTGTTTTTAATCGGACTGAAAGTAAGGCTAAAAAATGGTGTGAGGAATTCAATGGAGTTTTTGCGATCTCGCCCCTAGAAGCGGCAAGAAATGCTGATATTATATTTACTTGTGTGGGCAATGACGATGATGTGAAACAAGTCATATTAGGACCTAATGGTGCAATCCATGGCCTTAAAAAAAACGCAATCATAGTTGATCATACTACTGCATCCTCCGTACTCGCTGAAGAGTTGGATAATAATATAACTAATGCAGAAGGCTTTTTTTTAGACGCGCCACTATCTGGTGGACAGGCTGGTGCTGAATCTGGGCAATTGACTATTATGGTGGGTGGTGAAGAATCAACCTTTTCTGAAGCTAGTCCTGTCATGAATAGCTACGCAAAAGCTTGTACATTAATAGGAGGGGTTGGTTCAGGTCAGAAGGCTAAAATGGTCAATCAGATTTGTATCGCTGGTCTGGTTCAGGGCTTAGCTGAAGGATTGCATTTTGCTAAGCGCGAAAAATTAGATATTAAAGCTGTAATTAATGCCATCTCAAAAGGGGCAGCTCAATCATGGCAAATGGAAAACCGATGGCAAACTATGATAGATGATGAATTTGAATTTGGATTTGCAGTGGAATGGATGCGCAAAGATCTTGAAATCGCATTGGATGAAGCTAATCGGGTTGATGCTAATATAAAGGTAACTGCTCTGGTGAATGAGTATTATAAAGAGGTCGAAAGTCTTGGCGGTAAACGATTTGATACATCAAGTTTAATTAAACGTTTAGAGCCCTAATTTATTATTGAATATATTTTTTTTTCTGTTTAAGATCCACATTCCATCAGGGGTGATCCATTGGATCTGAGATTCGTGATATTTCATGGGAAATATTATATCGAGAACCCTTAGAACCTGACCCGGATAATACCGGCGTAGGAAGAGGATATATAATATGACCAGATTGAATTCTGTGACATCGTCCGCTATACCATTTATTATTTTCGTATTGTTAGTGAACTCGGTTTTTGCTCAAGAAACTATTGATGAGATCACCGTTACTGCTGATTTTAGGGAAAGATTAGAACTTGATATTCCCTCAAGTATTAGTGTTTTGGATCAAGTTTTTATTGAGAAATCCTCAACTCAGCATTTCCAAGATTTAATCTATGCCATCCCCAATCTCAATTGGTCTGGAGATGGAAATCGTCCTCGCTATTTTCAAATAAGAGGTATAGGTGAATTAGAACAATATCAAGGAGCTCCTAATCCTTCGGTTGGTTTTTTGATTGATGATATCGATTACAGCGGTATTGGTTCCATTGCAACACTGTTTGATATTGAACAAATTGAGGTATTGCGTGGACCACAAAGTGGAAGATATGGAGCAAATGCACTTGCAGGTTTGATCTACATGCGGAGCGCTACTCCTACAGAGGATTTTTCTAGAAAAATCCAATTAAGAGTAGCTGAGGATAACGAAATTGCTGCTGGACTTGCCTTTGGTGGTCCGACAGAAATGCTTAAGAATGCAAAGTACCGCGTCAGTATTCACCGTCATCAAAGTGATGGATTTCGTGATAATGCATTTTTAAATCGAAAAAATACAAACCTAAGAGAAGAAACTTCATTACGTGGAAAGCTAATTTGGAACGTAGCTGATGATTGGTTATTTGATTTAACTACAATGTTTGTTGATATTAATGACGGATATGACGCATTTTCGATCAATAATTCAATGACGATGTTATCTGACAAGCCGGGCAAGGATGTTCAAAGAAGTAGCGGAGCCTCTATGAAGGTCATTTATACTGCATTTGATTCTTATACTATTGAATCAGTATCAACATTAGCTCACTCAAAAATTGATTTTTCTTTTGATGCTGATTGGGGTAATGATATAGCTTGGGCTCCAATTACTTATGATTATGAAACAAAAAATAATCGAAAAAGGCAGACTGCCTCTCAAGAAATTAGATTTATTTCTTCTGAGAGCACCAGTTCTTTTGTCAATGCATCACAATGGTTGTTTGGTTTACATCTATCAAAATTAAATGATGACTTGGATTCAAAAAATACCGGTATTTATGATGATCCAATATACGTCTATCAGGACTCTCTCAACACTTCTCTTGAAAGTAAATATGCTGCGACGAGCTTATCGTTATTTGGGCAACTAAATTTCAATGTAAATGAATCCGGTTTACTGACATTTGGTTTGAGAATGGAAAACAGAAGTGTGGATTATAATGATACGGAAAAGCTAGATATTGGACCCAGTGAATTCATGAAGGGAGGGGATATCACTTATATGAATAATATTTCTGATAATTTTAATGGGTACATCACATTATCGCAAAGCTATAAAGCTGGGGGTTTTAATTTGGGCGTTGTTCCAAAAGGTCAGCGTAAATTTAATCAAGAAAAGTTGATAAATATAGAAGTTGGTATTAAATCAATTTGGGATGAAGGGCGGATTAGATTAAATGGTTCACTTTTTTATAATCATCGTGAAGATCAGCAAATTAGAACATCTATGCAATTGTACGCCAATGATCCATCTTCATTTGTTTTCTATACAGGTAATGCAGCGATAGGTAAGTCAATTGGATCTGAGGTGGAAGTTCGCTGGATCCCTAACGATAGAATAGAGTTATATTTTAATGGCGGACTGCTTCGGGCTAAAATTGAGCAGTACAGTGGTCCTGATACCAACCTAAACGACAGAGATGCAGCTCATGCACCAACATATACTATCAGCACCGGTTGGGAATATCGATACCCCTCAGGCTTATTCATGATGATGTCTGCATCTGCACGCGATGAGTTTTATTTCGATGTTAGTCATAATCAAAAATCCAAGGCATTTGAACTGCTGAATGCACGCCTTGGTTTCGAAAAAGACAATTGGTCGATTCAATTATGGGGCAAGAATCTAACGAATAAAGATTTTTCTGTGCGAGGTTTTTATTTCGGTAATGAGCCACCAGACTTCCCTAATATGCTTTACACGCGACGTGGCGATCCACGTCAAGTCGGTTTAACTTTTGACATGAGGTTTTAATCATTATGATAATAGCCGTTGATATTAGCTTGTATCCCCTAGATAAAAATTTCATTCCACCAATCAGTAATTTTATCTCCCGACTTAATGAGAACTCATCATTAACTGTAATAACCAATAGTATGAGTACTCAAATAAAAGGTGAATATGATTTAGTGATGGGTATATTAAATCAAGAAATAAAAGAAACCCTCAAAAATCAAGATAAAGCAGTTTTCGCTATAAAAATACTAAATAATCCTATCTCGGATTAACGTTTTAGTTTTATATTAAGATCATGGAAATTCTCGCTGTTATTTTGGCTCTTTTATATCTAATCTTGGCAATTCGTCAAAATATCTTATGTTGGATATGTGCAGCTATAAGTACCTCAATTTATATCTTTATATTTATTG
>JAOIZZ010000015.1 GCA_028227395.1 Woeseiaceae bacterium | reverse complement strand
TTTAGTGGTTTTGTTTTTGTATATGGATATTCAGCTTTATGGATGATGCCTGGTATATGGGCCGGGTATATAATAATGTGGTTGTTATTAGGGCCAAGAGTGAGGACTGAATCGAGTCTAAAAAAATGGATCACTCCTACGGATTTCATTTGCGGCAATATTGAGGGCAAAGATAGACGTAAAATAGCCAGTTTATCTGCTTTATTAATTACATTTTGTTTTATTTTTTATATTGCTGCTCAATTTGATGCAGCTGCCTCTGCATTTATTAGTAACTTTCAAATGACCGCGGGCACAAGCTTAATCGTTAGCGCATGCATAATATTATTGTACTGTATTCTAGGTGGATTTTGGGCTGCCAGTATTACTGATACCCTTCAAGCTTTTATAATGATGGCTGCGGCTCTTATCGTGTCATTTATAACCGTTAATGACGCTGGAGGTTTCATTGAGATAATTACTAACCTTTCGACCATAGATAATAATCATAGTGATTGGATGGGTGGTCACTCGGGTTTTATCTTATTTGGTTTTCTGGCAGGTATGATCGGTATTGGTAGTGGTACATTTGGACAGCCTCATCTTTTATCTCGATTAATGGCAGTTAAGGGCGATAATGAATTAAAGCTTGGTGCAGCAATTGCTGTTATCTGGTCAATCATAATTTATTGTGCAATGGCGGCATTAGGGCTTGCAGCAAGAACTCTAATTACAGATCTGCAAACAGGAGAGCAAATTTTTTATCTAATGGCAGAGCAGCTTCTCCCGCCTGTATTAGCTGGTATCGTTATTGCTTCGATTCTTTCAGCAGTAATGTCAACAGTCGATTCTCTCTTACTTGCGGCATCTTCAGCTATATCCCATGATTTACGTTTATCAAAATACTTCAGTGTTGGTGACTTACTGGTATCACGCATAGTTATGAGTATTATTGTTTTTGCAGCGGTAATACTGGCCTGGATAATTCCAGACAGTATTTTTGATCGTGTTTTATTTGCTTGGAGCGCACTAGGTGCAGCGTTTGGCGCTATAGTAATAGCGAGAGTAATTAACCATGAGCCCTCATCAGAAGCAAGATTATGGAGTATTATTATAGGGTTCAGCTCAACAGTCTTATTTTATAGTTATGGAAATATTGCTCCTGATACCACAACTAACAATATTTCATACTGGCTTTCGATTTTAGGAAATCTTCCAGGAGACCCTTTTGAAAGATTAGTACCATTCTTACTGGCATGTCTCATTATTTATTTATATCACCTAAAAAATAGATCGTCCAAAACACTATCCCAATAATCTTATTGCTTTTTTTTTAATCCAAGCATCATCTTATATATTATATTGCGTTTTATTTTAGTCACCTTCGTCACGATATCGACTGCTTGACTGCTTAAATTATTATTTATTAATTCACTCATTAAATCTCTAGCTAATACCAGAGAATCATCGTTATTTTCTTTACAGCCTTCTATAATCAATACGAACTCACCTTTCTTAGGAATTTCACCCCCTGCAATCATTTTTAATAGCTCGCCAAGTTTTGCCCTTGTACATTGTTCGTATATTTTAGTCATCTCGCGTGCAATAAAAGTTATCCTATCTCCCCCAAAAATTAACAACATATCTTCTAACGATTGACTTATTTTATGTACTGAAATTAAAAAAATTAATGTCCTTTCTTCTTTTTCTAACTCTTTTAATTTTGACTTCCTTGACTCACTTTTTGCGGGTAAATAACCTTCAAAGCAAAATCGATCACTTGGTAACCCTGAGACAGACAAAGCACTGATTATCGAACATGGGCCAGGCAGAGGAACGACTATAATATTTTGTTTGTGTGCCTGTAATATTAATCTATAGCCAGGATCATTTATTGCTGGGGTACCTGCATCACTGACCAAAGCAACTGAGTTGCCATTTTTAATATCTTCTATTAATTTTTTTGCTATCCCTTCTTCATTATGCTCGTGAAGAGAAATCATTCTTGCTTTAATATTAAAATGGGATAATAAATGCCTTGTTTTACGAGTATCTTCTGCGGCTATTAAATCAACATCATTTAGAGTTTTTAAACAGCGTTTTGATGTATCATCGAGATTACCGATAGGAGTGGCAACAACAAACAATTTTCCATTTTCCATCTCGTTAACCACAATTTATTTAACATTAATTGATAATTTTAACCATTAATATAAGAATATCCTAAATTAACTGCAAAATAATCTAATAAAAAAATAACCTTGAAAAATAAACTCTTAAGCATCGGACTATTGACTGGATTAATCGGTATATTTTTATCTGGCTGCACTCCAACCAGCATGCAAAATCAGAAAAATACAGCGATCTCATCTATGTCAAAACCAATCATGAGAGATCAGAAACTATTAGCACCGAATTATTATTTAGAAAACTTTCCAGAACAGGTAGCCTTGTTACTGCCTTTAAGTGGTGATTATAAAAGAGAGGGAGAATCTATCCAAAATGGATTCCTCAGCGCTCACTATTCACTGAGAAAGAACGAACCCAGAATAAATAAAATCAGAATTTATGATACTCAAAAATTTCAAAATAGTGAGAATGCCTACAATCAAGCAATTGAAGATGGTGCTGATTTTGTAGTGGGGCCTTTATTGCAAAATTCAGTTAATGATTTAGCAAAAAAAATTGCCTTTAGAACTCCAATTCTAACTTTAAATTCTTTGGAGGATAATCGGTCATTATTTGGTATGTATCAATTTTCTCTTTCTTCGATTGATGAGGCGATCTCCACCTCAAACAAGGTAATCATTGATAAAAATAAATATGGTGTAATTATCGCACCGGATAATGAATGGGGGCATCAACTTAATGAGATTTATACTTCTACACTGGAATCGATGGGTGGAATAATTTTAGACAGTCAATTCTATAGTCAGAACGAGAAAGATTTTACATTTGAATTAAAAAATCTGCTTGGCATATCATTTAGCGAGAAAAGGTATAATCGTCTATCTGCCAATTTAAATAAAAATTTCTCCTTTAGCCCAAGACGAAGACAGGATGTGGACTTTATATTTTTAGTTGCAGCTGATACAACAAGTGCTAAATTACTTAAATCACAACTAAATTATCATCTTTCTGGAGATGAAATTTTGCCAATATATTCAACTTCAACAATATATTCATACAACTCTAATCTGAATGATCTTAATGATGTTATTTTTACAGATGCACCTTGGGTCATAGATCAACAAATATGGCTTAAGAACCTCCCCTTAATACTTCGCCAGTATTGGCCTGGTGACGCTATCCAAAGTCGACAAAATGCTATGGGCTATGATGCTTATTTTCTGGTTGCTGCTTTGAATTCCCTAAAAAATAATTCTATGCAGGAGCTTAACGGAGCTACAGGGCAATTATATATGGAAGAAGATGGAAGGATCAGAAGAAGATTAGCCTGGGCACAATTAATAAACGGCCACCCTGAAGTTCAAGAACAAGAAAAACGCGAGAAATAAATTACTCTACTAGTTTTAAGTGAGCTGGTTTTTTTGTAATTTTATCTTTTTTAACCTCTTGATCACTATCACTGTTGAATACCATTCCTTCACCAGTTTCTTTAGCATAGACGCTTAAAATCGCTAAGGACGGAACAAAAACTCTTATTGAATTTCCGTTAAATTTTCCATCAAATGAAATTGATTGCAAGTTAATATCCAAATTACTCGAAGCAGAATAGCTAATATTCAGGATGATTTTATTATCATGAATGAAATCCACAGGAACCATCACGTCTTTAAATAAGGTATCCACCATGATATGTGGGGTAAAATTATTATCATTAATCCATTCAATCATGGCTTTAATCAAATAAGGTCGTTTTGATATAGTTGATAATCCCATGAGCTTATTGATTGTTGAAAATAACCGATTGCTACTAGAGTCGCATCTCTTGTTCTAGCTCGCTTAAGCTCTCTCGAAATGAGGGTCGATCAAAAACTCTATCCATATACTTATCAATTGATGGCACATTCGAGCCTAAATCAATACCATATTCAGGCAATCTCCATAATATAGGTGCAATAGTACAATCGACTAATGAGAAATCATCACTAATAAAATAAGATTTAATTGAAAATAGATCGACAGCAGCCAAGATACTTTCACGTAACATTTTTTTTGGTTTTGTTGCTAGCTTCCCTTCGCCATTCGCAGCAAATTTATCAGCTAAAGAATACCAGTCCTGCTCTATTCTGTATAAGGCCATTCTGAATTGTGCTCGAGTAACTGGGTCTACAGGCATTAGTGGTGGATGAGGAAAACGCTCATCTAAGTATTCAATAATGACACGTGAATCATAGAGAACAAGATCTCTATCAATTAACGTTGGTAATGTATGATATGGGTTTACATCCATTAGATCCTCAGGTAAGTCTGGTCCAACTACACTGGTGATATCTATGTTGATATTTTTCTCTGCCAATACAATTCTAGTACGATGACTGTGAATGCACGTTGGTCTTGAAAATAAATTCATTACCGATCTTCTGTTTGCTATGACTGACATTAATGATCCTTTTTTTAAAAAAAGTTAAATTCTTTCACAAACTTACTTCACGTCTTTCCAAATTTCTTTCTTTAAAAGATAAGCCAATATTAAGAAAAATGCCAAAAACATTAGTACTTTAATGCCTAATGCACGCCTGGCATTTCTTATTGGCTCACTTATATACTCTAAAAAATTAACGGTATCTCGAAGAAAAATATCAAATTCTTTCTCGGACATTTTGCCGGGACTGCTGAGCTCGAGATGCTCTGATCCTTGCTCTCCAATAATAACTTGGTGACCTTGAAGCTCCCAAAGAACATTTGGCATACTTGTCCCTGCTAGAATTAAATTATCAACTCCAGTGGGACTTGATTGATCAATATAAAAACTCTTTAAAAAACTATAAATATAATCCGTGCTCTTTGCTCTAGCCATTAAGGAAAGATCAGGGGGCGCTTGGCCAAACCATCCAGCAGCATCCATAGATGGCATAGAAGCATTAATTGTTTCGAAGGGTTGTTGTGCGTTAAACATCAAGTTTTCTTGTAATTGAGCATCACTTAAACCAAGATCAGAAGCAATTACGTTATAACGTACATATTCAGCTGAATGGCAGCCAGAACAATAGTTCATAAAATTACGCGCACCACTTTGAAGTGATTTAATATCTTGAGGATCATTATTTGCATTCTGTAAAGATTTACCAGTTGCGGCGAAAGTATTTATTGTAAATAATATTACAATCAGTACTAGAGGAAATATTGTCTTATAACTATTCATATCTAAGTCACTCTGTCTGGGACAGGTTTTGTCTTATCAATCTTGGTGTAGTAGGGCATCAGGATAAAAAAGCCAAAATACAATGCACCAAATATTCTCGCTAACAAAATATAAATTCCTTCTGCAGGAAGAACGCCAAGCACGCCTAAAGCAATAAAACTTATAGCAAATAATGATAAGGCTGTCTTGTAAATCCAGCCTCGATATCGAATAGATTTTACTTTTGCACGATCAAGCCATGGTAAGAATAATGGCAAAATAACAGCGAGACCCATTAAGATAGCTCCACCCAACTTATCTGGAACTGCTCTTAATAAAGCGTAAAAAGGAGTAAAATACCAAACGGGAACGATATGTTCAGGGGTTGCCATAGGATTCGCTTTTTCAAAATTCGAATACTCTAAAAAGTAACCTCCCATCTCTGGTGCAAAAAATACAACCATAGAAAAGATCATCAAAAATATAATTATAGCAACCAAATCTTTACTTGTATGGTAAGGATGAAAAGCTACTCCATCTATTGGAATACCTTCTTCATTTTTATATTTTTTGATATCAATACCATCAGGGTTATTCGAACCTACTTCATGTAATGCAACAATATGAACAAAAATCAGTGCAACTAAAGCTAAAGGCAATGCAATAACATGCAAGGCAAAAAAACGATTAAGCGTAATATCAGAGATAGAGTAATCGCCGCGAATAATCTCAACTAACGCTTCACCTATAAAGGGAATTGCGCCAAATATTGAAATGATTACTTGGGCACCCCAATATGACATTTGGCCCCAAGGCAAAAGATACCCAGCAAATGCTTCTGCCATGAGCACTATAAAAATTAACATTCCGATAATCCAAATTAGCTCTCTTGGTTTTTTATAAGATCCGTAAAGCATGGCTCTAAACATATGCAGATAAACCACAATAAAAAAGAAAGAGGCACCAGTGGAGTGCATATATCGAATTAACCAGCCCCATTCGACATCTCGCATAATATATTCGACTGATGAAAAAGCATCTGTCGCAGAAGGCTTATAATTCATCGTCAAGAAAATTCCTGTGAATAGCTGGATGACCAAAATAACCATGGCCAAGACTCCAAATACATACCAAAAATTGAAATTTTTTGACGCATAATATTCGGTGATGTGGTATCTCATTGTTTCCGTATAAGGGAAACGCTCGTCAATCCAATTTAGTAGTTTACTAGAACTTTCTGATTGTTTTTTTTCATTATTAGCCATTATGCAGATCCTGAATCAATACCAATGGTAATCACATTGGTTTGACTGAAAGTATATGGAGGAACTCTTAAGTTAGTTGGGGCTGGAACACCCTTATAGACTCTTCCAGATAAATCAAATTTTGAGCCATGACAAGGACAAAAGAAGCCACCAAACCAATCTGATGAGGGAGTAACTTCAAATTGAGGTAACGGCGCACAACCCAAATGAGTGCATGATCCTTCCACGACAAGGTACTCTGGATTCAGTGAGCGATGCTCATTTGTAGCATAACTAGGCTGTAATTCCACATTAGAAGAATTTGGATCTCTAAGATACTCTGTTACCCCGACCAACCTCCCCAGCATTTCCTCTGTCCTTCTTAGGACATATACAAGACGCCCCCGCCAAACTACTCGGATCATTTCTCCGGGCTCTAATGACGCTAAGGGAACTTCGACAGGAGCACCTAATGCTCGCGCTCTTGCGCTTGGTTTTAATGAGGATAAGAATGGAACTGCAGCAAAAGCAATGCCTGCACCACCTGTAACCGCAGTTGCGATAGTTAAGAAGTGACGCTTACTTTGATCAACTTTTTCTGTCATTTAATCTTACTCCATCGATCCAATCAAAAAGTTTATCTATTGTATTTTTTAATACGCTTTTGAGCACATATTTGACTTAATTTAGTCAATAATAATTGATTTAAATTTAGCTTCTTTAGTATTTAAGATTTTTATTAATCTAATATTATCGTAAGTGCGAAATAGTGGTCTCTAATTTGAATATTATACACGGTGATTATGATGATTGGCTAGAGCATATACATATAGAAATACAATTTCTAACCTGATTCTCGAGAAATATCAGCGCCCAGTTGATGCAGTTTTTCTTCGATTCTCTCGTATCCTCTATCAATGTGATAAATACGATCAATTACAGTTTCTCCTTGTGCGACCAAAGCAGCTATAATTAATCCTGCAGACGCCCTTAGATCTGTAGCCATAACTGGGGCTGCAGTTAAAATTTTCTTTCCTTTTATCAACGCGTTATTTCCTTGAATTTCAATATCAGCGCCCATCCTATGAAGCTCGTTAATATGTTGAAATCGGTTTTCAAAAATTGTTTCTTTTATAATTGCAGAACCAGAAGCAACGGAATTCAATGCGCAAAATTGTGCTTGCATATCGGTTGGAAAACCAGGGTAAGGGGTTGTTTCTAGATTAACAGAGGAAGGTCTCTTGGATCGCATATCAAGATTAATCCAATTATCACCCACTTCGATGATTGCACCCGCTTCCTCTAATTTCAATATGACAGCCATCAAATGCTTAGGATTAACTTGTTTTAATCTTATCTTTCCGCCAGTTATGGCGGTTGCCACCAGATAGGTTCCTGCCTCAATACGATCAGGAAGAATCTCATGCTTAGATTCATTCAGTGTTTCAACACCCTCAATCACTATTCTATCACTACCAGCATCGATAATTTTCGCGCCCATGCTATTTAAAAAATTCGCTAAATCAATTACCTCGGGCTCCTTGGCTGCATTTTTTATTACCGTTTCACCTGTGGCCAATACCGCTGCCATCATTATATTTTGAGTTCCAGTGACACTAACTCGACTAAAGTTTATATTGGCACCATATAATTTTTCTGCGCTTGCATTTATGTAGCCGTTTTTGACAGTTATTTTCGCACCCATTGCCTCCAGACCTTGTACATGGAAGTTTACTGGTCTAGCACCTATAGCACATCCGCCAGGAAGCGACACCTTGGCCTGCCCAAACCTAGCTAATAATGGACCTAAAACTAAGATTGAAGCTCTCATTGTTTTTACTAAATCATAGGGCGCGCAATAACTTACGATATCAGAAGAATCTAATTGTAAATTCATTTTTTCATCAAAAATTACTTTTACGCCCAAGCTTTGTAATAGAGTCAGCATGGTTGCAACATCATTTAGTTGCGGAACATTTCGTAAATTTACGGCTTCAGAACTTAAAAGAGAGCCTGCTAAAATTGGTAATGCTGCATTTTTTGCACCGGATATGGTTAGCTCACCTTCCAATTGGTTGCCACCAATAATTTTTAACTTATCCATTAGAGCTATATATCAATCGCCATTCTTTATCTGTATAAGTTTTCAGAGATAAGGCGTGAATCTCATTGCCCATAAGCTTTCCAAGACAACCATAAACCATTTGATGCCTCTTAATTAAGGACTTACCTTCGAAGTTATCAGTTATGACAACAGCTTCAAAATGAGTATTATCCTCACTTCTAACATTGACGTTAACATTATCAATGCCTTTATTAATCAGACTGCTAATTTCATTTGGTGACATAATTAACTATTCCTAATAAAAAAAATTCTTGCTTATCCAAAGACTAACAAATCAACACAAACACATAAAATAGAGATATTATGTATTACTCCGTTAAATTCTAATTCAAAATGACAATAAATATAACTTTAAAAAATAATAATTAAATTATGCTTATAGATATTACACTACTTGCAATTGGGATAATGATTCTAGTTATTGGTTCAAACTATTTTGTAGATGGAGCCGCATCCGTCGCAAAAAATATGCAGATACCAATAATAGTAATAGGACTCACTATAGTCGCTTTTGCAACCTCTGTGCCAGAAATATTGGTTTCACTGGTCGCTGCATTAGATGGTGAGTCCAGCTTGGCAATTGGAAATGCAATTGGTTCCAATACTGCAAATATAGGTCTTGTTTTAGGGACAATGGCATTAATAAGACCATTACAAATGACCTCAAAAGTATATAAAAAACTAATTACACTTTTACTTCTAGTTTCTCTAATAATGATTCTTCCACTTATTGATAACGCTATAAGTGTTAATGAAGGAAGGCTGATTTTAGGTGGCTTCATTCTAGTTATGATATGGCTAGTTAGGTTTAGTTTAAAATTATCAAATGAAAATATTGAACAAGATGATTTCAAAAAAAATAATTACAAAACCTTTACTACTAAAAAAGCTCTCACTCTTTTGATATTAGGCTTAGTTCTCCTTTTTACTGGTGCTGATATTATAGTGCATAATGCGGTGAAAATTGCACATACACTAGAAATATCTGAAACTGTAATAGGCATTACTTTGGTAGCTATCGGCACCAGCCTACCTGAATTAAGTGTTTCTATCACTAGCGCTCTAAAAAAAGAATACGGACTAGCTGTTGGGAATATTATTGGGTCAAATATCTTTAACCTGCTGGCGGTTATTGGGACGGCTACAGCGATTTCACCCAGTAAACTGCCTGATAATATTCTATCCGTTCACTACCTGATTATGTTAAGTTTGACCTTATCAATCTTTGTAATAGCTTATAGAAAAAACAAAGTTATCAAAAGATTCGAAGGTTTTAGCTTGTTGACGATATATTGTTTTTATATAGTTTTTATAATCTCTTAACCCTAAACGAAAAATAGTTTTAATTTCAAGATAAGTATGAAGAATAAAATGACAAGCCATGAAATCTTATCGCTCGCTAGAGAGGTTATGTATGTTGAATCTGACGCGATCAAAAATGTAGCAGATTCTCTAAATGAAGCTTTCTGTGATGCTTGCAAGCTCATACTGGGATCAAATGGCAAGTTAGTAACTATTGGTATAGGGAAATCTGGGCATATTGCTCGTAAAATTTCAGCAACATTATCAAGTACAGGAACATCATCATTTTTTATCAATGCTGCTGATGCCAGTCATGGTGACTTAGGTATGATATCTCCTACAGATATAATTTTAGCGATGTCATATTCCGGAGAAACTGAAGAATTGATAAGCCTCTTACCTTCATTGAAGAAAATGGAGTTAAAGCTAATCTCAATAACAGGTAATTCTAACTCTAGCATTGCAAAAGCATCCGATACTCATATTTTAGTTGATATTGAAAAAGAGGCATGCCCATTAAACCTGGCACCAACCGCAAGCACAACTGCTAGTCTTGCAGTGGGTGATGCACTTGCAGCAACGCTTATTGAATGTCGAAATTTTTCAACTGAAGATTTCGCTAAATCACATCCAAATGGATCACTAGGTAAACGACTGCTTTTAAAAGTCGCTGATATAATGCATACAGGTGAAAAAATTCCGACTGTAAAACCAGAACAAATGCTAAGTGAGGGATTAATAGAGATTTCACAAAAAAATTTAGGCATGGTGGCTATAATAGATGAAAACAAAGAAGTCTTAGGTATTTTTACAGATGGTGACTTAAGGAGAACGCTGGATTCAAAAATTGATATTCACAAAACTCACATGAGTGACGTCATGAGTACGAAATATAAAACAGTCGAAAAAGATATGCTGGCCATTGCTTCAATGAAGCTTCTAAAGCATCACAAAATAACTCATTTATTGGTCACGAACGAAAATAAAATATTGCAAGGAGCACTTAACATCCATGATTTATTGCAAGCTGGAATTGTTCGATCTGTGTAATTATGGAGAATAGTTTTAAAAATATTAAATTAATTGTCTTCGATGTTGATGGTGTATTTACTGATGGTCGAATTTATATTAATGATGCCGGAGTAGAATCAAAAGCATTTCACACTCAAGACGGGCAGGGGATTCGTCAAATTCTTGAGGCTGGTATAAAAGTAGCTGTAATAAGTGGCAGGAAATCCAAAGCAGTATCATTGCGCATGGAAGAGCTGGGTATCAAACATGTGTATCTTGGTTGCAAAAACAAAGAGATAACCCTTCAAATCCTTTTAAAAGAATACTCTTTAGGCCAAAAAGACTGTGCATTTGTTGGTGATGATATTCCAGATATTAATATTTTGAATATCGTTGGATTACCTATTGCTGTAGCTAACGCTAGATCTGAAGTCAAAGAAATAGCTAAATATATAACTAAAAAATCAGGTGGCTCTGGAGCAATTAGAGAAATTACCGATTTAATGCTTAAACAATTAAATTAAAGAAATGCCTGTAAATTTAAAAAATCATTTAGGAACCATACTGCTAATAATTATTGCAGCTGGAAGCTATATTTTTACACAATCTTTTGAAACAGAAAGCATTGATAAACTGAGCTCAAATGAATCTATAAAAAATAGATTCTATCTAAGCTCAACGAAAATATTAAATACTGCCAAATCTGGATTATATCTATTTACTCTTGAGGCTGATTACGCAGAACAGGAATCAAGAGACTTAATCAAATTTTACAATGTAACAATAACTTACACACCAGAATCAAATGTTTCTTGGTCATTAACTTCGGATGTCGCAAGTAAATTCAGCGAAAACGAATTTCTTTTTCTTGAGGGAGATGTAACCGCAAAAAGTGGACGATCATTAGTGAATCAAACCATAATATATTCGGATCAATTAGAGCTCAATCCAAGTGAATATATAGTTAAAACGAACAAGGAAGTTAAAATTAAGTTAGGCAATCACAATCTTACAGCAACAGGCATGTTAGCAACTTTGAATAAAGATAAGCTTGAGCTTCAATCGCAAATAAATGGTACTTTTCTACCCTCAATTCTCTTATAGTAAGAAGTTAACCTCTTACTAAGCAAAAGAAAGATGAACCAATTCCAATATATAAATAAAATTTCTCGCCGAATAATTGGCTTATTCCTTGCTTTTTTTATTGTAGCTCCAGTTTTAGCTCAAATAAATACAACGAAATTACCGATAACAATAGATGCAGAATCAACTGATTATGAGGGTGAGGAATCCATCCTAACGTTCAATAAGCTCAAATTAAGCCAGGGAAATATAAGTATTATTGCAGATTCAGGGCAAGCAAATAAATTGGATTTCGAGAATAGCGTATGGCAATTCAAAGGGAATGTTAAGATAATTTTAAATAATGGGGAAATTAACGCTGCATCAACTTATCTTGAATTCAAAGGTCATCAAATAAGAGTTGCTAAAATTACTGGAAGCTCAGAACAACAAGCAATATTAAAATTATATCGAGAAGAAAAGTTAAGTATAACCAAAGCCACTGCAGATCGGATCGATTATGACTTTGATGCTGCAATAATCGATTTTTCTGGTAATGTAAGCATAGTGGAAGATGGAAATCAGATATCTAGCAGTTACCTTGTATATAATATAAACAAACAAACCATACAAGCTCAATCAAAAAACCAGAATAACCCAAAAGTAAAAATAACTTATACCCCAAGGATTAGCGACAATGAGAAGCCAATCCAAGATAATATTAACAGTAAAATAGATTAATGAGCCTAAAATGAGTGTTTTGAAGATAAAAAATATCTCAAAAAGCTACAAACTTATTGATGTTGTTAAAAATATTTCAATGGAAATCAATAGTGGAGAAGTAGTTGGTTTATTAGGTCCAAATGGTGCCGGAAAAACAACAGCTTTTTATATTATAGTGGGATTAGTGAAAGCTGACGAAGGATCTATATTCCTAGATGAAAAAAATATAACAGAATTATCTATGCATAAAAGATCAAAACTTGGGCTTGGCTATCTGCCTCAAGAAGCATCTATTTTTAGAAAATTAACTGTAGAAGAAAATATATTAGCAATACTTGAATATCGAAATGATTTATCTCTTCCAGAAAGAGAGCACGAATTAGATCAACTGCTAGAAGAACTTCATATTAGTCATGTAAGAAAAAGTATGGGAATCAATCTATCTGGTGGGGAAAGAAGGAGAGTTGAAATCGCTAGGGCTTTAGCTGCGGATCCTCATTTTATTCTCTTGGACGAACCTTTTGCTGGAGTTGATCCGATTTCAGTTATAGATATTCAAAGAATTATAAAACACCTCAAAAATAGAGGTATCGGTGTTCTAATAACAGATCATAATGTAAGAGAAACACTAGGGATCTGCCAAAAAGCAAACATATTAAACGACGGTAATTTAATTGCCTCCGGCACCCCAGAAGAAATACTTACCAATGAATATGTCAAAGAAGTATATCTTGGTCAAGATTTCAAGCTTTAAACAAAATCATGAACAATACAGACAAAATTTCAAATCTAGATAATCTAAAAAATCGTCTAGAAAGTGGAAGAATGTTAGGGGCAAGAAACTTAATTAATAACCTACTGCCCTCAGAATTAGCAAAATTTATTGAATCCCTACCATTAAAAGAGCGTGCCATCATATGGGAAATGATTGAGTTAAAAAATAAAGGGGATGTGGTGGTCGAAGTTGCTGATGAGGTCCGTGATGGATTAATTGAAGGCATGAAAGCAAATGAATTAATCGCAGCCATTGAAGGAATGGCTCTAGATGATTTAGCTGACCTTGTCGCAGACCTTCCTGAAACATTAACTCAAGAAGTGATTCGCTCACTCGATCATCAGGATAGAGAAAGATTAACCCAGGTACTAGCATTCGATGAAAATAGTGCTGGCGGCCTTATGAATATTGACATCATAACGGTCAGACCAGACGTAACTATTGAGGTGGTATTAAAGTATTTGCGTAACCAAAAATCTATTCCACAAGGTACTGATTCAATTTATGTTGTGAATAGAGATAACATATATAAAGGAGCCCTACTTCTTTCCAGTCTCGTGACTGAGGATCCAGAAAAACCTGTATCTGAAATTATGTCAAAAACAATAATTCCAATCTTAGCCGCAACACCTTCAGAGAAAGTTGTCTGGGAATTCGAAAATCGAGATCTGTTATCAGCACCAGTTATTGATGATGATAAGAAACTGTTGGGTAGAATTACTGTTGATGATGTGGTCGATGTTATTAGGGATGAGGCTGAGCATTCATTAATGAGTGCCGCAGGCCTAGATGAGGAAGATGACTTATTTTCTCCGGCTGCAAAAAGTGCAAAAAGAAGAGCCATCTGGTTGGGTGTTAATTTAGCTACGGCTTTTCTTGCTGCATCAGTTGTCGATATATTCCAAACAACACTTGATAAAATTGTTTTACTTGCAGTATTAATGCCTATCGTCCCAAGTATGGGTGGCGTAGCTGGTACCCAATCTTTAACTATTATGACTCGAGCTATTGCCTTGGGGCATCTTGATAGGATAAATACAAAAGGGATTCTTAGAAAAGAAGTTCTCGTGGGTATATTAAATGGATTATTATGGGCTATTGTCGTCGGCAGTCTGACTTATCTTTGGTTTGGTGAGTGGCTTTTAGGGTTAGTAATAGCCGGAGCAATGACTATCAATTTAATTGTCGCAGCAATAGCTGGTTTTGGCATACCATTAATGCTAAAAAAATTAAATATTGATCCTGCATTAGCTGGTGGCGTTGTACTTACCACTATCACGGATGTGGTTGGTTATATTTCATTTCTCGGATTAGGTGCGATCTTTTTGCTTTAATGAAGAAAAATTTATATTAATAATAACTTCAAATTAGTTTGTATCTATCCAGAATTCACAAATCTAGGTATATTTTTACCATTAATAAAATCTGATAGTTCCTTCTCTACTGCCATTGCATCCCTGTAACCTAAGTCAATTAATTTCTTTGTATATTGAGCTTCAAATAATAAAAAACTTAGCAGCCGGCTGGCGCTACTATTATCTTTACCACTAATACCTCTTAAGATAATTCTTATAGATCTTGGCATTGATAAACGAGATTCATGGGCAATATCTGTCAAACTTTTTGTAGGATTTATAATCATCGTATCAATAGCACGCATTTTAGGACTGGAGCCTTCGGAGTAAATATCACCCCTAGAATCTATTAATTTATTAACACTTATTAATCTTTCGAGGTCAGAATACAAGCCATCCATAAATAACGTATCTAAAACATATCCAGAGATATTTGCAAAAGATGGGTAATCTGATTGAGTATTTTTATTTATCGATTCAATTTTTTGATTCCTTACACCAATGACTAAAATACGATCCGCGCCTAAATGTATCGCAGGACTTAGAGGGGTGGATTGACGCATTGCTCCATCACCAAAATATTCACCATTTATCTTTATTTGTGGAAATATCATTGGAATCGCGAGACTACCCATAAGGTGATCAATAGTCACATTACACTTTACTCCTCGTCGACGTGTACGTGCCCATTTATCTATTTTCATTGAGGTTTGAAAAAATGAAGTAGAGCACTGCGAGGTATAGCCCGCAGCTGTAATTCCTATGGCTCTTATCAGATTTTTATCAATATTTATTTGTATATTTGTAAAATCAATATGACTCTCTAATAGTTTTTTTAAGGGAGTATTATCTAAAAGTGATTTTGGTGCACCAAAAGGATATCCGCCCAGTACAATTGAAATTAGCCAATGCAGGCTACTTTTTAGCATAGTTAGATTATCTGTCTTGTATACCTGATTACTTTTAAAATTCCCCCAAACATCATCCAATTTATTTATAGCTTTATCAAATGATTGTGCATTAGCTGCTATTACCGAAGCATTTACCGCTCCGGCTGAAGTGCCACTTATAATGGGAAATGGGTTTGCTGAACCTTTAGGTGCTAGAGATGCAATCGCTTTTAAAACTCCGACTTGATAAGCACCCCTTGCACCTCCACCAGGTAATACTAATCCATTTATTGGGCGATTATTCATATTATGAATAGTATATAGTTAAAAAATTAAAATTTTACTTTAAGTTATCAATGCAATTCTTTTATTGCATCTGATAAGCCGCTCAGTGTTAATGGGAACATTCTACCGTTCATCAATTCATTAGTAAGTTTGATAGATGGAGTGTATTCCCACCGATCAAATGGTTCCGGATTAAGCCATACAGCGTTTCTAAAATTCTTTAGTATTCGTTGAATCCATATTGCTCCCGATTCCTCATTCCAGTGCTCAATAGACCCCCCAGGATAAGCAATTTCGTATGGACTCATTGTGGCATCACCAACAAATACCAATTTATAATCATGACCATATTTATTAATAATCTCAGAAACAGGAATTAATTCTTTATCCCTTCTATGATTATCCTTCCATAAATTCTCATAAAGAAAATTATGAAAATAGAAATATTCAAGATTTTTAAATTCGCTGCTTGCTGCAGAAAATATCTCTTCACAAATCTTAACGTGATCATCCATCGATCCACCAACATCAAGACACAGTAGTATTTTGATCGAGTTACGCCTTTCGGGCATCATCTTTAAATCCAGCAATCCTGCATTTTTAGCTGTGCTATCAATTGTATTACTAATATCAAGTTGATCCGCTAAGCCTTCTCTTGCAAATCTTCGTAATTGACGCATCGCAATTTTAATTTCTCTCGTACCCAAATTAACCGAATTATCTAAATTACGAAATTCTCTTTTATCCCAAACTTTAACTGCTCTGCGATGCCTAGAGCCTGCCTGACCAATCCTAACTCCTTCTGGATTATAGCCATAAGCACCATAAGGAGATGTTCCGGCAGTTCCAATCCATTTGCTACCACCTTGATGTCGTTCTTTTTGCTCCTCAAAACGTTTTTTCAAAGTTTCTAGTAATTTCTCAAACCCACCCATTGCCTCAATTTCGGCTCTTTCAGCTTCAGTCAACATCAATTCTGACTGCTTTTTTAACCATTCCTCAGGGACATCGGAAAACAAATCATCCATTATTTTTTCAATACCAGAAAAATGTGCAGCAAAAATTTGATCGAAGCGATCATAAAGAGCTTCATCCTTAATCATTGTAGCTCTTGCCAGATAATAGAAATTTTCTACACTAAATTCAGTGATGCCATGCCTAATAACTCCTAATAAATGCAATAATTCTGTGATCGATGGTTTTAAACCAGCGACACGAAGCATAAAAAAGAATTTTATTAGCATTTTTTAACGATTACGTGATTCCATGAAAACCAATTGTTCGAACAGATGAACATCTTGCTCATTCTTTAATAAAGCACCGTAAAATGGTGGAATTGATTTTCTACTATCGCTATTTCGGAGTACATCGGCAGATACATCTTCTGCCAATAATAATTTAATCCAATCTAATAGCTCAGACGTGGAAGGTTTTTTCTTCAGACCTGGAACATCACGAACTTTATAAAAAGCATCTAACGCTTCTTTCAGTAAGATTTTTTTTAATTTAGGAAAATGTACATCAACGATGGCTTGCATCGTATTTTTATCTGGAAACTTAATATAATGAAAGAAGCATCGCCTTAAAAAGGCATCAGGAAGTTCTTTTTCATTATTGCTGGTAATGATAATAATCGGTCGATGCTTAGCTTTTACTAATTCTTTGGTTTCATAAACAAAAAATTCCATGCGATCAAGCTCCTGAAGCAAGTCATTTGGAAATTCAATATCCGCTTTATCAATTTCATCTATCAGTAGCACCGGTTGAACTTCAGAGTCAAAAGCCTCCCATACCTTCCCTTTAACAATATAATTAGCAATATCATGAACACGATCATCACCAAGTTGAGAGTCACGCAACCTAGCTACGGCGTCATAATCATACATCCCCTGTTGGGCTTTAGTGGTTGATTTAATATGCCATTCAAAGAGAGGCCTTCCAAGCGCTTCTGCTACCTCAATAGCCAATTGTGTTTTACCCGTCCCCGGCTCACCTTTAACCAATATCGGGCGCTGAAGAGTAACAGCCGCGTTCACTGAAATTTTGAGGTCATCGGTTGCTATATAGGATTTTGTTCCGGTAAATTTATTTTTTTGCATATTTTTTAATCAAATTTTAAATTTAAGTCATCATACTGACATCCGGATTAACTGGAAAGTTAATATCAAATTATTTTGAAGTAATGACCTCAAGGATTCTCATTGAGTTGGTGCCTCCAGATAGACCGTCTTTAAATCCTTTTGTTAAAATTACTAAATCTCCTTCATTTACATAATTATTCTTTATCATTAGGTTAAAAATAATCACATCAGATAAGGAGGTAATTTCATCTTCGAGTGGAAATGAAACTGGGTAAACTCCTCGATACAAAGTCACCCTCCTCCTAGATTCTTTGTGAGTTGTCAGTGCATAGATCGGTATATCTGAGCGAATTCTTGACATCCATAATGGAGTGGAGCCTGACTCTGTCATGGCTATGATTGCCTTAATGGAAAAATGATTAGCGGTATACATTGCTGCCATAGCAATCGATTCGTCGATTGACTGAAATGAATCATCTATACGATAAGCATTTCTTCCTTTTCGAAGAATATACTTTTCTGCCCCTCGACATACATCACTCATGGTTGATATAACCTTAATTGGATCATCACCAATTGCTGTTTCAGCTGATAACATAACGGCATCAGTTCCATCCATAACAGCATTTGAGACATCAGCGACTTCAGCTCTAGTTGGAGATTGGCTATGAATCATAGATTGCATCATTTCTGTCGCTGTTATGACTACTTTATTTTTCCGGCGTGTTTTTCTGATAATTTCTTTTTGAATACCCGTTAATTCTGAAAATCCCATTTCGATACCTAGATCACCCCTAGCCACCATTAGTGCATCAGATGCTTCAATTAATTCATCAAGATTCTGATAGGCTTCAGCTCTTTCAATTTTTGAAACAATTTTTCCTCGCCCCCCTGCCGCTTCATATAGTAATCGTGTTTCTCTAACATCTCTAGCGCACCTAACAAAAGAAACTGCGAGAAAATCAACGTTTAACTCTGCAGCTAAATTAATATCTTCCTGATCTTTTTGTGTAATAACAGGGACAGATAACCCTCCAGCGGGAAAATTAACACCTTTATGATTCGATAATTCTCCTCCGACGATGACTTCGGTATAAACACGAGTCATTTCAATTCTTTCAACACGAAGAATGATCCTTCCATCATCGAGTAATAATTTATCATTAATATTAATATCATTATGCAGGTTCGCATAGTCCACACCAACACCAGTGAGATCGCCGTCAAACTCACTCAATGAGGTATCAAGGAAAAATTTATCTGATGATTTAAGTAGCACCTTATCTGAACGAAAAGATCTAATTCTTATTTTTGGGCCTTGGAGATCGGCCATGATACCAATTTCATAATCATTAGCAGCAGAGATTTCACGAAGTATCTTGATTAATTTAAAGTAGTCTTCTCTGATCCCATGTGAAAAATTTATACGAGCAACATTCATACCCGCTATAATCATACCTTCTAGTGTCTTTTGGTCACATGAAGACGGTCCAAGAGTAGCTATTATTTTAGTTCTGCGTAACATTATTTTATAGCTTCAATTTTAAACTAAAAAGCTTCCAAACACCCGAAAATAATGTCACCATAAACTATCAATAAATATAAAATAAGAATAAAAATCCAATGATCAAAAGAAGGCAATTCATCCAAGGTGCTCTACTTGCAAGTGCCGCACTTAATACCAAAAATATAATGGGTGCTTCTCGATCACCATTCGGTAAACTAAAAAATGACCCTAATAAAATTCTAGATCTTCCTGAAGGTTTCGAATATTCCATCATATCAGAGCAAGGCACAATAATGAGTGATGGCCTAAAAACACCAGCTCAAGCTGATGGTATGGCAGCATTTAAAGGATCTAACGGGAATATAAATCTAGTACTTAATCATGAAAATCATCCCGCTAGTTTTAAAAATAGTCCTTTTGGTACAAACAATGAATATTTAGGAACTATAGACATTGGTCATATATATGACCAAGGCAATGGAAGCACTCCTGGGACGGGAGGTACCACAACCATTGAATACGACCCCTTAACAAAACAAACAAAAAGTCAGCACCTAAGCTTAATGGGCACTGAATACAATTGTGCAGGTGGTCCAACACCATGGGGAAGTTGGTTAAGCTGTGAGGAATGCTTTAGCAGTCCGGGAACAACTTTTGAAAGAAATACAGTTGTAACAAGAGAGAAACGGCATGGTTATATCTTTGAAGTCAATGCAAAGGATAAAAATGCTACGAAACCAATTCCACTAAAAGAGATGGGTCGTTTTGAACATGAGGCAGCTGCGGTTGATCCAATTTCCGGGACTATTTATCTCACTGAAGATAAACACAGAAGTCTCTTATATCGATTCATACCAAATATACCCGGTCAATTATCTTTAGGCGGAAAATTACAAGCCCTCGGTATAGCAAAAAAGGATTCTTTTGATACGCGTAATTGGAATGATGTAGCCATACGTGAAAATGAATGGCACGAGGCAAAATGGATTGACATGGATAATGTTGATTCAGATGAAAATGATTTGAGATTAAGAGGTTTTGAATCTGGTGCTGCAAGATTTGCTCGTGGTGAAGGAATTTGTTATGCCGAAAATAGTATTTTTCTAACGGCAACAATCGGTGGCGTCGAGAGAATGGGGCAAGTATTTGAATACCGAATCAACAGAGAATTTTCTAAAAATGCACAAGGAGTTGCTGGTCATATTAAGCTCCTTGCTGAATCAAATACTGAGAGTACCTTGCAGCATGCAGATAACATTATAATGAGCCCTTGGGGGGATCTCATTATATGCGAAGACTCTAATAATTATTGTGGTCTAGTTGGAATTAGCCCCAGTGGGAAGCAATATGTATTTGCGGATAACACTCATAGTGATTCTGAGCTTTGCGGTGTCTGTTTTTCACCAGATGGTCAGCTTATGTTCGTAAATATTCAAAACAGAGGCCTAACTTTAGCGATAAACGGACCTTGGTCAAGGGTCAATAACCTTTAATCTTAAGCGCTTCAACAGAGGGTAAAGGCTTACCTTCTATGAACTCAAGAAAAGCACCTCCCCCGGTTGATATATAAGAAATATCATCAACAATTTCGTATTTCTCTATAGCCGCCAGCGTATCCCCGCCTCCCGCAGCAGAGAATCCTTTGCTTTGAGCTATTGCTTTAGCGATTGCTTTTGTGCCTAATCCAAACTGATCAAATTCAAATACACCAAGAGGTCCATTCCAGATAATTGTTTGTGCCTGAGAAATAATCTTAGAAAATATTTCTGCCGTTTTAGGACCAATATCAAGAATAAGATCATCTGAAGCCACTTCTTCTATCATTTTAGTATTGGCTCTACTTTGAGAGCTAAATTCTTTGGCTACTACCACATCAATAATTTCAGGTATTTGACATGACTTAACTGCATCAGAGAGCATAGATTGTGCGATATTCAACATACTCTCTTCATGTAATGAATTTCCAATATTATAACCAGACGCCTTAATGAAAGTGTTAGCTATTCCACCACCCAAAATAAGATAGTCCACTAAACCACTTAATGACTTGAGGACACCTAATTTTGTAGATACTTTTGATCCGCCAACAATCGCGACGACAGGCTTTTTAGGCTCTTTAAAACTCATCTCAAGAGCGTCCAATTCTTTGCTTAATAGTGGCCCAGCACAAGCCATTTTCGCATAATCAATTATTCCACACGTACTTGCATGCGCTCTATGAGAGCATGCAAATGCATCCATAATAAAAATATCGCAAAGCTCTGCCATTTTCCGTGAGAGTAATTCATCATTCTTTTTTTCACCTACCTCAAATCTTACATTTTCTAATAAAACAATTTCACCACAAGCAACCTCAACGCCATCATACCAATCGGATATAAAGCTAACTTCTTTTCCTAGTAGATTTGATAAATGCCCGGCTATCGGCTCGAGTGAATAATCTGAATTGTATTCACCCTCTGTTGGTCTTCCCATATGAGACATAATCAAAATCGCACAATTCGCCTTTAAGGCAATGTCCAAGGTTGGTAATATTGCTCTTATTCTCGCATCACTGCTTATTTCACCATTCAGAATGGGAACATTGAGATCTTCTCTTATTAATACTTTTTTATCAGAAAGATCAAGGTCAGACATTCTTAGCATAAATAAATTCGCCTTTAATGATCTATTTGAATTTTAAGAATTTATTTATTTTGCGTTCGCTAGTGCCATTGTTGTATCTAACATACGATTTGAAAAACCCCACTCATTGTCATACCAAGAAATCACTTTAACAAGTGTACCTTGCATAACTTTAGTGAGTGTAGAATCATAACTAGATGAAGCGGGATCATGATTAAAATCGACAGATACGAGAGGTTCATCACAATAAGCTAGTACACCTTTGAGCTCATTTTGGCTGGCCGCAAGCATAATTTCATTTATTTCTTCAATCGTAGTTTCTCTTTCAGCCACAAAACTCAGATCAACAGCAGAAACATTGATCGTTGGGACACGCATTGAGAATCCATCGAGAAGACCATTTAACTCAGGAAGAACGAGCCCAACAGCTGCTGCAGCCCCTGTCTTAGTTGGGATTTGTGACATTGTTGCAGAACGAGCGCGACGAAGATCAGAATGATAAACATCGGTCAAGACCTGATCATTTGTATAGGCATGAATTGTTGTCATTATCCCATATCGAACACCAATTTTTTCATGCAAGGGTTTTACTAACGGAGCAAGGCAATTCGTTGTACAAGAAGCATTCGAAATAATGGTATGTTCCTTAGTGAGAATATTATGATTTACACCATAAACAATAGTTGCATCAACATCAGCGCCGCCCGGTGCAGAAATAATTACTTTTTTTGCTCCAGCTTGGATATGCTTTGAGGCGCCATCACGAGAACAAAAGAATCCTGTAGACTCAAGTACGATATCAATCCCCAAATCTCCCCAAGGTAATTTAGTAGGGTCGCGTTCTGCAAAAACTTTAATTTCATCGTTGTTAACCACTAAACAATTATTCTTCACTTCAATTTCACCTGGAAATCTGCCATGAGCTGTATCTCTCCTTAAGAGATGGGCATTGGTATTGGCATCACCGAGATCATTGATTGCTACAATTTCGATATCTGATCGCTTACCAGATTCATAAAGCGCCCTCATAATATTTCGGCCGATACGTCCAAACCCATTAATTGCAACCTTGATGGTCATTTAACTCT
Organism: Woeseiaceae bacterium; assembly: GCA_028227395.1. Taxonomy (GTDB): domain Bacteria; phylum Pseudomonadota; class Gammaproteobacteria; order Steroidobacterales; family Woeseiaceae; genus SP4260. The sequence goes on along the minus strand of JAOIZZ010000015.1, from coordinate 9,382 downwards.
CCTAAAATTTTGGTTAAAAATAATTAAAAATAGATACTCTATTAGTCTCTCTCGATGAGTAGCTTTGCTTTATTAACGATATTGCTTGCCGTAAATCCAAAGTATTCAAAAAGCTCTTCAGCTGGAGCGGATAAACCGAAACGATCCATTCCTAATACGGCACCAAAAGAACCAACATAGCGCCACCAACACTCTGTTACACCCGCTTCAATCGCCAAACGACAACCACATTCAGCCGGCAATACACTTTGAGTATAAGCTTTATTCTGTTGGTCAAATAAATTAGTACAAGGCATTGAAACGACTCTTACATTAATACCTTCTTTGGTTAAGATTTTTGATGCATCCATAGTGATAGCGACTTCTGATCCCGTTGCAATTAATATAATATCTGGCATTCCATCACAGTCAGATAAAATATAACCGCCTTTTGAGATATTTTTAATCTGTTCTTTTGATCTAACTTGATGAGGAAGTTTCTGGCGCGTTAAAATCAGGCTAGTTGGACCATCTTTTCTTTCAATTGCATCTCGCCAAGAAACGGCAGTTTCTACAGCATCACAAGGTCGCCATACACTCATATTTGGCATAATTCTTAAGCTTGCAACATGCTCAATTGGTTGGTGTGTCGGACCGTCTTCTCCCAGTCCTATTGAATCATGAGTATAAACAAAGATATTTTGAATCTCCATCAGAGCGGCCATTCTCAATGCGTTACGTGCATAATCTGAAAATGTCAAAAATGTACCTGAATAAGGAATTACACCACCATGAAGAATCATGCCATTACCTATTGCTGACATACCAAACTCTCTAACTCCAAAATTTAGATAATTGCCACCGGGATTGTCATCATCAAAAACAATAGAAGCATCATGCTTGGTCAAATTAGAGCCCGTTAAATCCGCTGAGCCTCCTACCATTTCAGGTAAAATTGGAGCAAGCTTATTCAAGGCCAATAAAGATGATTGCCGGGTTGCTAAATCATTAGCCTCATTATCAATATCAATAATAGATTTCTCTGCAAGCCTATTCCAATCCTCGGGAAGCTCTCCATTCATTCTTCTTTTTAACTCTTTTCCTAAATCAGGATAAGCCTTATTATATTTCTCAAAACTGTCAATCCATGATTTTTCATTATTCTCGCCCTTTTTTAAGCCATTCCAGGCATCCATTATATCGCTTGGAATCTCAAAAGGAGGAGAATCCCAGCCCAAAGCTTCCTTGGTTGCTTTTATCTCCTCATCACCTAATGGTGCACCATGCGTACTTGCTGTGCCTTCTTTATTTGGCGAGCCAAATCCAATTTTTGTTTTACAGCATATTAATGAAGGTCTATTTGTATCTTTCAAAGCATCAGAAATAGCATCAGAAATTTCCTCGGCGTCATGCCCGTCTACATCGCCAATGACTTGCCATCCATATGATTCAAAACGCTTAACAGTATCATCCGTAAACCAGCCTTTAATATCGCCATCTATCGAAATACCATTGTCATCATAAAAACATATCAATTTTCCAAGACCCCAAGTGCCCGCCAAAGAGCAAGCTTCATGAGAAATACCCTCCATCAAACAACCATCACCCGTAAATACCCAGGTTCTATGATTGATTATTTCTGCATCAGGTTTATTAAAAGATGCGGCTAATAATTTTTCACTGAGCGCCATACCGACCGCGTTACTAATTCCTTGGCCAAGTGGTCCAGTGGTAGTCTCAATTCCAATTTCTGGTTCACGTTCTGGATGACCAGCTGTCACTTGATTGAATTGTCGGAAATTTTTAATTTGTTCTATGCTTAACGGATAACCGCTTAAATGTAGCAGGCTATATAACAACATGGACCCATGACCATTCGAAAGAACAAATCTATCTCTATCTATCCATTCAGGATTATTGGGATTATGTCTTAAATGATCATTCCATAGTACTTCTGCAATATCTGCCATACCCATTGGCATTCCTGGATGCCCAGAATTTGCTTTTTGCACGGCGTCCATACTAAGAGCTCTGATGGCATTGGCAAGCTCTCGTCGAGATGTATGATTTTTTTCGCTTCGCATTGGCTCTCCTTATAATATATAATTAAGCGCTAGACTATTGGTAGCTATGGATAAAAGTATTTTGCTTATTTAAGAGCCATGTCGCAAGCAAGAATTGAAAAATTATGATTAAAATTAGTCAGTATTCAAAAAAAATATTTTTGATACAGGTTGAAACACAAAAAATAATAAATTCAAATAGAAAATCTATAACATCTCTTAACTAAACAAATGAGGTACTTATGAGTCATTCCTATCTCTTTACATCTGAATCAGTTTCAGAGGGGCATCCAGATAAAATATCTGATCAAGTTTCAGATGCAATCCTTGATGCCATCATTGAACAGGACAAATCAGCGCGTGTTGCATGCGAAACTATGGTAAAAACTGGCATGGCAATAGTGGCTGGAGAAATTACCACGGACGCAGTTATTGATGTAGAAAATATTGTTCGTAAAACAATTATTGATATCGGTTACACAGATTCAGACATGGGATTTGATGGCGGTTCTTGTGCGGTAATGAATGCACTAGGAAAGCAATCACAAGATATTGCTCAAGGCGTGGATCGTGCTAATCCAGAAGATCAAGGTGCTGGTGATCAAGGATTAATGTTTGGCTATGCAACAAACGAAACTGATGTTTTAATGCCAGCGCCAATTTCACTCGCACATAACCTCGTTAAAAAGCAAGCGGAAGTAAGAAAAGCAGGCGTACTACCTTGGTTAAGACCTGACGCAAAAAGTCAGGTAACTTTTATATATGAAAACGATAAACCAGTTGGAATAGATGCAGTGGTTGTGTCGTCGCAACATCATGCCGATGTCAAGATGAGTGATCTGACAGAAGGAATAATGGAAGAAATTATAAAACCCATCATCCCTTCACAGTGGATTAATAAAAATACCAAATACCATATCAATCCAACTGGCAGATTCGAAGTCGGTGGTCCTATGGGTGACTGCGGGTTAACCGGACGCAAAATAATTGTTGATACTTATGGTGGCTCCGCAAGACATGGAGGTGGTGCTTTTTCTGGTAAAGATCCATCAAAAGTAGATCGCTCTGCTGCTTATGCCTGTCGTTATGTGGCAAAAAATATTGTGGCTGCAGAAATAGCTGAACGCTGTGAAATTCAAGTATCATATGCAATAGGTGTCGCTAGACCCACCTCTATCAGTGTGAATACTTTTGGTACCAGTAAAATTAGTGAAGAAAAATTAATTAATCTGATCAATGATAAATTTGACCTAAGACCTTTCGGTATCTTGAATATGCTCGATCTACTTCGACCAATATACCTGCCTACCGCCGCTTATGGACACTTTGGTAGGGAAGATATTGATCTTAGTTGGGAAAAAACAGATAAAGCTGAAGAATTAAAAGCTTCAACATAAATAAATAAACACTAAGGGGAACACTATGGCTAATGAAGCTATTGCAATAAATAAAAATAAAGATGATTACAAGGTAGCAGATATTTCTTTGGCAGAATTTGGTCGCAAAGAAATTAATATTGCTGAATCAGAAATGCCCGCATTAATGACTTTGCGTGATAAATATAATTCAGAACAGCCATTAAGCGGTGCTCGTATTCTAGGTTGTATTCATATGACAATCCAAACCGCGGTTTTAATTGAAACTCTAGAGGCATTAGGCGCAGAAGTTCGTTGGACTTCTTGTAATATCTTCTCAACTCAAGATCATGCTGCGGCAGCTATTGCTGCTAATGGTACACCTGTCTTTGCTTGGAAAGGTGAAACAGAAGAAGAGTATGAATGGTGCCTAGAGCAGCAAGTTTTAAAAGATGGTCTTCCTTGGAATGCTAATATGATACTCGATGATGGTGGTGATTTAACTTCGTTATTGCATCAAAAATACCCACAAGTTTTAGATTCAGTTCATGGCGTCACCGAAGAAACCACTACAGGTGTTCATCGTCTTTACGAAATGCTTGAATCTGGCGAGCTAAAAGTACCTGCTATTAACGTCAATGATTCAGTCACTAAGTCAAAATGCGATAATAAATACGGCTGTCGTCATAGCCTTAGTGATGCCGTTAAGCGTGCAACGGATCACTTGCTCATGGGGAAAAAAGCTGTTGTTGTTGGTTATGGTGATGTAGGTAAAGGCTCAGCTCAATCCCTTCGCCAAGAAGGCATGATCGTCAAGGTCACTGAAATCGATCCTATTTGCGCTATGCAAGCATGTTTAGATGGTTTTGAAGTCGTCTCTACCTATCAAGACGGAGATGAAACAAAAGGAGTTAATAAAGACTTATTAGCATCTACCGATATGCTCGTTACCAGTACCGGTAATTATAATGTTTGTGGCTCTAATGTCCTAAGCGCACTTAAGAGTGGTTGTGTTGTATGTAATATTGGTCACTTTGATAATGAAATTGATACTGCTTTTATGCGAGAAAATTGGCAGTGGGATGAAATTAAGCCTCAGGTTCATAAAATATATCGCAATAAAGATAAAAGTGATCACTTATTGTTACTAGCTGAAGGTCGTCTAGTTAATTTAGGTAATGCCACAGGGCACCCAAGTCGAATTATGGATGGCTCTTTTGCCAACCAGGTATTGGCTCAAATCGAACTTTATAAGCGAAAATTTGCTGCTCAAGATGAATCAACTCAAGCTAAAATGCTGCAAGTGGAAGTACTTCCGAAGCATTTAGATGAGGAAGTTGCTCGTTATATGGTGGCAGGATTTGGCGGCGTATTGACAAAACTTACTCAGGAGCAAGCTGATTATATTGGTGTTAAACAAGAAGGCCCTTATAAACCTGAATATTACCGTTATTAAAAAATAAAATATCACCCAAAGTTCCAATGGCTTTGGGTGATATTATTCGGTCAAGATGAAGAAAAATAAACCACCGGTTAGGATCATTCAGATTACTGATCCGCACATTCTCTCTGATCAAAGCGATAAATTCAAAGGAATCAATCCTTATCAATCTTTAAAAGCAGTGGTTAATCATATCAAAAGTTCATCCTGGGATTTTGATATGATTATTGCAACGGGCGATCTAACTCAAGATAACAATAAAGATTCCTATGAAAATTTCTATGGATTACTTCAAATGGAAAATTCACCAATATTTTGTGTCCCCGGAAATCATGATACAAAAATTAAAATACAGTCAACATTACCCAAGTCATTGTTTTTTTGTTGCGAGAAAGTAATTAAACAAGATTGGTTAATTATAGGCATCGATAGCAGTATTGCTGATAGCCCAAAAGGTTTTCTGAGTAAGAGTGAACTCGAGAAACTAGAATTGAATATAAATACACATGATCATAAATATATAATGATTTACTTACATCATCACCCTATAGATATAGGTAGTAGATGGATAGATGAGATTGGTTTAGAAAATAAAATAGAATTTTTTAATCTTTTAGAAAAATATAGAAATATTAGAGTTATATTTTGCGGTCATATTCATCAAAGCATCGAAATGAGTTACAATAATATTGAAATTATTGGTACACCATCAACTTGTAGACAATTCAAGCCAAAATCAGAGGAATTCTCTATTGATGATCGTCCTCCTGGGTATAGAAGAATTCAGTTATATGAGGACGGATCGATTAATACAGAAGTCATCTGGCTTGAAAAAGAAATATCCAACTAGAATCATTTATATTTTTAAAATAACTATTATAATTTAGGTTCAAGAAAATATGACCTTATTTAAAGAGGCAAAAAAGGTAATTGCTGGTGGAGTGAATTCACCCGCCCGTTCTTTTGGTGGTGTTGGTGGTGATCCCCTTTTCTTTAAGTCAGGAAAAGGTGCGTGGGTAAAAACTGAAGATAATCAAGAAATGATTGATTATGTTGGTTCTTGGGGCCCCTTAATCCTTGGGCATGCATTTCCAGCAGTTATTGATGCTATAAAAGTGGCCATCAAAGATGGCTTAAGCTTTGGCGCACCGACAAAAATTGAAACAAAACTAGCCAGTAAAGTGTGTGAATTCATGCCTTCTATTGAACGAGTTCGTATGGTGAGTACTGGCACTGAAGCAACAATGAGCGCTATTCGTCTCGCGCGTGGCTATACGAAAAAAGACATCATAATAAAATTTGAAGGTTGTTATCACGGTCACTCGGATTCACTGCTAATAAAAGCAGGTTCTGGCGCCTTAACCCATGGAGTGCCGAGCTCTCCAGGAATACCAGTGTCGCTTGCAAAACACACGATCACCTTGCCATTCAATGACCCCGAAAGTGTTATTAATGCATTTAAGGTTATGAAAAATAAAATCGCCTGCGTCATTGTAGAACCCATTGCTGGAAATATGAATATGATTAAACCCATTCCTGGTTTCCTAGAAACAATAAAAGATCTATGCCAGTTATCTGGTGCAGTTTTAATCTTTGATGAGGTCATGACTGGTTTTCGAGTAGCTAAGGGAGGAGCTCAATCAATCTATGGCATAAAGCCAGATATCACTACACTAGGAAAAATTATTGGCGGTGGACTTCCAGCAGCTGCATTTGGAGGTCGAAAAGACATCATGTCTCATTTAGCACCCGAAGGTCCTGTTTATCAAGCCGGAACATTGTCAGGTAACCCTATTGCAATGATAGCAGGACTAGTAACACTGAAATCAATGGAAGTTGATAATTTTCATAAGTCTCTTGATGTGAAATGCGGAGCTTTAATGAAGGGAATGTCAGAGATAGCTAAAACATTTGATCAGCCACTGCAAGTTACTCATCTTGGTGGTATGTTTGGCTTTACCTTCAACAAATATGGTCCGATAAAGAATTACAACGATATTATAAAGTCAGATATTGATTTATTTAAACGTTTTTTTCATGGCATGTTGAATGAAAACATCTATCTAGCGCCTTCTGCTTTTGAGGCAGGCTTTATCTCTTCAGCGCATACAGATAAAGAAATAAAATTAACACTAGAGGCCACTGAAAAAGTTTTCACTCTACTGAAGAGTTGAATCCTCAGGCATTTTCATGAAATTTTGATTGGCCATCATAAAAGTCTTTAATAACTCCAATCTATCAAGCGGCTCCTCAATTTCAAGATATATTTGTCGCTGAGACAATTCAATAGGAAGTATTTCTGCTAATCTATATCCAACCCATGAGGCATCATTAAAATCTTTTTTCACTGACGTATATAATTCTGAGAATTCACGGAGAATACTCTCAAGCATCGCAGATAGTGTTGTATATTCTTGGGGGAGTAATAGTTTTTTTTCAGGCTCTAATACCTTTATTTCACCCATATTTAAACCATTTTCAGCCACATAATGATCAGAGAGTAAAAATCGCTCCTTTCCGATTACTTGCAGACCCAATACTCCATCGGAGCCTTGATTCCAATCGATAATTTGAGCTAATACTCCGATTTTATAGAAATTATTTGCATCACTACTTGGTGATTGTTTATTAAGTATAATGCCAAATAATTGATTAGAACTTAAAGAATCACTCACCATATCTAGGTACCGTCTTTCAAAAACTCTCAACGAAAGTGGCCCTCCCGGAAATAAAACCGTCTGCAAAGGAAATAAAGGTATTTTCATATTAATCCGCCCTTCAAATAAAATTATAATCAAACATGTAATTTGTCTAGCTGCTTTATTAACAATTCTTTTGCTCCACAAAAATCTCCATTACTCATAAAAATTAAAGTGTCATCGTCTCTTAATATTGAGATAAGTTTTGCTGCCAATACCTCAATATCATATGTCATCCACATATTATTCTTATCTAGCAAGCCTTGATTCTCTAGAGAGACTTCCAGAGAGCGCTTGTCTTTATTAGATTGAAAAAAAACTACAGAATCAGCATCTTTGACTGATTCTAGTAATGCGGAATTATGGGCACCTGACAACATGGTGTTTGAACGTATCTCTATTGCTATAATAATTCGGTTATGACTGTGATTTTCATTTATACCCTCAATAGTTTTCTTTATAGAGGTTGGGTGATGAGCAAAATCATCATAAATTGTGATGTTCGAAATCGTCACTAACTTTTCTAAACGTCTCTTTACCCCTTTATAGCTAGCCAAAGACTCTAGGGAACTTGCTGGAGTAATGCCTATGGAATTTGCCGCAGCAATTGCAGCCAGGGCATTTTCAATATTATAGGAACCACTCATATTCCAGGGACCACCAGCAGATATAGTATTTTTGTGCTTAATGGAAATACTATTTTCATCCATTTTGTTAGCAAGCCAATCATGATTATCTTTAAGGCCAAAAGTTTCTGTCGGCGTCCAGTTACCTAATTTTATTACATCATGGATATTTTCATCGGTACCATTAAAGATAATTTTTCCTGATTGAGGGGTAATCCTAACCAACTGATGAAATTGCCATTTTATTTCATCTATATTCTTATAAATATCAGCATGATCAAATTCCAAATTATTCATAATAGTAATTGTTGGTTGGTAATGAATAAATTTAGGCCGTTTATCAAAAAAAGCTGTGTCGTATTCATCTGCCTCAATAACAAAATATTTTGAGTTACCTATTCTGGCTGACGAGTTAAAATTATTAGGAATCCCACCTATCAAATAACCCGGTGAATAACCATTATCTTCAAGTATCCAAGACAGCATACTTGCGGTGGTTGTTTTCCCGTGCGTCCCTGATACGGCGATAACAAAACGATCGTTTAATATATTCTCCGAGAGCCATTGTGGGCCTGATTTAAATGGTATCTTTTTATCCAGCATAAATTCAATAACAGGATGACCCCTTGTCATTACATTGCCAACAATGCAGCAATCTGGACGCCTATCCAATTGCAAAGGATGATAATTTTCATCGACCTCAATATTCAATTGCCTGAGCGCATCACTCATAGGTGGATAAAAATTTTGATCGCTACCCGTAACCTGATGACCTAGAGATTGAGCCATAGATGCAATACCAGTCATAAAAGTTCCACAAATTCCGAGGATATGAATATGCATGTATTGTTAACCGACTGATTCCAAGTAATTCAAAATATAAGCCTGAAATAGAAACTGTAAGAGTAATGCAATAATAGCAATAATAATGCCAAAAAAACGGCTCTTCTCTATAGCAGTGCTAATTAAATGCCCTTCAACCGGTACCGACCATAACATAATAAAACTCGCCAATAACCCAGCAAGATTGATTCCGATAAAAGGTGCGAACAAGATAAATTCAAGCACAAACATAATCGTTATCAAAGAACCGCAAGCAATTATGGCGCTGATAGTTTGCAATATACGGCCAGAAAAACCATAACCAATTATGATTGCACCATAAAAAGAAATGCCAAAAAAATAACCTAAAAAATTAATCCATGGTCTCTGGTTTGGC
>JAOIZZ010000014.1 GCA_028227395.1 Woeseiaceae bacterium | reverse complement strand
AAAACCGCAGGTTGGGGGTTCGATTCCCTCCTGGCCTGCCAAACGATCAATATTAATCTTCTAAAAAAGATTGATATTCTGACTTTGGCAGTTATGGTTTTAAATTTGAGGTGTAGTTTTGGATAGTTTAACAACGCAATCAGAACAATCTACAATTGTGGATATTATAAAGTTGCTTGCTGCCGCTGCGTTACTAATCGGCGGCTTATTTGGCTACTACTATTATCTTGAGCTGAGTTTGCCTTTGCGTGTCCTGATGGTATTGGGTGGATTTGGTTCTGGTGTTGCAATGGCAATGACCAGCATGCAAGGAAAAATGATACTCGATGTTGGATGTGGCAATGGCTATTACTCACTCAGAATGCAAGGTGATGGGGCTAAATCAGTAATTGGTATCGATCCTTCAATGTTATTTATGATGCAATTCAAGGCTATCATGCATTTCATGCAGTCAGTTCCTGTTTTTTTATTGCCTCTAAAGCTTGAAGAGCTTCCGTGCAACACACCAATTTTCGATACTGCATTTTCGATGGGTGTTCTTTATCACCAAAGATCTCCTCTAGAGCATTTAAATCAATTGTACGGTGCCTTGAAAAAGAATGGCGAATTGATTCTCGAAACCATTATTTTTCCTGGAAACGATACCTATTTCAGAAATGAAAATGGTCGGTATGCTCAAATGCCAAATGTTTGGCATCTTCCCAATATAAAAGAATTATATTCTTGGTTAAAAATGACTGGTTTTAAAAATATCAAAAAAGGACGCATTGAAATAACGACAACGGATGAACAAAGAAGTACTGAATGGATGACATCACACTCCCTATCAAATGCATTAGATCCAGTTAACAAAAAACTCACAATCGAAGGTTTTCCAGCACCGCATAGAATAATTATTGCTTGTAATAAATAAATAAAATACTTAACTTGGTTCTTATGATATTTTTAGTTTTTGAACGTATAAAATAATAAATTTCTTCCGGTTAAATGAGAGTGACTTAATGAAGATAACGCCTGTCATAGAAAAATATATTCAACATTGGGGTGAAATGGGGCTTCGTTGGGGGACAAACCGAACAGTCGCACAAATACAGGCGTTACTCTATTTATCGCCAAATCCATTAACTACAAAAGAAATTTCTAATTTACTGTCGGTCGCCCAATCGCATGTCAGTTCAAGCTTAAGAGAATTACAAAATTACGGCGTTGTAAAAATGACGCATATTGCTGGTGATCGAGATGATTACTTCGAATCTATTCATGATGTATGGGAACTGTTTAGAGTTATTATTGAGCAAAGAAAGCAAAAAGAATTAAGCCCTACATTAATCATGCTTAATGAGTGCTCAATTGAGATAGAAAAAGAAAATGAAGCGCATCAAGTCACTAGAGAACGAATACATAATATGTTCTCTTTCGTTAATTCGATAAATAACTGGTATGAAAAAATTAAATCAGTATCAAATGCCAGTCTACAAAAAATTATGAAACTGGGTAATGCCATCACAAAATTTGTTGGCAAGTAATAAAACCAATATCAATATCAATATCAATATCATGGGATAAATACTTTTGGACGTAATGAAAGGTCAACAACGTGATTTACATCAATTAATTGGTTTATTTTTAGGCCCAATTATTGCTATAGCCATGATGCTCACTCAGCCTCCAGAAGAGCTATCAATTCAGGCATGGAGAGTAGCAGCAATGGGTGTTTTGATGGCAATATGGTGGGCCACGGAAGCTATACCTATTGCAATCACAGCATTACTACCACTCGTCTTTTTTCCTCTCTTAGGAATTGCCTCAATACAAGACACTGCCAGTCCATTTGCAAATAAAGTGATTTATCTTTTTTTAGGCGGTTTTATCGTCGCCTTTGCAATGCAACGATGGAATCTCCATCGCCGGATAGCACTGACGATCCTTCAATATGTTGGAGGTAATGGAAGATCTTTAGTGGGTGGCTTTATGATCGTCAGCGCACTTTTAAGTATGTGGGTGATGAATACCTCAACAACCATGATGTTGCTGCCTATTGCGATCTCCGTGATTACTGTAATACAAAGCTCTGTTAAGCACCTGAATGACAAACAAAAACAAGATTTTCAATATGCCATGTTGCTCGGAGTTGCCTATGCTTCTTCGATAGGAGGAATGTCAACGCTGGTCGGTACTGCACCAAATGCAATGCTGGCAGCATTTATGCTTGAAACTTATGACACGGAGTTAAGTTTTTCAAAATGGATGCTAGTCGGAATACCTCTAAGTGCTGTGATGGCGCCACTCGCCTGGTTATCCTTAACACGTTGGGTATTCAAAGTAGATTTCAATACAAATAATACTGGAAAAAGCGCACTAAAAAAAATGAAAGATGAGCTAGGCCCAATAACAAAACCTGAAATTAGAGTCGGAATTATTTTCTTATTTTTAGCTGCTGCATGGATAAGCCGACCATTGTTAACGAGTATTCCAGGCTTGTCGGCGCTAGATGATTCAAGTATTGCTATGGCTGGTGCTATCGCGCTTTTTATTATGCCTAGTGGTGATAAAAATGATCCTCTATTGTTGCGCTGGGTGTATCTAGAAAAACTACCCTGGAGTATATTATTACTCTTTGGGGGTGGTTTATCACTTGCATCTGCGGTCAGTAATTCAGGTTTAGCTGGATGGTTAGGTTCTAATCTTTCTGCAGTGGGTAACCTTCCAGTCACTCTCCTGATCGTACTTATCGCTGTAATGATCATCTTCTTAACAGAACTCACTAGTAACATAGCAACAACAGCGACTTTCTTGCCCGTTATTGGGGCCATTGCCCTAGAAATGGGGGTTAACCCTATTATGCTAGCTGCACCAGTTACCTTGGCTGCAAGCTGCGCATTTATGCTTCCTGTCGCTACTCCGCCTAATGCAATTGTCTTTGGTTCCGGGTTATTAAGTATACCAAAAATGATCCGTGCAGGATTTGCACTTAACCTCATCGGTATTGTTATTGTCTCTATCGTCTCAATGACTTTAGCACCCTATTTTCTGAACTAATAAACTATGTCAATCAATTATGAAATAAAGAAAGCTAATAAAGTTAAACAACTTCGAGAAAAATCTGCCTATGATAAAAAAACTGTCTACAGCATATTGGATGCTGGTTTAGTCGCTCATGTTGCTTTTAATCAAGCTGATGGGCCAGTGGTTGTACCTATGATTTACGGAAGAAAAGGTGACACAATCTTTTTACATGGAGTGAGAAAAGCAAGAATTATACGCTTGCTTGAAAAAACAAATCGAGCTTCGCTTAATGTTACCCCATTACAGTGCAAACAGGCACCCTCCAGGACGATAATCATCTGTTAGATAACATTCAACCATCTGATAAAATTAGAAAATACTAAATTCTGACTACGTATTCAATTCCTAGCTTCTAGCTCCAATAAAGTTGACTTTAATTGCAATCCACCACTATAGCCACCCAACCCTCCGTTACTTGCTATTACACGATGGCAAGGATAAATGATAGGTAAAGAATTGTTGCCATTGGCGCTGCCAACCGCACGATAAGCTTTTGGATGACCTATCTTATTTGCAATATCGGCATAAGAACAGGTTTGCCCATAAGGTATATTCTCAAGCTCTTTGACTACATCAATTTGAAATTTTGTACCAGAAAGATGGGTTGGAATAGAAAATTTCTTTAATTTTCCATCAAAGTATAATTTTAACTGAAAAATCGCCTCAGAAAAATATTTGTCCGACCAAAGCCAGCCAGCATCGGGTTGATGAGTTCCATTTTTGTCAGGAAAATCAATTAGACTTAATCTTTTTTCATCTCCTGCCAGAAGCAATTGACCCATAATTGAATCCATTAAGACGTAATGAGTAATTATCATAACTTCTATGAGACTAAGTCTCTAGACCTCCCATGCATAAATATTTAATCTCTAAATAATCATCCAGACCATATTTTGAGCCTTCACGTCCTTGCCCTGATTCTTTAATACCACCAAAGGGGGCCATTTCATTTGAAATGATTCCCTCATTTATGCCTACAATGCCATATTCTAATCCTTCAGCAACTCTCCAAATACGACCAATATCACGTGAATAAAAGTAACAAGCTAGCCCATACTCAGTATCATTTGCCATTTTTATAGCTTCTTCCTCAGTTTTAAATGAAAACAAAGGCGCTACCGGTCCAAATATTTCCTCTTGGAACACTCGCATATCTTCAGTTACCGAAGAAAGTATGGTGGGCTCAATAAAACACTCACCCTGAGAACTGCTTTTACCGCCTGTAATTACTTTAGCTCCCTTGGACACAGCATCATCAATAAAAGCCATAACATCATCTGCGGCTTTCTGGGTAATAAGTGGACCTATAGTAACGCCATCATCTACGCCGTTACCAACTATCAAGGCTTCTGTGGCCCGCTTGAAGCGTGCCGAAAATTCATCAAAAATACTTTCTTGCACCAGAATACGATTTGCGCAAACGCATGTTTGCCCTACATTACGAAACTTGCATATCATAGCTCCTGCCACAGCAGCATCAAGATCGGCATCATCAAAAACAATAAACGGAGCATTGCCACCAAGTTCCATAGATGTTCTTTTCATTGTGTTAGCGCAATCAGCTGTCAATTTTTTACCAACGGGTGTTGAGCCCGTAAAAGTTAATTTTCGTACAATAGGACTAGAAGTTAATGCCCTGCCAATTTCTGATGTTTTACCAGAAATTATATTTATAACACCACGAGGGACGCCTGCCCTACTGGCTAATTCAGTGATAGCCAGAGCCGACAATGGAGTTGCATTAGCAGGTTTACAAACGACTGTGCAGCCCGCGGCTAGTGCTGGCGCAATTTTTCGGGTCAACATGGCATTCGGAAAATTCCATGGAGTGATACATGCTACGACACCTACTGGTTGCTTTATAACTACAACTCGCTTGTCATTTGCAGGTGGAGGAATTATATCTCCATAAACTCGCTTTCCTTCTTCGGCAAACCACTCTATAAAACTAGCACCATAAGCAATTTCTCCTCTTGCTTCTGCCAAGGGTTTGCCTTGTTCTGCAGTTAATATTTGCGCTAAATCTTCTTGTGCATCTAGCATCAATTCGAACCATTTCTTCAGAATACTGGCACGCTCTTTTACGGATAATTTAATCCACTGGACTCCGGCAGACTTTGCCACATTAATCGCGCGAGTCGTCTCATCAAAGCCACAATTTGCTACTTCAGCAATGATCTCTCCAGTGGCAGGATTATTTACAGAGTATGTTGATCGATCATCACTATTAATCCAATCTCCATTTATGAAAGCACCTGTTTTATATAAATCTTTATCAGAAATATTAATCTTCATAGCTCTCTTCTCCGCGGATGTTGCATCGATAATGCTGCATAGTATTTTTTAGTAGAGATAAAAAAATGGTGCCGGCACCAAGAGTCGAACTCGGGACCTACTGATTACAAGTCAGTTGCTCTACCAACTGAGCTATACCGGCACACAAAAAAAATTTACATCCAGAATGGTTATTTTAATTTTTTGATTTACTGTACAAATTAAACAGCTATCATTATAAGCCAGATTATAAAAATAAATAAATAATAATGAATAAAATAATAGAACCAAGTTTTCGTGAATCTGTTGATTTGATGTTTGACAGAGCTTCAAGCTTACTCGATCTCAAGCCCGGACTTGAAGAAAAAATAAAAGTCTGTAACGCCACCTATACGGTTCGCTTTGGCGTTCGGTTGAAAGGTAAGATTCAAACTTTTGTGGGTTATCGATCTGTTCACTCAGAACACATAGAGCCAGTCAAAGGCGGTATTCGTTTTTCAAAAGCCGTTAATCAAGATGAAGTTGAAGCTCTCGCTGCGCTAATGACTTACAAATGTGCGCTGGTTGAAATTCCTTTTGGTGGATCAAAAGGTGGTTTATGTATAGATCCAAAAGAATACGAAGAAAATGAACTAGAAACGATCACTAGGCGCTTTGCTTATGAATTAGCGAAAAGAGATTTAATTCACCCCTCTCAGAATGTACCTGCACCTGATATGGGAACCGGTGAAAGAGAGATGGCCTGGATTGCAGATCAATACAGTAGAATGAACACCACAGAAATCAATAGTCGAGCTTGTGTCACTGGAAAACCACTGAATGCGGGTGGTATTGCCGGACGAATTGAAGCAACTGGCAGAGGTATCCAGTATGCATTAAGAGAATTTTTTAGGCATCCCGAAGATGTATCCAAAGCGAACTTAGAAGGCACGCTAGAAGGTAAGCGCATAATAATACAAGGTCTAGGTAATGTTGGTTATCATGCGGCTTTATTTCTCTCAAAAGAAGATGGCGCTATCATAACTAGTATAATCGAGAGAGGTGGAGCTCTTTCTAATGATCAAGGGTTAGATGTTGAGAAAGTTAATCAACATTTATTGGAGAACGGCAACTTAATTGAATGTGCTGCTGGAAAATACAATGAAGACTCAGAACATTGCCTAGAAAAAGATTGCGATATTCTCATTCCAGCCGCCATAGAGAGTGTAATTAACTTAAGTAATGTCGAGCGCATAAAAGCTCCACTCATCATTGAGGCTGCAAATGGCCCAATTACAGCGGGTGCAGATGAAATTCTTAATAAAAAAGGCACTATTATTATTCCAGATATGTACGCTAACGCCGGTGGTGTAACTGTTTCTTATTTTGAGTGGGTTAAAAACCTCAGTCACATACGATTTGGCAGAATGCGTCGTCGTCAAGAAGAGAATCGCAATCAACTGCTGGTTCAAGAACTTGGAAGAATAGTGACCGAAAGTGGTCTGAATACGAAACTTTCTGAAGATTTTATAGAGAAATACAGCGCTGGTGCCGGTGAGATCGAATTGGTCCGTTCAGGACTTGATGACACCATGGTTAATGCCTATCAATCTATAAGAAAAGTTTGGCATGAGCGTGATGATGTGAACAATTTAAGGCTAGCGGCTTATCTGGTTGCAATTGAACGAATAGCAGACAGCTATCACTCGAAAGGACTTTAAAAAAGTCTAATTACTATTTGCAATGACTGCCAGACCCTCAATTACCAGATTTGGTCTGTGCGTATATTCCACGTTCATGTTCGTATATCCCTCTTTCATTAAATTCTTAAATACCAGAGCATCGCCACCGGTTAAAATAACTGTTGGTGAATGCCTGCTTTCCTGGAGGTAAGTAATTGCTCGTTCAATCGCGCCACATATAGCATTGCAAGCACCAAAAACAATTGCGTTGTCAGTATTATCAGCCCAAAAATTAATTTTCATGCTAGCAAGGTCATTACTGATTAAAGGCAAAGTAATTCGATCTGTTTTTTTATCCAAAGAACTCAGCATAAGCTGTAAACCGGGTAATATTTGACCGCCATAATGATTGCCATACTCATTTACAGTATCGATTGTAACGGCGGTACCAAGGTCAATAACTATAATATCACCCGAAAACTGAGTTTTTGCCGCTATCATCGCAACCCATCTATCGACACCCAATTGCGATGCATCCGCATAGCCCAATCTAATGCCATATGCTGTCGATTCAGTTTGTACAGACTCAATCGAGCACTCATTATTATTTAAGAGAAAGGTTGTTAGTTTTGTATCAATATTTTTAGACGCAACACTGCAAGTTATTACTCTTCCAACACCAGTTGGGATCAACTTTATTAATGCGTCGCATCCTTTGTCGAGGAAATCTTCATTTCGAATGCAGCCTAAATCAACGAGCTTTCGCTCTTCAAGTAACCCCCATTTAATAAAGGTATTGCCAATATCAAATAATAAAGTTCTTGTCGTCCTCATAACATCGTCTCGTTGTTAATACATCTCACTGAACCTGAAATGATTTTATGTGCGCCATCCTCATTAGACAATAGCAAAGCACCTTCAGTGCTAATCCCATCAGCATTTCCTTCAATGCTACCCGAAAAGTTTTCAACTATTACCCGCCTACCAATTAATATATCAAACTTTGTCCATTCTTTTATGAAGCTAGAAAACCCATTCCTTTCAAATTGCCTTATCGAATGATTCAAAGATTTTATAATATTAGCGCAGAGCATATTTATCGCTACAGTTCCTTTGATTATAGATTCTAATGCGATTGGATTAAAATCTGAACAGGTTATCTTTTCTACTGATTTAGGTAATCTGGTATTTATACCAAGACCAATAATAATACGCCGTAGATTATTTTTCTGCGGTACTGACTCTACTAAAATACCACCTAATTTTTGATTTTCGTAAATCAAATCATTTGGCCATTTTAAACCTATCTGCTTGACACCCAACGCACTCAATTCATTGGCGATAGCAACTCCTGCGACTAAAGGTATAGTGGCAGGATTGTATTTATTTTTAATATCAAGTGCGACTGACATCCAAAGGCCAGTATTGTATTCCGAGATCCATTTCTTATGACGCTGACCACGACCGGCAGTTTGTTTTTTAGCGATTACGACCTTAATCGATTCATCTTTAATGGTATGCGATTCTTTTAAGTAACTATTCGTTGAGTCTATTTCATCTACAATCTCAATATCTAATGAACCGGCAATTACATGTAAATCCATAAGTTTATGAATATCTTCAATACTAAGATCATTCATAATAAAAAATTACTTCCTTGAGAAAATCATGACTTTTTTATTTCTCGATTCATCGCCAGCAAGCATTCTTTTTAGGTTGGATCGATGTGTATAAATTAAATATAAAGCCATGGTTGTTGTATAAAATAGTAATGGTTCACTAAATCCAGTACCAATCCAAAGCACATAAAGTGAAACCATCAAAACTGAAGTCATCGTAGCCAGACCAACAAAGCCAAAGAGAACCAAGACCAGGGCAAATGCAATCAACATAACCACGACAAGAATTGGCGAGATAACTAACAATGTACCCACTAAAGTTGCCGCTCCTTTACCGCCTTTAAATTGATGCCACATAGGCCAAACATGGCCCATAACGGCAGCGCAAGCGCAGCATAAGACCAATATATCATTAGATATTTGAGGTTCTTGGACGGCTACCGGTAAGATCCATTGTGGAATAAATAAAGTGGCAATTACACCTTTTCCCACATCGATGACAACCACACCTAGTGCAAACAATTTACCTTGAGTTCTGAGGGCATTTGTTCCACCAGCATTCCCACTTCCCATCTCCCGAATGTCAATATTACCGTTTAGTTTGCCCATAGTAAGAGCACCCATAATAGAGCCTAAAAAATAACTCGCTAAAAATTTAATGCCTAATTCAAACACAATATACCTTTTTAATAATTGCCAAAGTGTAACATTAAGTGCACTTAGCGAGTAATTTCAACGAAATTGATAACTATATTGTTCGTTTTGAGCCCAAATAAATTGCAAATAAAACCATCAAGACACCCAATGATTCAATTAATATAATGGAACGATTGAAGAATAAAATATCCCAAATAAAACTCAACGATGGCTGCAGCAATAAAACAATACCTACTTCAGCCGTTCTGACCTTAGTTAAAGAACTGGCAATTAAGATCAATCCTGCAGCATGAGAGCAAATACCATAAGCAAGCAGTAATAATAAATCATTAGAAGTAGAGATGACCAAGGATTCACCTTCAATTACAGCCGCCAAAGCAAGAAATAGCGAGACCAGAATTGACATGACTGCGATTTCTCGAATAGGCAATTTATACACTGAATTTATTTGCGCCTGACGCATGAATAGCATATAGCCGGTATAACTTATTGCGGTTAGAAAACCAAAAATTATGCCTAATTGATAATCAGAATCCAAACCATTCCAATCAATTCCAACTATCACCACTAAACCCAAAACTGCAATCGGTATCGCAAATAACTGAGTTATAGTAGGACGCTGCTTGAATAAAATAATACCCGCAGCCATCATGAAAAACACCTGCATATTGGCAATCAAAGTAGATAAACCAGGACCTATATATAAAATACTTCGATGCCAAAACCATAAATCTGCAGTAAAAAAAAGTGCAGAAAAAATTAGGGTCATCCAGATACTTCGAGTGAATACGAATCTTCGTCTTGAAGCTATAATAACAATAGTCAATACCAAGCCGCCAAAGAAAACACGATAAAAGCCACTGGTTGTAGGTGATACGTCGACTAGACTGACAAATACTGGGGAAAAGCTAATCATGAAAGCGCCAATAAATAGACGGATACGTGGATTGGATAAATAATTCAAACGTCAATTACTCCATAATTTCAAAGACACCATCAACCAACTTTAGGGTCAAACATTTTGCAGAGCCCCCAGCTTTTAAAAATTCAGAAAGATCAACTTCGGTGAACTCAAATCCGCATTCACTTAAATTTTTCTTTAGGTGAGAAGAGGCCGAATTAACTATGATTTTGTTATCAATATTGACTGCATTACAGGCAAAATTCCCAGCATCCTCGGTGTCAACGATAATACGCTTATGAGGTGGAATTCGAGATTCTATGGCTATCCGTGAATCAAAATCAAATGCAGGTGGATGATACATTACAAATCCCCCTTCAAGCGGACAAAAGCAGGTATCAATATGATAGAACCTTGAATCGACCAAGCGTAATGGGACAACATCAACATTAAAATATGAAGCTATCTCACTATGAGCCTCGATTTCTGTTCGAAATCCATAGCCAGTCCATAGCCATGGGCCGCCTCGGTCAAACAGACAATCACCAGCACCTTCAAACCCAATTTTTTCATCTAAGCCCAATAATTTAAAATCATTCTGTGAAAACCATGACTTAAAATGGGCTTCTTCTGGACGACGCTCATGCGGCATAAAATGACTTGCAATTGCTTTATTTCCTGATACCACTCCTGCATTAGCGGTAAATACCATATCAGGTAAATCAGGCTGTGGATCAACAATGCTAATATCAGCATATTTTGCAATTTCATCTCTCAGTATGCCCCATTGTTGATGAGCTTTCTCAATGTCAGGAGCACCTTCTTGTCCTGCCATCCATGGATTAATAATATAATCCACAGAAAAATAATCTGGCGGGCACATGAGTATGTTGTTTCGAATCTTATTCATTTTACGTTCTCTTTTTTGGGTAGATAAATTTCAGCCAGCATGCAACGAGCACTTCCACCAGCCGAAGCTTCAATGCCATTTAATGGTGCCGATATAATTTTTGCGTACTTCTCAATACAAATAATTTGTTTCTCATCTAGTGACTCTCTGGCTTGTTCTGACATTACCAATAGCGGATCCCCACTCGATGATTCTAGTGCCAGCATATTTCCAGCAAACGCTTCCATTTGAGCAATGGAAAGTAACAATACCTCAGTATTATTGGCCTTTAAACTTTTCAGTAAATTATTTTTTTCTTCAATCAAATTAACGGTATCCAGACAAATAATTGCCAATTTATTACCAACGCTCATCATGACATTTGTATGATAAATAGGGTCGCCAAAACGATCGGTGGCATCAAATGTAATCGTAGCGTAGTTTAATTTTTTTGAAAGCTCTGACAATACCTCTAGATCGGTTCTGGATGAATGGCAGGCATAAATTATACGATTGTTATGATCCATTACCATACTTCCAGTTCCCTCAAGAAACTTACCATGCTTTTCATGGTGAGTTAAATCGAGCGTCTCAATTACTTGAAAATTGTAATGCATGGACAATGCGTCAATTATTTCAACTCGTCGTTCAGTTCTTCGATTCTTTGCTTCCATCGGGTAAATCACAACTGACCCATTATGATGAAATGAAACCCAATTATTTGGAAATATCGCATCCGGTGTTTCTGGTATAGCGGTATCATCAAATTGAATTACCTCGATACCAGCTGCTTCCAATATAATTACAAAGTTATCGAATTCCTTTATTGCCTGACTTTGCTGGTCTTTCTTAGATAAAACTGATTGACCTTGAAAGCGATTTGAAGCTGCCGTTTGTGGGTTACTAAAAAAATGGCAAGGCCTTACCATTAAAACTGCATTAGCCTTTGGTCTTATTGTGCTTATGGTCATTAATTTCTCTGTGCAAATGCTTTTAATTCATTCTTGAAAGAGCATGTGATATAAATTAGATAATGCATTATCATTCAATCATTCTATTTAGCAAAGTAATTCATTTAAAAACTAAAAATTAACAGAAAAGTAAAGTTATGTCTGGAGAAATAAGCCTCTATCTAAATATCATCCTCACCATGCTCGTTATTGGGCATATCTTTCGTACCAATCGCCCTAAATATTGGATTTTTATAATACTTATATCGGGTATTTTAGGTGCGGTTATTTACTTCATCTTTGAGATTTTGCCGGAATTATTAGGACGCCCCAGGGCGCATAAAATTATTCGACAAGCGAAACACAATTTAAATCGTAAAGCCAATATTGAAACTCTTGAAAAACGTCAAGAGTTTACAGGTAGCATTGATGCAACACGTCACCTGGCTAATACACTGATCGAAAATGGTCGTGCTGAGGAAGCTGTCACTCATTACAAAAATATTCTGACAGGGATTTATCGTGAAGATCCAGATCTTTTACTGGGATTAGCAGAAGCACAATTCGCCCATACAACATACGAAGACTGTATTACTACTTTGGATTATTTGAGGGAAAAAAATCCTCAATATACCTCAGCCAATGGTCACCTCATTTATGCTATGTCACTTGAAAAATGCAACAGAATCGAAGAGGCATTTCATGAATATGAGGCGTTGACTGCATATTTCATAGGAGCTGAGGCCAAGTATCATTACGCTAACCTACTGGAATCTGAACTTCGACATGAAGATGCTCTGATCTTATATCAAGATATTCTGACTGCAGCGGATATTGCACCGGAGCATTATCGTCAAGCACAAAAAGAATGGTTATCAAAATCTAAAAAAGCCATCAAAAGACTTAACTCATTATCAGCTTAATAAGTTCTTTCTGAAGTTTTTGGTGAACCCTTAAATACCAAATCAATGCCAAAAAAAAACCCCGCAAATGCGGGGTTTTAATCATCGGAAGGTTGCTTTTAAATCAAGCGTTTATCCAATTATTTCTTGGCCATTATTAGAAGTTAATTTGGCCACGTACGTAGTAGTAAGTACCCTGCCAATCTTGAACTGAATCAGATCGGTAAGTACGTCCACAACAAGCTTCACCAATGGTATCCATATCTGGCATTGTGTCGAACACATTGTTAATACCAAGTGTTAAACGATATGCTTCAGACAAGTCCCATGATACATCTGTATCCCATTGAGTTACACGACCAAACTCTTGGATCGAAGCAAGAGTTGCGTTAGCCGCATTCTTGTAAGGACCGTAGAGATTTCCACGAACAGTGATTGTTACATCATTGTTCATAGTGTGGCGCGCTGTAAGGTTCATCCGATACTCAGGATTACCATTCTCGTTGTCATACTTGCTTTCGTCGTTAATGAAGTATACAGGTGCTGCAGCAGTACCTCTGTTAACACGATCTTTGATCTTAGTAGAGTTCCAGTTACCAGCGGCTGAAAGGACAGTATTACCACCCGACCAGTCCATGTTATATGTGGCAACTAAATCAATACCGCTTGTCTCAGTTGTCAAGTCATTAGTAAAGTAACTAACTTGAGCAATATCAGATTGGAATGGAATTCCTTTCGCAGTTAAATCAGCTTGAACAGCTGCTGTAACTTTGAAATCTGATGACAATACGATTCGATCTTCAAGCTCGATGAAGTAGTAATCAAGAGTAACTACGAGGTTCTCAGTAGGAGTTGAACTCAAACCTACAGTGAACTGAGTAGAAGTCTCAGCTTTCAATGGCTTCGCACCGAGGTACGCAGTCAATGGATTAGTCGCTGGGAAAATACCCTCTGCTACTGGCTCACCATTTGGATCAATACGAGTTGAAACGTTTCGCGTAGAGATCTGACCTGGAGTCGGTGCACGGAAACCCGTACCAGCTGATGCACGTAAAGTCATGTTATCACTTATTGTGTATCGTGCTGCTACTTTCGCGCTGAAGTTATCTCCGAAATCAGAGAAGTCTTCGTAACGACCGGCAACGTTGATCAAGAACTCATCAGACACATCCATTTCCATATCAACGTAAGCACCAACGGAATCCCGTGAGTATTTACCTGAGTATGCTGATGGATATCCTGGGAAGCCGTTTGAACCCACTGGCAATGCATTGAAGATTGGATCTCCTGCATTACATTGTGTTCCAGGAGTCGCTGCTAGACCAGGAATGTAACAACCAGCGGCACGTGTTTCTGCTGCTGTTGCAGCTTCTGCTGCTGTTACGTCGAAGTTATGCGGGTCTTTACCAGCATACGGTCCGATAGTCCATGAAGGTGTATCACCTTTAACAACTTCGTAACCTTCTTCACGCCATTCCAAACCAAACGCGATGTTCATGTCGTTCGCCATGCCTACATCAAACTCTTTCGAGAAATCCGCGTTGAAAGAAACTTCATCATTGATGAGGTTACCTGGACGGAATTTACGAGGAGATACGGCACCCATTGATGGGTTTCTGGTGTTATCCAAAATATAACGGATTTCATTCACACCATAACGTGAACTGAAGTCATAGTTCCAACCGTTTGTATCACCACGGATACCAGCAGTAAGACCTTCATCAATCACATTACCGTGGAATCTAGGTGTAAAGCCACCCGGATATTGGTCACGTGGATTGTAAATACGACCAGTTGCATCACGGCTCAATTTGAACTGTGCGATACCAGGACGTCTATGATAGAAAGATCCATCAGCGTTAGTGTCTGAGTAGTTAAAGAAAGCATACGCTTCAGACGAATCTGAAAGTGTAATACCTGAGTTAACCATAACTCGGATACCGTCACGAACCGGCTCACCCCAAGTCATTTCATTACAGTCGCCTGCGCCGATTTCAGCGTTACAAAGGTTATCTCTGTAGCGATAATCTGGATCATCAGGAATTCCGTCACCAGCATTAACGATAGTTAACAGAGTACCTTTAGCATTTCCATCAGTACCGTCAGAATAGATGTGAGTTAACGCATCAGGACCAGCACGGAAAACAGTCTTAGTAGTAGCATCACCATCGTGATCATACATAGCGCCTACTACTGCCGCTGATTGTCCAGGATTAAGTGTTGAGTCACCTGGAATCGAGAACTCATAGCGTCCACCACGGCTTGTGCCGTTAGCGCGATAAAGCTCTGAACTGACGTTGATAAAGCCATCTTCAGTTAATGGCATGCCGAAGTTAAGAGCTACTTTGTAGTCTTTCTCTCCGCCTTGTCCATCAAGTGATCCACGTGCACCGTCACCATTTCCACCTGGGCCACCAGCTGTATCTGAATAGACACCATACTGCATACGGATTTGACCGCCTTCAGCAGAATCTCTCAGGTTGAAGTTCATCACACCGGCAATCGCATCTGATCCATAAAGAGCGGATGCACCGTCACGTAAAACCTCAACTGATTTCAACGAAATCGCTGGAATCGTAGCTAGATCAGGTCCGTGAGCACCGAAACCACCAAGGTTTACAAGAGCAGCACGATGACGTCGCTTACCATTGATTAATACCAAAGTTTTATCAGCGTCAAGTCCACGCAACTGAGGAGGACGAACCATAGTCGCTCCGTCACCGATGGGCACACGGCCTACGTTAAAAGAAGGCACCAAAGTTTTGATGACGTCAATCAAGTCAGATGAAGATATTGAATCTAAATCTTCCTGATTAAATACGTCAATCGGCACAGCGGTGTCGAGTGCGGTACGTCCAGCACGTCGAGTTCCGATCGTTACGATCTCCTCAACTGCTTCATCTGCACCTTGTGCAGAAACACTGGCAGGTAAAGAACCAAGTGCTAGTAGTACCGTAGTTATAGCCAGCCAAGCTGACCCGGTAAAGTTTTTCATCGTTTAAGTTCCCCCAACGATTTAGTTTCGAATCAGTTTCCCGATTCATTAAAAGCAATTTTAGTTTAGTAAATAAACCGCCATAGCTTAAGACAATTACCACCCACGAAAACGATTGGTGAAGGCAAAATCTACCCATATCAAACGCTACCGTGAAGGCAGTTACATAAGATTGAACCAAAGTTAGCAATGAAAATAAAGCTTTTTAAGAGATTAATGTGGGGTTTTATTGGTTTTATTTGTAATCAATTGTTGTTTTTATACAACAATTATGAAATACGCAGAACCCCTATAATTATCAGTTATTCTCCGTAAACTCTGAAAGCCAGTTGTACCCTAGTGGTGAAGGTACAACAGATTGTTAACAGAAATCTTACGGTCTCTTTAGTTAAGCTTGGTCACGCAAAATTAAGCGCTTATTTATTACTTAAAAATCTTAATAATCCAACTAAATTTGCTAATTTTTACTTCAATTGTCCGCAAATAAGATTTTCGATCTTTATATTAAGCGTTATTCTTACGAAATTTACTGATTACCGATATCGCCTCAAGAATAACCATGAGACTGGTTACCAGCACAATAATGTCGATAGTCACCAGCAACCAATTTCCCGCCGCCCAGAATTCCATCAACTTTAAAACGGCAGCCCAGCATGATGTGATCAAGACAAAGACCATCGGAATAATGGTATATCTAGCGGGTCGACCCATTTTGATCAACATTACTGAGAGCAC
The DNA here is from genome assembly GCA_028227395.1 of Woeseiaceae bacterium. Lineage (GTDB taxonomy): Bacteria > Pseudomonadota > Gammaproteobacteria > Steroidobacterales > Woeseiaceae > SP4260. The sequence continues at coordinate 16,291 of JAOIZZ010000014.1, read as the reverse complement.
TAAAAGTGTCATCCCGGCAAGTATTTGATTGGTAGAGCCAAACAAAGGCCAGATAGATAAGCCTCCAGAACCAGAAGCACCACCAGCGCCAAAAGCCAGCAACAAGCAACAAGTCACTGCCAATAACGTTGCAAATATTCCTTTTTTGAATAGTGCGATATTATAAATATCACCCCACTCTTGGATAATATAGCGTTGCAATCTAACGCCTGAGTCCATCGTAGTGCCAGCGAATAAAGCCACCATAGTGGCAAGTAAGGTAGTGGACACACCGATGGGCAGTCCCCAGCCATTCGTAATCAATTGAGCGCCACCTTGAATGAAAGTCCCGGCTCCAGCTGAACCATATTTGTCGTATATTTCATGCCAGATTTCAGGGGTAGCAGCAAGTGCTGCGCCACTTACAGCAACAATGGTTATTAATGCCAGCGAGCCCTCACCTAGTGCTGCAAAGTAACCCACGAACCGAGCATCGGTTTCCTTGTCCAGCTGCTTAGAACTTGTACCTGAAGCGACGATGCCATGGAACCCCGATACCGCACCACAAGCAATCGTAACAAACAACAACGGAACCAATGATGGGGCATCCTCAGCCATATTATTATTGAATGCTGGCGCCGAAATATCCGGCAAGGTGAGTAACACCGCTCCATAAAGTAGAAATAAACCAACGAAAAGTTGCAGTCCATTGATAAAATCACGCGGTTGCAATAAAACCCATACCGGTAACATTGATGCAATTGCCGCATAAGCGAAAAGAATGATAATCCAATTCGCATTGGGTGTAAGGCCAAACATATTAGCAGGTAACTCAATTGGCATGAGGCTGCCAGCATATATAGAGAAATACAACGCCGTAACACCCACAATTGAAAGTAAAGTAAGATTCACATTACGATGAATCAGTTGACCTATGACAAGGGCAACCGCAATAGCGGACCAAGCAGGGAAAACTGCATTAGGTGTATTCACAAAAGCCCCGGCAATGACCACTCCAAACACGGCGTTGACCATCAATAAAACCAAAAAGATCACCACCATAAAAAGTGCGCGTGTTCGTTTGCCGATAACATCCTCAGACAACGCACCGATGGATTTTCCCTTGTGTCTTGAGCTCGCCCAGAGTGCACCAAAATCATGAACTCCAGCAAAAAATACTGTACCAATAGTGACCCATAAAACGGCGGGTACCCACCCCCAATAAACAGCGATAGCCGGGCCCACTATGGGTGCTGCACCTGCCACAGAGGTAAAATGATGACCCCATAAAACATATTTATTGGTAGGTACAAAATCAACGCCATCATTAAACTCATTTGCAGGCGTGACAAAATTTGGATCGAGTTGATATATTTTAGTCGCGATGAACTTCGAATATACAAACCAGCCAAACGTCATCCCTGCTATACCAAGCAAAACTATCATCAATGATTGCATTGTCTTCTCCTTGTTATGAATTTATTCATCACTGTGATTAGCGATCAATAAATTTAATTTGTTTACGAGCTTACCCTGAAGTGTTTTTATAATAAAGAACTTGAAGATAAACCGATCTAAACCTTCGACAAAAAAGTTCTAAACCAGCGGTTCAAAAGATATAAAATTAGAATAATAAACAGCATCAACACACCGATGCTTAGATATTCATTCCAGCTTATTGAGCTTAATAAAGGGATATTGAATTGATAGGCACTCAAGGTCATATAGCGCTCTAACATCCAATGCCATGCAGTGTGAGCAACCAAAGCAGAAATAATAATAATTCCTAGTTTCTCTGACGCCGTACTTCGAAAGCAATAATTGAGAATGGGAAGAGCCAAGAGGATCATTATTATTTGACCAATTTCAACACCAATATTAAAACTCAACAACGAAGTAAGCAGATGATTGCCAGCAAATTGTAACGACTCACTTAAGGCAAAAGAAAAGCCAAAGCCATGTATCAGACCAAAACCAAATGCGATCGACCACCGTTGGTGAAAATCTTTTCTTAACATATTCTCTAATGCCATATAAAAAATTGACAAGGCAATCAGCATTTCTATTAATGGTGGAAACCATAAACTTTGTGGTACCAACCCAAAAGCAGAAGCCATCAATGTCATAGAATGAGCCAAAGTAAAAGCAGTAATGATTGCAATCAAGGGTCGCCATTTTCTGCAAGGCAAAATCAGACATAAGACGAATAAGAGATGATCAAGGCCACTCAATATATGCTCAACCCCAGATACAATAAAACGCAAAAAAGATTGGTACCAAGATGGATTTAATTCAACCAAACCAGAACTACCATTAAATTCAAAGAGTCGATTAGCACCCTCAGAGGTTATGAAATTCAAAATAATAGCGGTATTTAGTCCAAGCCCCCCAAAATTCAAATCAATAGAAAAATTTGTATTGTCAGTTTTCAATGGATAAGTAATCCATACATCAAGAAGCGCCTGATCATGATGCAATAATGTTGTTTCTGAAAGTGGCATCGACGAAAAACTATTGAAGGCCTGTTGATAACTGGCGAATGACCGATCTGATGGTAATGAAATTCTCGTCTTCTCAATGCTCCAATCCATTATTTTTTGCTCATCAACATAAACATCAACGAAATTTCCTAGCCAAATCTCAGCAGCATCCACAGATAACTCGGACATTTTATCCAATGCTAAATAACCAGGCCCTTTTACCGGAAAATTCATGTCACGCATCGCTTCTATTGGCACGCGAATCAATAAGTTAATAGCATCGGTTTCGGCTTTGAAATAAGATTGAATAAGAACGTCATTCGGTACTTCATGGGCATCAATTTCTTTAAGTGGCAAAGACAAAAGAATTACCACTAAGGGCATCCACAACAATGGGGGTTTCTTTAGTTTGAGAACCAAAGAGATCGATTTAGTAAATTTCAACATACGTAACATGCTTGATCCAATATGATAATTTATTCAAATAATCCAATTTAATTTGCATACTATAATAAGTGACAGTAATGTTAATAAATTAGATTTACATGGCTATAAGAATATCAAAACATTTCTATATATACTTCGAATAAAAAAAGAGGCTTTATAATGATAAAAAAATACATACATTCTTTCATTTTTATTTTCTCGATCATGGCACTCACTGCTTGTGATCAGGCACCAAAATCCGCGCAAGCACAAGGTAAAGAAGCGCCTCGATTTGAAGTCGATCCATTCTGGCCAAAACCACTTCCAAACCATTGGATACTAGGCTCAACTATTGGTCTTGCGGTAGATTCAAAAGATCATGTGTTTATTATCCACAGAAGAGACAGCTTCAACGAAAGAACAGAAATAGGTGCTGCCAGCGATCCTAAGAAGGCTGATTGCTGTATACCTGCGCCAAATGTTTTAGAATTTGATCCTGCTGGCAATTTAGTTAATTCATGGGGTGGTCCTGGTGAAGGTTATGACTGGCCTGCCTCAAATCATGGTATCAGCATAGATCATAAGGATAATATTTGGATTGGTGGAAACGGTCGAGGTGATTCACATATTTTAAAATTTACCCGTAATGGAGAGTTTCTTGCTCAGTATGGTCAAGCTGGTGCAGAGATCGACAGTCACAGTAAAGAAAATTTTGGACGCGTAGCAGAAGTTGCCTTTGACGCTGAAGCCAACGAAGCTTTTGTGGCAGACGGATACACCAACAAGCGTATCGCTGTGTTAGATGCCGATACCGGAGTCCTAAAAAGATACTGGGGGGCCTATGGTAATGCTCCTGATGACACCAATCTAGGTCCATTCAAACCTGGTGGAGAACCCGCTCAACAATTTAGAAATCCCGTCCATTGTGCCGAACCTTCAAGAGACGGCATGGTCTATGTTTGTGATCGAGTCAACAATCGCTTGCAAGTATTCAAAACTGATGGAACCTATGTACAGGAACTATTCGTTAAACCAAATAGCCTTGGAGATGGTTCTGTCTGGGATATTTCATTTTCCAGTGACCCAGAGCAACGCTTCATATATTTGGCTGACGGTACAAACCGAAAAATATTTATTATAGAGCGTCAAAGTATGGAAATATTAACCAATTTTGGAGATGGCGGAAGAAACCCAGGACAATTCTTCGCGGTGCATAATATTGCCACTGATTCTAAAGGGAACATCTATACTACAGAGACCTACGAAGGAAAACGGGTACAAAAATTTGCCTACATGGGAATGGCACCAGTTACCGTTATGGACCAAGGTACTCCATGGCCAGCGGATAAAAGATAAATAAGTATCATATGAAATTATTGAAATTAATTTACTTATAGTACTAAATAATAATAATCAAAATAACAGAGAGACAATAAAATGAAAAAAATAATAATTTATCTATTTGCAATTTTTCTGAGTGGTAACGCTCTTGCGGATGTAACTCGTCACGCACTCCCTAATAACTCAACTTTTCCAATTTCAAGAGCAGTGGAAGTGACAGCTGATACAACGATTATTTATCACAGTGGACAATTACCTTCGCCAGCCAATCCAGATGCTCCTAGAGGAACTAGAGAATGGGCCGGTGATACAGAAGCGCAGACTTTAAGTGTGCTAAAGAAATTCGAAAATTCATTTAAATCACTGGGTGTTGATTTTGGTGATGCTGTTAAATTAACGGTATTCTTAGTTGGTGATCCTGAGATGGATGGACGCATGGATTTTTCTGGTTTCATGAGATCCTACAGTAAGTACTTTGGAACTGAAGAGCAGCCCAATAAGCCGGCTCGTTCAGCAGTTCAGATAAATGCTTTAGCTGGTGGATGGTTGGTAGAAATAGAAATGGTAATAGCTAAACCTAAATAGATAGTTATAAAAAAACACCAGGCAACCTAGTTGTCTGGTGTTTTTTACTTTAACGTCACTAGTTATTTAAAAATTATAATTCAGCGTTACACCAAGGTAGCTATTCCTTCCTGGAGCTGGCTCATAATACCTACCACCATAAGCATTAATCCGAATATTACTACTAAATTCCTCATCAAAAAGATTATTTACGCCCAAATAAGGCATTATCATCCAATCTTCTTGCTGAAAATCATAACTGAGACGAAAATTCGAGACCACATAACTTGGTACCTCAACCGAATTGGCGTTGTTAGCAAATAAGTCACCCGAATAATTTACATTAAAGTTAACGTTTAATTGATCATCACTCTTATAACGAATGCCGAAATAAGCAAACGACTCAGGTAATCCAGGGAGTTTTGAGCCCGCAAAATTCTTCCCATTTTGATCGATAAACTGATCGAAGGTAAAGTCCGACCAAGTATAAGATAGATCAATGACAAAGTTGGATTGAATGTTCCAAGTAAGTGCTGACTCTATGCCACTCCTAGAAGACTTACCAACATTTGAATAGAATGTTCTTCCAGGTGAAGATTCTAGTTCATAAGGAGTCAACTCATCTTTGAGATCAATCTCAAATACAGCAACCTCATATAAAAGATTCTGATAATTCGATTTAAAACCAATCTCTATATTATTGGCTTTTTGTGGCTTTAATGCTGAGTTAAAACCACCTGAAGAATCTGGATTAGCCAGCTCAGTAGTAGTTGGAGTCTCAAATGAGCTGCTAATATTGCCGAAAATAATCGAATTTCCAAGCTGGTAATTTAGCCCTAAAGAAGGACTGACGGCATCAAAATCGACCTCCCCAGAATCATCGCCATTACTTAAAAATCGATCTTTAATATCAAATTTCACTTCATCAAAACGAACACCAGTAGAAAAAGACCAATTGCCAGTCTTGTAACTGCCTTGAGCAAAAAGACCATTACTGCTTACTTTTTCCTGCTGGTCAAAAGTCAATGCACCGATGATTCCAGAGTCATTGTTATATCGCTTGCGATCATCATCTTGCCTGTCTGCATCAAAGCCAACAGTAAAATTATAATTCTCCGGTAACAATTCGTTGAAATCATATTGCACACCTAGGCCATAAAAAAAACGATCTATATTGACCGAACCGCCACCCTTAAATGGTAATTTATTCGAAAAATCTCGAGTTACGTAGTAATTCCTTATAATTAAATTTCCTTTATCTCGATTTTGCTCGTAGACCATACCAATTCGTGTTTGACTGAGCGATTCTCCAGAGTCGTAGGAAAGATTTCTGTCTCTTGCTGATGCTCTATTAGATAATACTTGGGCAAGGTTAATCCCACCTGGATCTTGTGCCATCGGTTGATCGGTATAATTAATGGCAACATTAAATCGATCTGACGGATTTATCTGAAACCCAAATTTACCATTAAATAAAGTTCCTTCGGATTTTGAATGTTCACGAAATCCAGTCAAATCTTGACTGGAGATATTCAGTAAATAATCCATTTTTTCATTTTTACCGCCCGTTTTGATTTGGTATTTTTTATAACCTAAATCACCACCTGAAAACGTTGTTTGGATAAACGCTGGATTACGACCACTTTCACTTTCTATAGCGATGACGCCTCCAGCTGCATTACCATAATGCGATGAGGCCGGTCCACGAATAACTTCTATACGTTTTGCTGAACCCAAATCAATGCTATCTACTCCCGCTTGACCGTCAGGAAGGGTCTCAGGAATACCATCAACAATTACTTTAATTCCCCTAATACCAAAAGCAGATCTTGCCCCAAACCCTCGCAAGGATATTCTTAAATCTTGTGCAAAATTATAACGATTTTGCATATACAGACCTGGCACTCCAGCCAGAATTTCATCTAAAGCAAGTTTCTGCGTGGCATTTTGAATCTGCTCTTGATCTATGATCGAAACTGATCTTGCGCTGTCCCTGAGTAAAGCACTCAGCCTAGTCGCGGTAACGTAAATTTCATCCAACTCTTGATCTTGGTTTTCTTGAGTTACTGCCATCAATGGCATCAAACAGAGGCACAATAATAAGTAACTCATATTTGAATATAATTTTTTAAGCATGAAAATTCCTTTTTTACTAAATAAATAAACCATCATAAATTGATTGGTAACAATGTCTGTGTGCTAGAATTATAAAGAAAGAAAAACACAATTGCTCTGAATATAAACAGAAATATACATCTATGAATGATAAAAAAACAAACGCCTTAAAAACCCAACAAAATGATCCAGAATTGGATTGGTTTATCCTCATCTGCGGGAGCGTTTTACTTGCTATTATTGTGTTGAGTATGATTTTAGAACCTGAATCTAGTTTGCTCGTCATCAATCATGCCTTTACTCTAATCACTACTGAATTTGGGATTGTTTATATACTCCTCCTAAATGCCATTATTGTGTTTTTAACCTATCTTACCTTTAGCAAAAAAGGATCCATCAGATTAGGTCCAAAAGGAGCAAAAAAAGATTATTCAAATTTCAGCTGGATAGCGATGTTATTTTGTACCGGCATTGGTGCCGCTGTAATTTACTGGGGAGCGACAGAATGGACATTTTATTATGCTAATACCCCACAAATCGCCGGTGAAGACCAAGCCATTTTATGGGCTGCCAGTTACGGCGCTTATCATTGGGGGCCACTTACCTGGTCTTTGTATGCATTAACTACTGTGGCTTTTGGGGTTTCTTATCATCACAAAAATATTCCATCCTTAAAACTAAGTGCTGCTTGTGCCGGTTTTCTTGGTACTTATAGAGAAAAATGGCCCGGTAGAATTATTGATCTTTTCTTCATCATAGGTCTAATCGGAACATCGGCAACAGGTCTTGCGTTCGGCGTTGATTTAGTTACTGCCTCCATCGCTAAATTGGCCTCATTAGAAAATGACCAACAATTGCAACTTACCATCATGCTAATTGTGACCCTACTGATTGCGTTTAGCGTATACAAAGGATTAGATAAAGGCATTCGTCTGCTAAGCGTGATTAACGCGAGACTAGCACTGCTTTTTTTACTGTTCATTTTTCTAGTTGGCCCCACCCAATTCATCCTAGAAATGAGTTTTGCTTCCATCGGTTTAATCACTCAAAACTTTTTCTCCTTGGTGACCTGGACAGATCCATTACAAAAAAATAATTTTGTGGAAAACTGGACTGTTTTTTATATCGCATGGGGTATGGCGCTTGGTCCTTTTATCGGTATGTTTGTCGCTAAAATTTCTCGAGGAAGAACCATCAGAGAAGTAATTTTAGGGATGCTTGGTTGGGGAAGTCTTGGCTGCTTTTTATTTTTTGCTGTGTTAGGAAATTATGCAATTCACTTAGAGTTAAATGAAATTTACCCAGTGATACAGAGCGTCAATGATATAGGGCAAACTTCGACTATTGCGGCTATTATAGAAATTCTTCCAATGGGTTATTTTTTGTTATTTTTTATTGCAATTATTGGCATTATTTTTGCCGCAACAACTTATGATTCAGCTACCTATACATTGGCTGCGGGCACCAGTCGAGAAATCAAACCTGATCAACATCCTTCTTTAAAAAATAGAATGTATTGGGCATTTGCACTGGGCTCTTTACCCTCAGCGCTTTTATTTTTAGGTGGCTTAGAACCGCTTAAGGCGGCGACAACCCTAGCGTCATTTCCGTTATTAATTGTTTACGTAATTTTAATGATTTCAATTTATCGTATGCTTAAGTAATTAAACCTCAACATAAGGCAAAGACTGCATAATTTGTAACTGCCTGTCCTGCGAGATGCCTCGACCAAGCCAGTTGAGATGCGGATAAAACGCCTCTTCACAAGATAAAGTTTTTATCTCTTTTGCATCAATATCATCTCTAAGAAAAAAAGCATTCGTTCCTGTCGAATCACAACCAATCAATCGATATCCTTTTTTAATTCCTAATGACTCTATGGCTTTCAATGAAGTGCCGGCAAAAAAACCACTGGGGTGTGCCGAAAAACGCTCGAAATCACTCTGATAGGGAATGGACCAAGAATGTGAAGTTCCAATTCCTGAGTTATATTCAATACAAACGACACGTGGCTCAATACAAGTCAATGCCTCCCAGAACCAATAATCATTACCATCAACATCTATACAAAGAAAATCTATCTTTGCTGGAACGTTATTAGACATAATCAATGTTTCTAAATTTTTTAAGCTAATAAACGTATTTAGTGCTTTTACGTCCTTTCTTTTAATCCTCTCGCAAGCAAAATTAAATATATTGCATTGTTCTTTAGAGCCATCCATCAAGAGGCCATTAAAATTCTCATGTAACATTAATTTTAAGGAATTACATTGATGAGCGCCAAAACCAAATTCCACAAAATAGCGGCTCTCAAAGCCAATAACTGAGAAAATATACCGCAAAATTCCATCTTCACCATTCTGAGATAAGAAACTGTATTCGTATCGATTAATTCCAGTTACTTCTAACTTATCCACTGAAGGCCACACATCAATATCTTCTCTGTGCCATTTTTTTATTAGTTGCTTTACTAAAAAATCTTGACTAAGGAATTTACTCTTTATCCATTTTAGTATTTTTTTAAAGCGATATTTTTTTGTTGGTATATTTCCCATCTTCTAATCTTCCATAGATAAAGGAAGTTTTAAAACTTTCCCTTCTTTGATCACCACAGACACATTTTGGAGGGCAGTTATATCTTCAAGTGGACTATTTTTAACAGCAATGATATCGGCATATAAGCCAACTTTTATTGACCCCACTTTATCTTCCCATCCAATAAATTTTGCAGCGACAGATGAAGCTGCCTGAATTGCTTCCATGGGAGTCATGCCTTGTCGCACCATTATTACAAACTGCTTGGCATTATCGCCGTGAGGATATACTGCTGAATCAGTCCCATAGATAATAGGCACACCAGCACTAAAGGCTATAGAGAAAACCTCGCGTTGTGCCTCTGTCGTTTCAATATTTTTCCGTAAAAACTCTTCAGGCCAACCCTGAATGGCGGCAACAGCATTTATATAATCACCATTATAGACATCCATTGAAAAAGCGACCTGATGTTTTACTGCTAACTGAATGGCCTCTTCGTCTGCTAGTGAGGCGTGCTCAATTGAATCAACTCCAGCTAATATTGCTTCCTTGATCGATTGAGCGCCATGGGCATGTGCCGTGACTTTAATGCCTACCTCATGAGCAACCTCAACTACCGCCACTATTTCTTCGGGAGTCATTTCTGGAGATCCAGGCACTCCCCCATAAGCAAGTACTGCTCCTGAGGCCAATATCTTCAGGACATCAGCGCCACCTTTAACGGCTTTTCTAGCGTTCTCTCTAAATTGATCGGGGCCACGTGAGACTCCTTGACGCACCCTATCTGGAATCGTATTTTCAGGAATACCCGGAATTACTAAATCTCCCCCACCACCGGGTATTGTTAAATAAAAACCAGAAGTTTGAATTCTTGGTCCAACGATTTCACCTGCATTAATTCGATCTCTAAGATCACGGCCCGACCAAGCAATATAAGCACCCAGATTTCGCACTGTTGTGAAACCAGCATGCAAGGTTGTAAGTGCATTTTCAGCAGAGATCTCTCTCACCTCAGCCATACTTCTCGTATAATGAATGCTTAAATCATTAGTCTCGTCAGCTCTTTCCGTGATATGTGTATGCGTATCGATTAGACCTGGCAAACATGTATAAGCACTTAAATTGAGTATCTTGTCATCTTCAGATGTTCCCTTATTGAAGGGTTCAATATTAGAAATCAAGCCTTGGCGAATTGAAATTAACTGATCATAAAATGGCTCAGCCGAATAACCATCAATCATCTGCCCGCAACGAATATTAAGATCAGAATGATTGTACTCTGTTTCAGCAAAGGAAATCGAACTACATAGTTGCCCAAAGAATAAACACCATAACAAAAAATATTGTTTCATAACTCCTCCAAACTTCCATGTACGACCCGACCTTCAAATAAAGTCAGCAAGGCTTTTGTTTCTGAAATATCACGAACCTCAATCTGAAAGAGATTTTGATCCAGTATAACCAGATCAGCTATTTTACCCACTTCTACTGAACCGGTTTCTTCCTCAAGATTATTCACAAATGCGGCATTAATAGTAAACGCATCGATGGCCGTTTCAAGATCAATACTTTCTTCAATGAATAAAGGGATATCCTGCTCTGGATCAACAGGTTTATTTTCCAGCGCAGTAATAGTGGAAGCACTTTGACGAGTAATTGCTGTTTCTATTTGATGAAAAGGATTTGCTGAAGTCACACTCCAGTCACTGCCAAATGCAATTTTAGCACCGGTATTTTGAATGGTTTTAATAGCATAAGACCAGCGTAATCTTTCTGGGCCAACAAACGGAGCGGCAAGCTCAGTCAAGTAATCACCGGTATATGCCCATAATGGTTGAAAATTAGCTACTACATCCAATTCAGAAAAGCGCCCAAAATCATCAGGATGGATAAGTTGCAAATGCGAGATATGATGTCGATTACCTAAACGGCCGTTCTCATAAATAGACTCCTCTACTGCATCTAAAGATTGACGCACCGCTCCATCACCAAGCGCATGAAAATGAACTTGAAAACCAGAAGCATCAATTGCTGTTACTGCTTTTTTCAACAACTCTGGTTCTACCATTGGTATTCCTTTTATCTGACCTGGCATGAGGTATGGATCTACAAGGACTGCTGTATAATTCTCGACCAAGCCATCTTGCATGATCTTTACAGTAGTTGGTTTGACGAGATTACTTGTGTATTTGATTCTTAAATTTTTTAATTCATCTAGTTGTTCTAGACCTTGAGATCGCTCCCACCAGAGAGATGCTACAACCCTTAACGTTAATTCATTATTATTTTCTAGTGCTTCGTAAGTCTTTAAATCACTTTCCCTTACAATGGCATCCTGTATGGCTGTAATGCCATAACTATTGAGCATCTTCATGGAATAACGCAAGCCAGAAATCTTACTTTCGAGGGTATCACTTGGAATATATTTCTCCACTAGCGTCATCGCTCCCTCCTGAAGACTACCAATCAATTCACCCGTTTCAGGATCTCGATCAATGATGCCATCGATAGGGTCAGGGGTATCTTTAGTGATGCCCGCTATTTCTAGAGCTAAGGAATTAGCCCAGCCAGAATGACCATCAGTTGAAGACAAAAAGACTGGCCGATCTGAGACCAGCTCATCAATAATTTTTCGACTGGGTTTTCCACCAACCCCAAATACTGACATCGCCCAGCCACCTCCCAAAATCCATTCCACATCAGGATTGGCATTAGCATACTTCGTTATTGCTGTTCGGTATTGAGCAATATTTGATAATCCATTTAAATCACAAGAAGCTGACAAGATTCCTCCAGATATTGGATGAATATGAACATCCTGCATCCCTGGCATGATCATCTTATTTTGTAAATCTACTACCCGCGTATTTGCTCCAGAAAATCTATTAACCCCTTCATTAGGACCCACATAGACAATTCGACCCTCCTTGATAGCAATCGCTTGAGCTACTGAATGATTTTTATCTACAGTATAGATAACACCACTATGTAGCACTAAATCAGCACCTTCTGGGGATTCAACTTTGGTGGACTGCTCTTCGCAGCCCAAAAATAGAAAGAATATGGTAAATAAAATGACTAAATAATTAATCTTCTTTTGCCTCATGACATCCCTATATTTGGTGATAAAATAGTTACGCTTATTCTGTTAATAATTTATTATAATAGTAATTGTATAATCTTATCTTCAAATCAAGAGTAACATAAGCTCTATGGCTATTAAATTACCTAAACTAATTGCGACATCAGTTGTTCGTGGGAGTGCTCAAGGAGAGAGCCATGGTGGAATATATACAGTTGACTTTGCAACAAAAAAAGGTGAACAACATGTTGATTGGAATACCAGTGAAATAGATTTTGAAGGGCGAGGTGCAGACCGTGGACTAAGAGGTATTGCTTTTGATGGTGATAATATTTACATCGCTGCGAGTGATGAAATTTTCTGTTACGACAAAAATTTTAACTTAATAGTTTCTTTTAAAAATCGCTATCTTAAACATGCTCATGAAATATGCAAAATGGATAGGCGCTTATTTATTAGCTCAACTGGTTTTGATAGCCTGCTTGCTTTTAACCTAGATACTAAAAAATTTGATTGGGGCTTTCATCTTCGAAAAGAATATGATCAATGGACTGGAGGTGCTTTTGACCCGCAACGTAACATTGGACCTCGTGAAGTTAATGATTTTCATATCAATATGGTCGATGTGAATAATAGTGGGATCTACTTAAGTGGCTTAAGAACAGATAGCTTGCTTTATTTGACTCCAAATAATTCTATTGAAACCGTTTGCAGTCTTCCTTCTGGGACGCATAATCCAAGATTATGGAATAATGGTGTTTTATTTAACGATACCGCGAGTGATTGTGTGCGTTTTGTCCCAAAAGAGGGTGAAGAACAAACTTATAAAATAATCTCCTACAAAGAAAGTGACATTGAATTTGCGGGTATAGATGATTCCAAGATTGCCAGGCAAAGCTTTGCTCGAGGATTATGCACGATTGATGAACGTTTTATTGCCGTAGGCTCATCGCCTTCAACTATTTCTTTATTTGATTTATCTAATGATCAACAAGTGGGTTCAGTCAATCTCTCTATGGATATTCGCAATGCTATTCATGGTCTAGAGGTTTGGCCTTTTAAAGACTAAAAAAAACCGGGCAATTGCCCGGTTTTTTTTTAACTGTCAATAATCAGCGTTTATTCACCCCAACGCTTCATATAACGAATACCAAACTCACGTGGTCTATTTGTATAAGCATCGACCGTATGAGCTCTACCACCTGTTTTCGAGGAAGCTTGTGCCCAACCAAAATCACCTGTTCCCCAAGTGTAGTTAGCTCGCTCATCCGTCAAGTTATTTATATAGGCTGCGAGCTCCCAATCTTCTCCTTGTAATCCTGTCCTGATATCCATAATTGCATACCCTGGAACACTGTGCTGAGGATTCGCAGAAGAATTTAGCGAGTCTTGCTCTAGCTTATTAATGATCCCGCCCTGTGTTGATGCTTGGAAACGAACATACTTGTAGGTTGAACCAAGTACTGACGATTCTTTGCTCCAAGTTGCCCAGAGAGAACCTTTATTTTCAGGTACCAACGGAAGACGCATATTTGCTTTCACCTCAAAAGAATCCGGCGTACCGTTTAGATCATGGTTACTATCGGTCAGAGCTTCCATTCTTTCGTAGTTAATTCCGAATGTTAGATTTTGCGTTAACGCATATTCAACATCTATATTAACACCCGAGATATGAGCTTGACCGGTATTAGCCACCAAGTTTTGCCATGGCTGACCACAAACACCTGCTGTTTTAATTGAACTATCTGCAGCAAGACCGGTAATTTTAGCAACCGCTCCATTTGCATCACAAGGCGTATTCGATGGATCAACTTGTTCTAACTGATATTGATCCCATTTCATATAATAAGCAGTCAAATTGAATCGTCCACGCCCCTCACCAAATGTTGAGCGAATACCTGCTTCAGTATTATCCATGATATCTGGGCTATATGCATTCGGGAAATATGGATTACCTCGACTTCGGTTAACTCCACCTGGTCGTTTACCTCTTGTAAAGAGTGCGTAAGCCATAGTGTCCTCATTCAGATCATATTTTAAACTGATCTTAGGAATGGTCACTTTATCCTGACCAGCACGTGCTGGTGGTAAGCCATTATTAGCTAAACGATAGGCCTTATCCGAATCAGCCGGAAAACCTTTGATGTAATCAGCCTGTGAATGAATTGCTCCAGGATGATCGACGTAGTAAGCACTACTATTACCACGATCATATGTTCTTAGTCCTAGTGTAAGTGTCGCGTTATCAGTCATTCTCCAAGCCACTTCACCAAATAATGCTTTTTGGTCCCAGAGTGTTCTTTGGTCTGAGTACCAGCTTGATGTTGCTTGTTTAGGGAAATTATCCCCTTGTACAAATGCATAATATTTAGCAGAGAAGGAACTTTGGAAAGTACTGGCATCATTTATACCATCAGTTGGTACTGCAAACGGTGCTGTCCATTCATCTACTGTATCTTCTATGTACATTCCCACTATCCAATCAACACGATCACCTTGAGATTGCAGACGTATCTCTTGAGATACTTTCTTAACTCCATAAGTACCCTGAGAAGTTGAATAGAAGTCAGAATCAATCTCTGCTCCTTGGCAATATCTAGGGTAAAGAGCTAGATAACCTGTACTTGCGTTTGTGTAATAGTAAGGCATACCAGCTGAATATGTCGCTGCATCGTATGCAGAATCCGAACAGTAATTATGCGACCAATAATGCGCGTAATCGGTAATATCCGAAACGCCCCTATCTCTGTACTTATAATAGTTGGTTGATGAAACTAAATCAGCAAATCCTAAATCACCTTCAATTAATAAATCGTAAGCTTTAAAATTTTGTTTGTGCCAACCATCTACAAATTTAACGGTTTTAAGATCACCAACATAAGGGTTATAAGCGTTACCACCACCTGTGGTGCTGACATGCTGCATCATTCCTGTAAGAGTTGCACTCCAACTGTCGTTCATGTCAAACCTGAGTTTAGCGCGATAGCCATTTGTTGCTGAGTCATTCCAATTTTTTTCTACTGCATGAGCATTCGATAAAGTTCCATGCTTTTGAGTATATTTTACTCCTGTTATCGCATTCGTATCGGCAGTATAACCCATAACGTTATCAATATAGCCACCTTCGGTATCACTGTAAGCAGCAATTCTTAGCGCCATTTTATCTTCAACAATCGGAACGTTAAATACCAATGAACCACGATAACTTGCGTCTGAATCGCCGCCACCTTCAAGTTCTCCATCAAAGACAGCTTCAAATTCATTCATTTTTGGTTTATTAGTAATAATTCGAAGCGTACCTGCTTGAGCGTCAGAACCATATAAGGTTCCTTGTGGTCCCGCCAGGGCCTCAACACGAGCAATATCGACCATTCGAAGCGTTGGTTGTGAACCTGTTGATGTAAGAGCAAGCTCATCCAAGTAAACAGAGGAAGTTGATGCTGCTATATAGCCCGAACCCGTAATCGCTCCTCGGAAAACAATGGTACTGCCGGTAGAGCCATAAGAAACTATATTAATACCTGGCATAAACCTTGCAAAATCTTCAGCTGTTGCTGCGCCCATATTCGCGAGGGCTTCTTGACCGATAGCTTGAACTGATGCAGGAATATCCTGCACACTCAAGTTTCTCTTTGTCGCTGTAACAATAATTTCTTCAAGTGCAAATTCGGCATCTTGAGCTAATACTTGATGTGACGGTGCCAATGCAGCTGCAATTGCTCCTGCTATAGGCGTCAATCCTATTTTTAACTTCTGTGCTTCCATGTTA
>JAOIZZ010000013.1 GCA_028227395.1 Woeseiaceae bacterium | reverse complement strand
AGTTTTTTTATCACCAAGTCATTTTCTTCTTCTAATACCGAACAAGTCACATAAAGTAATTTTCCACCTGGTTTTAATAAGCTCCATAATGAATTAATAATATTTACCTGTATTTTATTCAAAGCGTCGATATCTTTCTCTCTTTTTAGATGTTTAATATCTGGATGCCGTCTAATTACACCAGTTGCTGAACAGGGAGCATCCATTAGAATCAGATCAAATAATTGTGAATCCCACCAGCTTTTTGTATCAGCAACATCGGCGGTAATAATTTTTGCTTTTAATTCAAGGCGTGAAAGATTCTCTTTAATAACTTCAACTCTATCTGGATCTATATCAACCGCAGTAACCGATGAATTATCATTAATTTTTTCTAGTAATTGACCTGTCTTACCTCCAGGAGCTGCACAGGCATCGAGTATGTTCCCACCAATATCGTTCAGTAAACATTCAATGGCAATCTGGGCGGCGCCATCTTGAACAGAAACATAGCCATTATCAAAATCAGGTAATGATTTGACTGAAATCGGATTTTTCAAACAAATAGACTGATCTAAATCACCAAGAAATCCTACCTCCTCGCTAGGTAAATTTTTAGAACATGCTATTTTACTTAGATACTTTTTTGAAGAAATTTTTTTTTGGTTTACTCTTAGCCACATTGGCGCTTGTTTATTATTATTTTCTATAATTTCTTGCCATTTATGCGGCCAACTATTTTTGAACATGTTTATTAACCATTGTGGATGATTAAAAATAGCTTCTTCATTTGAATTAATACATTCTTTTGAGCTTGATCGAATAAAATTCCTCAAAATAGCATTAGTAAAAGCAGTTAAATTTGGTTTTTTTAGTAATCTTACCGCCTCTACTGTCTGGGCAACTATTGCATGAGAAGGAATCCGTGTCTTCTTGATCTGAAAAAATCCAATAATAAGTAACGTCTCAATAATATTGTCTTTTCTTTTTATTGGGCGGGAGATATATTGTCCTAATTGTAATTTCAACTCCCAATAAAAGCGGATCGTTCCATAGCAAATGGCCTTGAAAAGTGATTTTTGAGAATTCGTATCATCAATATTAGCCGTTTCTATGGCACGATCCAAAGACCTCCCCTTATTGACAACCGCATCTATGACATGAGCAGCTTTCGCTCTAATCATTGCTCCATTATTATTAATTTGCATGAGATCTTAGGTTAATTGTAAATTTTTCAAATTAATTTGCCTACAAAACTCAGCAGCTGTGACTTTATTTCTACCCGGGCGCTGTAATATTTTTATAATCAGGGTGCCTTGAGGACAAGCAACCTCTATCCCTGATTCTCCTGCATAAATGATTTTTCCTGACTCACCACTTTCTTTATTTGTAGGCTCAGCTAACCAACATTTAATCATTTCATCTTCTAAATTAAAATAGGCTCCTGGCGATGAATTATAAGCTCTTATGTGACGTGATATATAATCTGCTGGTTGGTTCCAATTAATTTTTGCATCGGCTTTATTTACTTTCTTTGTCAAAATTATTTCATGTTGATCTTGATCATTTGATGGGATATGACCATTCAATATGAATTCAAAATCAGACTTCAAGGCTAACCCACCTAATTCCGCGAGACGCATATTTAACTCGTCAGCTGTTTCTGTTGGTTCTATATCTATTTTATGCTGAGTAAAGATCGGACCAGTATCAAGTCCAATCTCCATTTTCATGAGACTAACGCCGGTCTCATTGTCTCCATGCAGAATTGCCGATTGTATGGGTGAAGCTCCCCTCCATCTTGGTAATAGAGAAGCATGTACATTCAAACAACCAAATTTTGGGAGATTTAAAATCATCTCAGGAAATATAGATCCATAGGCTGCCACAACAATAACATCTGGTTTAATGGATTTTATATTTTTGATAAATTGAGAATCTGATAATGATAGTGGTTGCCAGACTTTTAGATTCCGTTCCTCTGCAAATATCTTAACTGGACTCTTAGTTAATTGCTTTCCGCGTCCCGCCCTTCTATCTGGTTGCGTAATAACTGCAACAGGAGATATATCTAATTCTAATAAAGCTTCGAGAGAAGGTAACGAAAACTCTGGTGTACCCGCAAAAATTAGCCGGCATTCATTTAAATTAATATTCATAATTTAAATGCAAATTTTAAAGCACCATTGATGAATCAGGTTGGAATCGTTTTTGTTTATGTAATTTTTTTCTTACTTTTTGTCGTTTTGTCTCCGACAGGTAATCAACAAATAACTTGCCATCGAGATGATCTATTTCGTGCTGAACACATACCGCGAGCATGCCAGTCATCTCCTCTTCTTGCTGGTTTCCATCTCGATCCAAAAAACTAACACGCACTGTTTCTGCTCTTTTAACTGAATCAAAATATCCAGGAACCGATAAGCAACCTTCTTCTG
The DNA here is from genome assembly GCA_028227395.1 of Woeseiaceae bacterium. Taxonomy (GTDB): domain Bacteria; phylum Pseudomonadota; class Gammaproteobacteria; order Steroidobacterales; family Woeseiaceae; genus SP4260. The sequence continues at coordinate 32,258 of JAOIZZ010000013.1, read as the reverse complement.
AGACTTTCGAGCCGTCCTTTTCAAGAATTCTGGGGTTTATTAATACATATGGATCGTCTTTTTCAGATGAAACATCGGCCACCAAAAGACGTTTATGAAAATCTACCTGTGTTGCGGCCAAGCCAATACCAAGAGCTTCATACATAGTGTCAAACATATTATCAATCATGACTCGCAAGCTGTCATCAACCGTTTCAATAGGGATAGCTTTAATTCTTAGTTTTGGATCTGGAAATTCTAATATTCTTAATATAGTCATAATTTAAATAATAAATATTACGCATTAGTTATCTTATAAGTAATTATATATAAACACTAAATCAGTTCATAGTTTCGTTTTCTTAAAATTTAGTATAATAATTACTAAACGATATTGACGATTGCTGCAGATTACTACATGCTCCATGTTTTAGGATTTTAACGTTCCATAATATCTAACTATTTGTAGTTATGATATTAAACAAGATAATGATTTGAGATATCAAAGGAATAACTAAAGCGATGAAAGAAGATGTCCTCGATGTATTAATGTATTTATTCGAAACCTATATCGAGACGGAAGATGAACCTGAAGCCGATCAAAACACACTCCGAGTAGAGTTAATTAAAGCCGGTTTTAATAATAATGAAATTGACAAAGCTTTAGATTGGCTTGATGGTTTGGCGGAACATAATGAAAGCTTCATAGAAAATAATGATACAGCCAATGCAACGAGAATTTATAATAGCTCTGAAATAAGTCAACTTGATGTGAGTTGTCGGGGTTTTATCAGTTATCTTGAACAAATTAATATACTCACTTCCACCCAAAGGGAGCTTTTAATTGATCGATTACTTGCGCTTAATACCCAAGATATCAACGTTGATCAAATAAAATGGGTTGTGCTAATGGTTTTATTCAGTCAACCAGGCCAAGAAAAGGCATACTCTCAGATGGAAGACTTGATCTTCGATACAAAAAGTGATTTTCTTCATTAATCATGGATAACAAATAAAGTAATGGCAAAGAATTTAGTAATTGTAGAGTCTCCCGCAAAAGCCAAGACTATCTCTAAATATTTAGGCAATGATTATATTGTTAAATCAAGCGTAGGTCACATTCGAGATCTCCCAAAAGGTAAATCTAAAGCACCAACGAAAAGAAATGAAATACCAAAAGATATTTCAGAAGCAGAAAAACTAAGGCTTAAAGCTTTAAATGAAAGATCTAGATTGGTAAGAAGAATGGGCATCGACCCCGATAAAGACTGGGAAGTTGAATATCAGATCATTCCCGAAAAAGAAAAAGTTATTAAAGAGCTAAAAAAAGCATCCAAAAATGTCAGTCATATCTATTTGGCAACAGATTTGGATAGAGAAGGAGAAGCTATTGCTTGGCATCTGAAAGAGGCTCTTGGTCCAAATAAATATGAGTTCTCAAGAGTTAGGTTTAATCAAATAACTAAATCAGCAATCCTTGCCTCATTTGCTGACCCTAAAGAGATAGATATTGACCTTGTACAAGCTCAACAGGCAAGAAGATTTCTAGATAGAGTAGTCGGTTTTGAACTTTCTCCTCTTTTATGGAAGAAAATTGCTAGAGGCCTATCTGCAGGAAGAGTTCAATCAGTGGCGCTGAGGCTTCTTGACGAAAGAGAACGACTAATACAAGAATTTAATCCCAAAGAATTTTGGGCAATTTCAATGAATCTTTTGAATAGCAATAAGGAGAATATTTTGTTCTCCTTATTAAGAAAAAATTCAGACCCGTTACTCTTAGAGGAAGAAGCTAGAGAAATAGAATCTCTAATCAAAAATAACCCATTAACAATTGATGAGATATCAAAAAAACCAATAAAAATAAAACCAAAACCGCCATTCATCACCTCAACGCTTCAACAAGCAGCATCAACAAGATTGAGCTTCAATGTAAAAAGAACTATGCGGGTTGCACAAAAGTTATATGAAGCTGGCTATATTACCTATATGCGAACTGATGCACCTAGTTTAAGCCCAGAAACAATCCAAGATGCCAGAAACTATATTACAGACAAAGTGGGTAAAAACTATTTACCAAGTAGCCCAAGAATATACTCGGGTAAAGAAAATGCCCAAGAAGCTCATGAGGCTATCAGACCAACAAATGCTTTTTTGACAGCTAATGATTTAGTTGGAGCTCGTGAAGAGGAAACTCGTCTCTATCAACTAATATGGCAACAATATATTGCCTCTCAAATGCCAGATGCCGAATACCTTTCAACGTCAGCAAAAATTGCATTAGATAAATATACATTCACCGCTAAAGGAAGAGAAATTGTCTTTGATGGATACACCAAAATTTCTAAAGACAACACTAAAAATCCCAATGAAGACATTTTACCCCATCTCTCAGAAGATGAAGTTTTATCATTAGAGGAATTAAAACTTGAAAGGAAGCACACAAAGCCACCAGCGAGATTCTCTGAAGCAGCTTTAGTAAGAGAGCTAGAAAAAAGGGGGATTGGTCGACCATCTACCTATGCATCTATTATCTCCACAATACAAGATAGAGGCTATGTTGAGATTCTAAATAGAAGATTTTTTGTTAAAAAAATTGGTCACATTGTCGCCGAAAGATTGCTTGAATGTTTTGATGACATTATGAATTATGATTTCACCGCTAATTTTGAAAATGACTTAGATAAAGTGGCAAAAGGTGAGCTTGATTGGAAAGTTGTACTTGATAATTTTTATCTAGCATTCAAGAAAGATTTACAATCTGCATCAAATGATGAAGGAGGAATGAGGGGGAATAAACCCGTTAAAACAGATATCCTTTGTCCGGATTGCGGTAATCACACTATGGTGATTAGAAACTCTTCCAATGGAGTCTTTTTGGGTTGCTCTGGATATGAAAATACCGGTGAAGATCAATGTAAAAAAACGTTGAATTTAACCTCAGGGGATGAAGCAGTCAGTGTTGATGATCAAGAGGAAGCAGAAAATCTCTTGATTAAAGAAAGGTGCGAGTCCTGCTCCACAAGCATGGATAATTTTTTGATTGATGAACATAGAAAATTACATATTTGTGGAAAAAATCCTGATTGCGAGGGAAATAAGATCGAAAATGGCCATTTCAAAATAAAAGGGTATGACGGCCCTGTCTTAGAATGTCATAAATGCTCCACAGAAATGCAATTAAAAACCGGTAGGTTCGGGAAATACTTTGGTTGTTTAAATGAAGATTGTGGAACGACAAGACAATTACAAAGAAATGGAGAACCAAAACCATTAACGATGGAGCCTATAAAACTGCCTGAACTTTTGTGTGTTAAGTGCGAAGATCATTATTTACTGAGAGATAGTATGAAGGGTATATTTCTTGCTGCCAGTAAATTTCCGAAGAACAGAGAGACTCGAGCACCTAAAGTATCTGAAATAAATCATTTAAAAGATGAATTTGTCGAAGCATGTAAATATTTACCTAATTCAGAAAAACATCTCTATCTTATGACTGCCCCTGAACACGATAAGGATAAGAATCCTTATGTGATTAGATATAATAAAGCTGAGGATGTTCATTATCTAGCCTCAGAAAAAAATGGTAAAAAAACAAAGTGGATGGCTATCTATAATCATGGAATATGGGAACAAAAACACAAAGATAATACCTAAAACTAAATTTTTTCATCAAAACTAAAAATAACTCACGAAAAAGATTGGTAAAGAATCATTCCATCTGAATCAATAAAAAAAGCAAGTCGAGTAATACATGATGGTGGTGTAATCGCTTATCCTACTGAAGGTGTATTTGGGCTTGGTTGTAACCCGAATAATTCTGATGCTGTAAACCGTATACTTGATATAAAAAATCGTGACATAGCAATGGGGTTAATAGTCATTGTCTCTGACCTAGAGCAGATAAATAAATGGGTCAAATTGAGCGCTACTGATGTTAGAGCGATCATCGATGGTCCAAAAAATACAACATGGTTGGTTGAAAAAACAGATCACACTCCCTATTGGATTTCAGGCAAACATTCCAGCCTAGCTATCCGATTAACTCATCACCCAATTGCAAGAGAACTCTGTATTCAATCAAAAACTGCCCTAATTTCCACCAGTGCAAATGCATCAGGGGAAAGCCCACCAAGAAACACCATCATACTACGCAGAAATTTTCGTGGCATAGTAGACTATATAGTGCCGGGTGAATGTTTTAAAAATACTCCTGCATCGACCATAAAAATATTGAAAACTGGAAAAATTTTACGACCATAATTATGAATAATGAAACTCATTCCATTGATCTTGTAAAAAAATATTTACAAGGCCTCCAATCCTCGATTACGAATACGCTTAATGAAGTAGATAAACAAGAGAGCTTTGTAATTGATAAATGGGACAGGCCTGAAGGTGGCGGTGGTGAAAGTAGAATTTTAAAAAATGGAGCAATATTTGAGCAGGCAGGTGTGAGTTTTTCACATATTCATGGCGATGAATTACCTCCTTCCGCCACTAAATCTAGACCTGAACTTGCTGGTAAAAAATTTCAAGCCATGGGGATATCATTGGTTATCCATCCCTTAAATCCTTTTATACCCACTACGCATGCCAATTTAAGATTTTTTATCGCAAAAGACAAAAAAGGCAATCTTATTTGGTGGTTTGGAGGTGGTTTTGATTTAACGCCTTATTACCCATTTCATGAAGATGTAATTTCATGGCATCAAAATGCATATGATGCATGTAATCCATTTGGTAAAGATTTATATCCGCGCTTTAAAAAATGGTGTGATGAATATTTTTTCTTAAAACACAGGAATGAAACTCGTGGTATTGGTGGACTTTTTTTTGATGATTTCAATGAGCTTGGATTTGATAAATCTTTCGAATTTCTTCAATCTATAGGCGATCAATTCTTACTTGCTTACTTACCAATTGTTCAATCTCACAAAGATCATCCCTATGGCGAGCGTGAGCGAAATTTTCAACTTTATCGACGAGGTCGTTATGTTGAATTTAACTTACTTTTCGATAGAGGGACTTTATTTGGTTTACAATCTGGCGGTAGAACAGAATCAATATTAATGTCACTACCACCATCAGTAAAATGGGAATACAACTGGAACCCTGAACCTGACTCACCCGAAGCAATACTTTATAAAAAATATTTAACGCCAACTGACTGGCTTAAAAATAATAAAAAGCGACATTCAAATGAATGCCAATAAATCTAACTTACAGGGTGTTTACAGTCCTGTAATCACCCCATTCCATAGCAATCTCAATGTTAATAAGGAATTATTGATAAAACAATGTCAATGGTTGCTTTCACAAGATGTAGGATTGGCTATATTTGGGACCAATAGTGAAGCCAACTCATTATCTGTAGATGAAAAAATAGATGTTCTAGATGCGCTTATTGAAACTGGAATTGACCCAAAAAAGACCATGCCAGGAACTGGTTGTTGCGCCTTACCTGATACCATTAAACTCACTCAACATGCTATGAAAATTGGATGCAAAAATGTCTTAATGCTGCCACCTTTTTACTACAAAAATGTTAGTGATGAAGGATTATTTGACAGTTATTCTAAGATAATTGAATCAGTTAATAACGATAATCTTAGAATCTATCTTTATCATATCCCGCCTATTGCGAATGTAGCTATTACCCTTAATCTTATTGAAAAACTAAAAAAGAGATACCCAAAAATAATTGCTGGTATAAAGGATAGCTCTGGTGACTGGAATAATACCTTGGCAATGTTAAATGAAAATTGGCCAGATTTTAAAATTTTCGCTGGAAGTGAAGTTTTTCTATTAAAAACACTTCAAAATGGTGGCGCTGGCTGCATCTCTGCTACCGCAAATATAAATCCATATGCAATCTCTATGCTTTATAAGAACTGGCTTAATTCCGATGCAATTATTCAACAAGAAAATTTGAATAAATTTCGAAATATAGTACAAAAATACCCGATGATTCCAGCTTTGAAATCCATTGTTGGTCATTATCATCAAGATACCGATTGGCATAGAGTCCGTCCTCCCTTAACCTCATTATCAGCATCAAACCTTCACTCCTTGATTAAAGAAATTGAAGCTATTGGTTTTACAATGACGGACACTATTCAAATTTCTAATTAAATCTTAGTAAATTAATGTAAAATATTTACATTAAAAATAATTACACCACTCATTGAAATTTGACATGAATAATAAGAATGGAATTTCATTCCCATCAACACGCATGAGAAGAACAAGACGCACAGATGCAATCAGACGCCTGGTCGAAGAAACGACCTTGAGTGCGAGCGATTTAATTTATCCTGTATTTCTTCTCAATGGTAAAAATAAATGTACACCTATTCAATCAATGCCAGGAATCAACCGTCAAAGCATTGATGGTGTTTTAAAGACTGCCGAACAAATACTGAAATTAAATATTCCAGCCATGGCATTATTTCCGGTCATTGAAGAACACGAAAAAAGCCTAACGGGCGATGAAGCATATAATCCAAATGGGTTAATTCAACAAAGTATCAGAAAACTTAAAACTGAATTCCCCGAATTAATAATTATTTCAGATGTAGCGCTTGATCCATATACAACTCATGGACAAGACGGTGTTATTGATGCGAACAACTATGTAATCAATGATGTCACCGTCGATACACTAACAAAGCAAGCAATCTCACAAGCCGAAGCTGGGGCAGATATTATTGCGCCTTCAGATATGATGGATGGGAGAATCGGGTCAATTAGAAATGCACTAGAGGCAAACAATTTTCATAATACCTTGATACTCTCCTATGCCGCTAAGTATGCTTCTTCCTTTTATGGTCCCTTCAGAGATGCTGTTGGTTCAAAAAACAATCTTGCTACTGGAAATAAATTTAACTATCAAATGAACCCTGCCAATGCCCTTGAAAGTTTGAGAGAGGTCGAATTAGATATTAGCGAAGGTGCTGACATTGTCATGATAAAACCGGCAATGCCCTATCTGGATATCATCAATAAAATTAATCAAAAATTCTCAGTGCCCATATTTGCTTATCAAGTTAGTGGTGAGTATGCCATGTTAAAATCTGCCTCAGAGGCCGGATATCTTAATCATAAGGAATCTACGCTTGAATCAATAATATCAATTAAACGCGCTGGTGCTTCGGCAATATTGACATATTACGCAATTGATGTAGCTCGCTGGTTACAACCATAAAAATAATATTTGACGGGTAAGTTTAATGAATATAATTGCAAAAGAGCAATACGGTGTATTAGGTGACCCAATCTCACACTCACAATCACCTGCTATTCATAACTTGTTCGCGTCTCAATTACATCAAACAATAAATTACAAAGCATTCCATGTTATTCAAAATGAATTAAAAAAATTTATAACTGAATATAAAAAAAAGGGCGGTAAGGGCCTTAATGTTACTCTGCCTCATAAAACTGCTGTCATGGAATATATAGATGAAATTAGTCCTAGAGCAGCGAAAGCAGGTGCTGTCAACACACTCATATTTGACGAAAATAAGATTATTGGCGACAACACAGATGGTATTGGTTTGATTAACGATCTGGAAAATAATTTTCATCAAAATATTAAAAATAAAAATATCTTAATTATTGGTGCTGGAGGTGCTTCACGCGGAATTATAAATCCCTTAATGGAGAAAGAGCCATCATCTTTAACAATAGCAAATCGAACTGCCTCGAAAGCGAATCAACTTGTTTCAAGATTTCAACAATATTTAAATATAGATGCATGTGGCATTGATGCATTAAAGCCCAAACAACCCTATGATATTATAATAAATGCGACATCTTCAGCAATAACTTCAACATCGATTGATTTTCCTTGCTTTATTATTGCTAAAAATACTATCTGTTATGACCTTTCATACGGCTCATCGCCAACACAGTTCATGCTATGGGCAATGGAAAACGGAGCAGAATGTGCAATTCAAGGGTGGGGAATGCTGATCGAACAAGCTGCAGAATCTTACCTCATATGGAAAAAAATAAGACCGGATACCTCAGCGATATTAAAGCAACTCAATATTAACGCATCGTCACAAGTTCTTCGGCGCTTGTAGGATGAATTGCGATGGTATCATCTAAATCTTGTTTAGTTACACCCTTTCGAATAGCTACAGCAAAACCTTGCAACATCTCATCCGCACCATCGCCAATAATATGACAACCTATAACTTTCTGCTCTATTCCCAGTGTAATTAATTTCATAGTGGTGGGAACCTTATTGATTTCATCACTGAGAGCATAGAGCATCGGATTAAAAGATGACGTATAAATTCTAATTTTATCGCCATGTTCCTTGCGAGCCTGTGCTTCAGTCAAACCAACAGTTCCAATTGGAGGATGACTAAAGACCACCGTTGGAATAGTATGATATTCCAAATATCGCTCTGACATATTACCAAATAAACGATCTGAAAGTCTTCGGCCAGCGGCAATTGCAACCGGCGTAAGGGCTTCTTTTCCGGTAACATCTCCAATAGCAAAAATATTTTCAATATTAGTTTGCTGATATTTATTGACCGGAATAAAGTCTTTCTCATCCGTTAACACTGCTGCTGCAGATAAATTCAAATCAGTTGAGTTTGGCGCTCTCCCAACCGCCCAAATAACCTTATCGAAAGGTCCGTATTGTTGTTTATTTTCTGCGGTTAAAAAGCAATCATCCCCTCTCTTATCTAATGAATTTGGTATCACTTTTTCAATTATACTGACCCCTTGATGAATCAGTGCATTTTTCAAATTTTCACTTAACATGGCATCAAAAGATCGCAATAAGGATTCTTTCCTAATCAATAATGATACTTCAGATCCTAGCGCCGAAAGTAAACCAGCAAATTCAACTGCGATGTAACCACTTCCAATTATTGCTACCCTTGGAGGGCATTCTGGCAGAGAAAAAAATCCATCTGAATCAGTCCCTAGATTACTACCTTCAAGCTCAGGTACAATAGGCCGCCCTCCAGTAGCAATTACAATCCTCTTAGCGGCATAATCAATATTATCAACGGTTATTGTGGTTTTATCTTTGAATTTAGCAGAGCCATTGATTATATGTATATTTCGATTTTTTAAATTACGCTCATAAATACCATTTAAACGTTCAATATATGCATCTCTACGTTTTTTAAGTTGCGCCCAATTATGGGATTGGACTGTCACATTAAAGCCATAATCACCGGCTAAGTTTATTTGTGAGGCTTGATGCGCGGCATACCACATAATCTTTTTTGGTACACAACCCACATTCACGCAAGTTCCCCCAAGTGGAGCATGCTCGATGACCGCAACAGTTGCTCCATACTCAGCAGCGCGTTGCGCGCAAGCTAATCCTCCGCTACCACCGCCCATTACGATTAAATCATAATTATTATTCACTCTTCTTTTCCTTAAAGTTTCTCGTGTTTGCTTATGTAGTCTTTGTTAACATTCATCTATCTTTTAATAAAAATAAAATACCAAAATGACTCAATCTAATTCTTACAAATCAACGCTTCCAGATTTTTCAAGTTTAACCGCTAAAGAGGCTCAAACAAACATTAAATCTTTAGTAAAAAAACAACGTACGGCAATTGATAAATTATTAAAAAATAAACAAAAAATTACTTTCGAGTCAGTCGTTAATCCCATCGAAGAAATGCAGCATGAGTTAAGTCGCACCTTTTCACCCATCAGTCACCTTCAGAACGTTCTCGATCAGCCTGAATGGCGAAGTACCTATAATTCTTGTTTACCATTACTAACGGATTATGGTACCGAATTATCACAAAATACAGAACTTGAAAAAGCATATAAAACCATAATTGATAATCTTGATGATCAAAAAGATCCTAAATTTAAGTTACTAGAGCAAGAGTTGCGTAATTTTACTCTTAATGGAGTAAATCTCGAAAAGACAAAAAAACAAAAATTTAAAAATCTTAAGACGCGCTTAAGTACTGCGGAGGCTACCTTTAGTCAGAATGTTCAAGACTCAACGGATGCCTGGTCATTGCATATCAATAATGAAGATGAACTAAAAGGTATTTCTCGTGAGATTCTCGAACAAGCAAAAGTTAATCAGGATGGATGGAAGCTCATACTTGATTATCCGACATATCATAGCGTAATGACGCATGCTGAAAATCGTTCACTCCGCGAAAGATTTTATAAAGCTTGGTCAACTCGGGCCTCTGACCAGGCTGAAGATACTCAATGGAATAATGAAGAAAATATTAAAAATATTCTTTCATTGAGACATCAATTGGCCAATATCGTTGGATATAAAAACTTTGCGGAATACTCTTTAGCAACAAAAATGGCCGATTCCACTAATGAAATCATCGATTTCTTGGATGACTTAGCCAAAAAAACGAAATCAACGGCAAGAAATGAGCTTACTATTCTTGAAAAAGCCGCCGATCATAATCTAGAAGCTTGGGATATTTCTTATTATCTCGAAAAAACAAAACAACAAAACTACGCTATTTCTGATGAAGAATTAAAACAATATCTTCCAAAAGAAAACGTACAGAGAGGTATGTTTAATGTAGCAAAAACACTTTATGACATTTCTTTAAGAAAAAATTCAACAATCCCTGTTTGGCACGATAGTGTTGAATTTATAGAAGTAATAGATAACAAAGATCGTATCATTGGTGGTTTTTATATTGATTTATTTGCTCGTAATGGGAAGAGAAGTGGTGCTTGGATGGATGAATGTGTCATTAAAAAAAATCTCAATGGAAATAAAGCTCTGCCTATCGGTTATTTGGTTTGTAATTTTACTCCGCCAGATAAAAACGGTATTTCATTGCTCACGCACGATGATGTGGTCACTTGGTTTCACGAATTTGGACACATGCTGCACCACCTATTAACAAAAATAGGCTTGCCCAGTATTTCAGGAATCAACGGTGTTCCATGGGATGCAGTTGAACTACCTAGCCAATTCATGGAAAACTTTGCTTGGAACTATGAAGTTCTAAAAGACTGCTCTAAACATCATAAAACTAAAGAACATTTACCCAAAGAATTATTTTCTAAATTACAAGCCAGCCGAAATTTTGGTGCAGGTCTGGCAATGCTAAGACAAATTGAATTTGCACTCTATGATATGACCATTCATTCAACTTATGATATTCAAAAAAATGACAACACACTTAGTACATTGGAGTCAGTTAGGAAGAAAATTACGCTTATCAAGACTCCTCCATACAACCGCTTCCCGATGAGCTTTTCACATATATTTTCCGGTGGTTATGCTGCTGGCTATTACAGCTACAAGTGGGCAGAAGTTCTAGCTGCAGATGCTTTTTCAGCATTTGAAGATAGCCATATCCTCAACAAGGAATTAGCCAATAAATTTAAAAGGGAAATTTTAGAGATAGGAGGAAGTAAAGATATAATGCAGGGATTCATTAACTTTCGAGGGAGAAAACCGTCTCTTGAACCACTATTAAAACAATGCGGAATAGCCGGAGATTCAAGATGAAAATTGCGACTTGGAATGTCAATTCACTAAACGTTCGTATTGGTCATGTACTTGAATGGTTGGATATAGCGAATCCAGATATATTAACGCTCCAAGAAATAAAACAACCAAATGAAGCCTTCCCTATAGAGGCTTTCAAAGAAATTGGTTATCACGCAATTTGCAGTGGCCAAAAAACGTACAATGGAGTTGCTATCATTACAAAAAAGAAACCCGAAGACATCATTACAGATTTTCCAGGTTTCGATGATCCGCAGAGACGACTACTTGCAGCAACTATCGATAATATTCGAGTTATCAATCTATATGTTCCAAATGGACAAAGCGTCGATTCAGATAAATATGTTTATAAATTATCTTGGCTTAATGCATTAATTAAATTTTTAATAGCAGAACAGAAGTTGCATAAAAATATAATTATTTTAGGTGATTTCAATATTGCTCCTGAAGATCGTGATGTTTATGATGCTGAAAAATGGGGCGAAGAAGTACTTTGCAGCCCAAAAGAAAGAAAAGTATTATCGGATATTATCAATCTAGGTTTTTGTGATGTTTTTCGTCAATTCGAACAAACTGAAAAACTTTTTAGCTGGTGGGATTACCGTGCTGCTGGATTTAGAAGAAACGCCGGTGTTAGGATTGATCTCATACTTGCCAGTAAAATATTAGCATCAAAATGTTTAAGCAGTTCAATAGATAGAGAGCCTAGGACATGGGAAAGACCATCAGATCATACTCCTGTTATCGCAGAATTTGATAATACATAACTACAACAATTTAGTTCGTATAAAATCTAATCGGTCATTACCAAAAAACATTTCACCATCAATAAAAAATGTGGGCGCTCCAAATGCACCCCGAGCAACTGCCTCGTTTGTATTTCTTTTTAACTCCTCTTTAATTGAACTCTCTGTTGCCTTGATTATTAATTCATCTGAATTAAGTTGCTGTTGATTTAATATATCCTTCAATATATCCGTATTACTCAAATCTAAATTATCCACAAACATTGCTTTAAACAATGCTTGATGGATTAATTGAAAGTTATCTTCTCGCTGACAAGCAATAGCTAATCTTAATGCTGTAAGGGTATTTTGAGGAAATATGGAATTCAACCTAAATGGGATACCGTAATAACGAGACCATAGTTCCAGATCCTTTGCTATATAAATTCCTTTCGAGGGAATTATACCTGGCGGTTTATTATTAGTTGCTTGCATCACAGCTCCTAATAACATCGGTCGATAAATAATCTCAATATTATTAAATGAAGTGAGTTGAAAATTAGCTAAATAAGAATAAGGACTGACATAATCAAAAAAAAATTCTACTGATTTACTCACAAAATTCTCCTCACTATTAATTATTTACTTTCTTTATATTTACGAAAAGCTATAGATTGAGCCCTACTAAGATGTCTTTTTGCGTAATACGCGGCGAGCATTGCAGCAAATATTGCATATATAAGCCCGACAATCGAAAATTCATTAAGCATAAACGTTTTTAAAGTATGCCAAGTGATTTCATTAATGAGGTTTATAGCGCCTGTATTAAATTCACGCCCCGTTAAATTCAACGCGCTCAAAAAACTACCTGTTATTGATGCAAGAGTCGCTAAAATCGCAGCTAATGCCGGTAAATACCAATCTAGGCCATGGCCATATTTCTTAAATGATTTACCTATCAATATGCCTTGAATGATGGCAAGCCAAGGGAAAAATCGATCGAAAAACATCGAAACATAAACCCAGATAATATTAAAAATAATCGCAGTAATCAGAGCGCCATAAAATCCATTCCATACAGATTGCTCATCATGCAAACTCCGGCCTATTTGGATTGGATCGAATGACATAACCAGAAAAGATTAAAATCCCATAACACTTTCAGGGATAATTACTCCATTATCTTTTTTGTAAGACTGCCAGGCAGCTAGCATTTCTTGCATTTTCTCAGGCTGTGTTGATGCAAGATTATTCAATTCAGAGGGATCTTCTGCCAAATTAAATAACTGCCAATCATAACTATCTGCTAGTGGCGTTTGCCATACAAAGAACTCTCCTTTTGGTTCTTGAATGATCTTCCAATCTCCTTTTCTAACAGCAGTTTTACCAAATAATTCCCAACCTTCAACATGATCTTTGTCATGAATATTTTCAACCTCACCGGATAATAAAGGCAGTATCGAGCTACCTTGCATTGCCAGCACTGCTCTCCCTTTATAAATAGATCCAGGATGATCAATATCTGCTAACTCCAATAATGTTGGCATTACATCCTTAACATGAATAAGGCCATCTTTTATACTGGCATCATTAAATGAGGGATAATGAGCAAATGCTGGTGCACGGATTCCACCTTCAGAGGTGAACCCTTTAAAACGACGCCAAGGTCCCACTCCCGCTCTTGCCCATTCAGGACCATACCAAAGATATGAGTTAGCATTCCCCATATTCTCATAACTATGATCACAACAAGTAGCTAGCTTATTTGCAATACCGTACTCTGCAAAACTCTGTTCTAAAGGATGCCCTTCTGCTCCATTATCAGACATAAAAAAGATAAAAGTATTTTCAAATTCGCCAATATCCTTCAAATGATTAATCAACTTACCAATATACAGATCGAGATCACTTACCATTGCGGCATAGATTTCCATTACTTTACTGGATCTTTTTTTCTCATCATCATTGAGCTCATTCCAGGCCCTATCCTCTGGTAAGCTTAGGGCATCTGGTATATCTCGATCAATCAATCCAAGCGCTTTTATTTTTGCCATGCGTTGCTGATATAAAACTTCATAACCAGCATCATATTTACCAATATGTTTTTCGATTGATTCAGCTGGTGCTTGCAAAGGCCAGTGAGGAGCAGAATAAGCTAAATAACCAAAAAAAGGTTTATTATCTTGGTGGTTACTATCGATATATTCAATCATTTTATTGGTATAAAATTTTGTTGAATAGAAATCGTTCGGAAGCGTTTTAATTAAATCGCCATCTTCTCTATAAGGAGCTTTATTTGACCCCAATATAGACATCATGTTACTAAAATGGCCAGCACCGCCAGCCAACAAAGCGAAAGAACGTTCAAAACCTCTGGCTGTTGGACTGGTTTCTTCCTCATAACCAAGATGCCATTTTCCAGTCATATAAGTGTGATAACCATTATCTTTTAAGATATTTGGTAAAGCCGCAACTTGAAAATTTAAATATCCCTCATAACCCGGTTTATTTTTCTGATTTTCAGATTGCTCATTATACATTGTGCCCATGCCAGCTAGATGATTATCAATCCCTGAAAGCAGCATAGCTCGCGTCGGTGAACAAGTTGGAGCCACATAATAATTAGTCAAGGTCATCCCTACATTCGCCAATGCATCTAGATTTGGTGTTGCGATTTCACTACCAAATACACCAATATCGGTGTAACCCAGATCATCTACAACAATCAAAAGAATATTAGGTTTTTTAATGCTGCCCATAAAGTCGGTCTTTTTTTCAATTTCGGTAGAACAACTGATAAGTAAAAAACACAATAGACCGAAAATAAACCATAATTTCTGAGTGTTTAATTTAGGTATGCTTTCCATTTATTACTCCTAATAACTCAATTCTTGAAACTCTAAAGATCAGTCCGCATAGACCATAACTCGGGGAAAAAACGATGGCCAGCCATAGTTTTAAGCCAATTAACTCCTGCTGATCCGCCTGTGCCAGGCTTAAATCCTAAAATACGTTCTACTGTTATAAAATGCTGAAATCGATATCTAGCAAAAATATCTGCAAATTCTGTCAATAATTCACCAAATAAATATAAATCATTCGTGGGAACAGGATTCTTATATATTTCTAGCCAAGCATTTTCGATACTCTTATTACTTTGATATGACTTTGTCCAATCGCGACTCAAGCATTCTGGATCAATATCAAAACCCCTTCTTTTTAATAATTTAATCACTTCATCATAAAAACTCGGCGTTTCAAGATTTTTTAGGATAGCAGGATAAACATGAGTGACATTTTTATGCACCGCAGCCATTGCCTTATTCTTATTTCCTAAAATAAATTCTACATGTCGAAACATAAAAGATTGTTGACCGGAAGCAACACTTAAATAATCTCTAAACTCTTTAAAGCCTTCTGGTCTTATGGTGGCCAGTACATCCCAAAATTTAGTAAGTAAAAGTAAAATTTCTTTTGATCGAGCTATTAACAATGAAGCATTAGATAAATCATCAGCCATTACTCTTAGTCGGGCATTATACAACTCGTAATAGATTGATTTAAAAAGTAACTCTTTTGATTGCCCCATAACAATAAAACACATCTCATCATAGCCTTGGGAACGGGGATGCTGAAGACTCAATAATAAATCTACACTTTCATAATCAATATAAGGATTCGTATTGCCTTGAAATTCAGTTATTGGCTTTCCATCGGTTATCTTAACTTTTTCTTGCCTTGATGCCTCTGAGCCAATATTCATCTTGCGTGGCTTTGGAGAGCCATCCACTTGTTCTATATCAATGATCTCTGGAATTTCAAAGTCAAAAATCATCTTTCTTCTCCTAAGATTTGTTTCATCATCAGATCACTTAATGAGCATTTTTTATCCAACATAAAAAAAACTATATCAAAATGATTGGCATGTTGAACCTCTAATAAACTACTTCTATTGCCCATATCTTTCCACTTCTTTTCAAATTCAATGCTTTGTCTTTTGAATTCAGAGGTTTCATTTTCACCCCAGCATACAATTAGCTCGGTATCATTCTGTTTAATCTCAAATAATGGACTTATTCTTTTAGCTTCTTCGAAGTCTAATTTTAATGGCTCATTGATATAAGTTTTTACAAGTGGCTGAAGATCAAAAACTCCACTTAAAAGGGTTCCCCCTTTTATCACATTCTCTGGTAAATCATATTTGCTCCAATCAGTAAGAATTGTCATAGCTGCTAAATGAGCACCCGCAGAACTCCCAGCTAGAAAAATCTGATCAGCGTTATAACCATATTTTAATGCATTTTTATAAAGCCACTGAATTGATCTTCTGCACTGTTCAAGCATCTCACTAATACTAGCTTTAGGTGCCAATGTATAATCAATAGCACAATAAGCAATTCCTGAATCTGAAAGACTTTTTGCCGGAAATAAAGAATCGTTTTTACCCAAGAACTGCCAATATCCTCCATGAATAAAAATTAATAATGGGGAATTTGGATTATTTGTAGTACATAAATCCAAACACTCTTTCGAATCCAAGTCATACATCAAGTCTTTCTTAAAATGAACCGTATCCTCAGCAGCCAGTGATTCAGAGGTGTATCTAGCAACTAACTCTTCATAGTTAGAAACACAGGAACTAGGAGAATATTCTCTTTCTAGAGTAATCTTATCCATCAATTCCCATTCAGTTCTCCTAGGTATCATAAGTATCTTTAGTTAATTATGCGTTAACTATTTCGTAAAATAATATAATTAGTAAGAACGGTGCGATATAACGAACTAAAAATAACCAAATTTTATGCATATACTTATTTTTATTCTCGAATAGTTCCTCGAAACTGTATTTTGTTTTAACCACCCAGCCGGAGAATAATGCAATCATCAAACCACCAAGTGGCATAATAATATCTGAGGCAATGGTTGCAAATACATCGAAAAATCCCTTATCAGTGAACATAGATATTCCAGCTAATGGACGAATATCAGAAAATATATTAAACGAAAAAGCAGCTAACGAACCAAGAACAAAGCCAACAGCACCAACAGTTACAGCAGACATACGTCGTGATAATTTAGTTTCGTCACATAACCAAGAAACTGGCGCCTCTATCATTGCAATAGAAGATGTTAAGGCTGCAAAAAATAACAAAATGAAAAACAACGCACCAAATATCATCCCCCCAGAGGTTTGGGCGAAGGCAAGTGGCAGAGCTTGAAATACCAAGCCAGGACCCGCACTCGGCTCAATGCTATTGGCGAAAATTATTGGGAATACAGCCAATCCAGCTAATATAGCAACTAAACTATCTGCTCCAACGATAATCGCAGCAGATCCAGGTATATTCACATCTTTTTTCAAATAAGCTCCGTAGGCAACAAGGTTCGTCAATCCAACGCTAACGGAGAAAAAAGCTTGTCCAAAAGCTGTCATGACTACTTGACTGTCTACTTTAGAAAAATCTGGTGTGAATAAAAAATTTAGTGCGGCAGCGAAATCACCAATAATAGCTGAATATATAGCGGTGATTATTAACATAATAAATAATGCAGGCATCATCAATTTTACCGCAGCTTCTAAACCTTTATGTAAACCGCGAGATGATATGTAAACGGTCATTCCGATAAAAACACAAAACCAAGTATAAAGCTCGATGGGGCTATTATTTAATTCATCGAAAAGATTTTTAATCTGTTCTACTTCTAAACCAACTAATTGACCAGAAGCAGTTTTGACAGCAAAAGCAACTGTCCAGCCTCCGACGACCGAATAAAATGAAAGCGCAAATACAGCTCCAACTCCTGCAAGGATAACGCCCATCCATCGCCAATTTTTTGAATGACCCGATTCTACCGCAACTCTCTCAATTGCATTCGGGGGTCCGCCACCGCCGCGACGCCCAATCATCAATTCCGCTATACAGACAGGCAAGGCAAGTAAAATTACTGCAGCAATGTAAATTAATACAAACGCACCGCCACCATTGGTACCGGCCTTATAAGGAAACATCCATATATTACCAAGACCAACAGCACCTCCAACGCATGCCATGATAAAAACCAGTCTCGATGACCATTCGAGTTTTGTGTTTGCTGTTTCCATTTGCAATCTCCAAAAAATTATACGAAGTAATTATATAGTCTCAGATAAATTTGTTAATACTAATTCTGCAGCGGCTAAATCCTCTAAAGCGGCACCTACAGATTTAAATAAAGTTATCTCATTTCGATTATTTCTACCTATCTTTTCTCTTTTAACAAGCTCTGACATCTCAGCAACAATATCTTCCTTTACAAAGACGCCTTTCTTTAAAGCATCGATCAATTCTCCTGATTCACTTAATGCTCCTGCATACGTATCTACTACTACATTTGCCAAAGTAACAGCCTGGCTATCAACTTCATGCATTTCTGGTGTAAATGCACCCACTAAATCAATATGCTGTCCTTTCTTAAGCCATTCTCCTTTTATTAAAGGCGTATTACTGAGAGTAGCACATGAGACTAAATCAGCCATTTGTACCCCTGAATAAAGATCTTTTATAGCAGTAACCTCTACTTCCTTATGGTTTAATTTTTGAATTAAGGCCATAGCTTTTTGGTGATCTCTGCCCCAAATCATTACTTTCTTTATATCTCTTAATTGCATATGCGCCTCAATCAAATGTGGCGCCAAATTACCTGTTCCAACCATTAACAATGAACTAGCATCATCTCTAGCTAGATAATCCGCTGCTAATGCCGATGCACAAGCTGTTCTTCGAAGCGTTAATTCAGTACCATCTAAGATGGCTTTTGGCGTCCCATTCTTTCCATCTAATAACAAGTAACTTGCATTGACGGCACTTAAACTATTCTTAGTATTCTCTGGAAATACAGAAACAACTTTAATACCAATGTGTTGACTTTTTTTCCAAGCTGGCATTAATAGTAATGTCGCATCACTCGTCGCATCAGTTTCAATTCTGTATTGAGTTCTTTCTGGTGAATGAATCTGGTTTTTAAATGCTACTCTTAATGCTTCAATTAGTTGATCATAGGGCAACGTTTTTGCGACAGTTTGAGTATCAATAAATTGCATAAAATTAAAAACGCGATCTAGTGAACATTTTTACACAAGCCACTCTTCAATATCTTCTCATCAACAAACCAATTCGCATCCAATGCTTTTTGTAAGAACTCGCAACGCATATCATCATTTGGAATTCTAGAATCAAGCAATAGTTCCTCCATCAAACTTGAATAAGACGAGGCTTTTTTACTCATTCTTATACCTCCATCAGGCGGAGTGTCAATAATGACATATTTATCTTCATTCACCTCATTGTTCCATGCACTCCATGGAACCTGATCTTTATCTCGACCTCTATTTGGGTCGCCGTTATAAGCAAATTCTGACCAATACGACATCATCTTTTCAGATAATCTTGTTGCCGCCACAATATTATTTTTATCGAACATGTAATCCTCTAGACCGCCAAGCTTCATTCCTCCCATGACAAAAGGTATCTCTATAGCATGAGCAGCGCCTAAAATTTTTGCAAAATCCATCATTAGCAATTTTGGTTCTTCGTCCCAATCAAATCGATACCCAAATACTCTCTGATTTCCAGATTTTACGAGTTCTGAGGCCGGTTTATCAACTGCCGCAACCTTCCATCCTTTTGAGCCATATTCAGATGAGATATCATAAAAATCCTGGTTTTTTATGAATGTCATTGAAAATTTTTGCGACGTAAATTCAGGATCAAAAGCCAGGAATAATTTCATTTCATCCCTATTCGTTCCCAAAATTATAGGAATATCTTTCAATTTTTCGGTATTCATGAAATCCATACCATGTTTTGGCAAAACAAAACCATCATTGATTACGTGATGCATGTAATCTTTTTCATCTAGGTTATTGTAGTAAGTTTGGATGATCTCTTCTTTAGTTCGACTTTTTAAATAATCATAGATTTCAGAATCAAGCATACCTTCTTGAAGTAAGATAGCTTCATCCCGGTTTAATGCCTGTTTATCTGCCACTAATAACTGATTCATTACTTCTTTCGAACTACTTTTATTTCCAGGACTCTCAATAGCATCAAAATAGTTAATCATTTCATCTAACGTTGATGTTTTTGTGCTGCCACTCTGAGAAATAACCTTATGGAAAAGTCCAGTTGTCATGGGCGAGAACATCAGGGCATATGCATTATGACCACCAGCAGATTCACCAAAAATTGTGATGTTATTTTTATCTCCGTTAAATTGATCAATATTTAATTGCACCCACTTTAATGCAGCAATCTGATCAAGTGTGCCATAATTGCCAGATTTATCTTCCGGATCCAGCGACATAGTTTTTATACTTGGATGTATGAACCAACCAAACATACCTAACCGATAATTAATTGTAACGACAATCACTCTTTGTGAAGAAGCCAATACGCTCGGATCATATAAACTGGATGTACCAATGGTATTTGAACCGCCATGAATCCAGAACATAACCGGTAATTTTTCATTAATAGCTATATTTTTAGGTGCAAAAATATTCAAATAAAGACAATCCTCGGATCCATGCACAGAACCAACCACAGACAGCGGATCTCCAAAAGTACTTCCTATTTGAGTGCATGCCTCACTAAACTCAGTTGCTTTGTAAATTCCATCCCATGGATCCATTGCTTTTGGCGACCTCCATCTGAGATCATTAACTGGAGGTTTCGCATAAGGAATTCCTAACCATAAAGAAGTTTCATTCTGGCTATAACCAATTATGCTCCCATGAGTTAATTTTCTGAGTGTATCCTGATCGGTATTTACTCTAAAATTATCTTGGTTTGTAGCACAGCCAAACAAAATAATGCAAATTAATACATATGAAATCGATTTTGTTATTCTAGTCATAGTTAAATGGAACGGTAATCATTGATTCCGTATTTGCCTCTAAAGCTTCGATTTTAAAATAAGTTTCTTTCAATGTCTCGTCTGCGAATATCTCTACCTGATCACTATAATGTGGTGATAATTTATTTTGTGTGGCACTGCCATATTGATGAATACTTTTTGCAGTGATCATTCCATCTGGATCCCATTCTACAAAGACAACCAAACCATCTCCAGCGACTGCTTTCAAAGAGCCATCCTCTTGAGTTTCACCATAAATCGCTCTTAATGTATCGGGCCCACCCTGAATGGGCACTTTTTTAGTTCCTCTGATCAGAAAATTAACTTCCGACCATAATGGATCAATTCTTTTATATTTTGAAGTAATGTTTTTCACGCATTGCTTGAAAACAGAGAAAACATCTGGAGGTGTTCTATTTTCTTGTTCGGCAAGCCACTCTGGGCTTAAAGAGCAAACACCCAACGGGGCTCCCCTACTATCTAAATCTGTTGTGAGATCCCATTCTCTCAGTACCGTTTGTGCTCGAATTAATTGATCGCTCTCGAACGAGTAATCAAGTACTGGTTTAATATACCGAAAAGCTCTCGATTGCTTCGAAAATTTATTATCAAATTTAATTTTCAATAACTGCTCTGATGATATAGCTTGATCTAAATCTAGTAATTCTAAAGCTCGATAAGCTCTATTAGTCATTCGAGTTTGCAATCCTAGAGTTTTAGAATAATCTTCTCTATTAAGATTAGAGGTTTCACTCGTTACTCTAAATGGGTCCTGGTTAGTACTAACTAACCACCCAGAAGCTGGATTAATTATTAATGGCAACTCTTTCAATGGAACTTTTTCA
Source organism: Woeseiaceae bacterium (assembly GCA_028227395.1). Lineage (GTDB taxonomy): Bacteria > Pseudomonadota > Gammaproteobacteria > Steroidobacterales > Woeseiaceae > SP4260. Next base: position 10,314 of record JAOIZZ010000013.1, on the reverse strand, counting down.
TGCCATATCAATGAACTGTCCGATCCATCTACAGGAAAAGACCAATCAATGGATTCCTTTCTTATAGGAATGGCAGCATTGTGTAAAAAAACTATATTTTTATCTTTATCGGCATAGATAGCATTAAAAGAAACTATAGACCGCATATCCATCGCGGCTAGCCAATCCTCAATATTTTTTGATTTATTCAGTCGATACCATTGTTCTACTTGTCGTATATCGGTCATTCCCGCAAATCTTATTGCGAACACACCTTGATCATTCTCTATAATCGGACCGTGCCTCGACTTTTTCACAGTTCTTTTAAAGGTCCATTTAATTGGCCCGAAGATCTTCACGGGCAGTCTGATGGTTTCGACATCAAAATCAACCCATTCATTATCCAGTAAATATTGATTCTCATTCTCAGGATTTAATTTTAATTCATATATATCAGTTAAATCTGGTTTATTAACCGTCAATCCCCATCCTAAATTTTCATTAAACCCAACAAAAATAAATGGTGAACCTGGAAACAAACCACCCATCATATTCCAACCTTGATCGCTTTGAATATGTGCCTCATACCAAGCAACAGGACCATCCAGAGGTTGATGTGAATTAATTACTAATTGAGTACTGCCATTTTCAGTTTTATTAAAATTTAAAGCCAGTGCATTTGATCCCAAGATTTTCTCATGAGCTTGATATAAGTTACTTTGAATTTTTGCTTTAGTATCAGTTACATCGACTTTATTACTCTGTAGCCTTTCAATTTCATTTACTACGCCAGAGAAAAAAAGATTTTGAATCACAAAACCAGAAATTACATCGTACTCAGTAATTGGAAATATCGATTTATGCTTATGATTTTTTGTGACTGAATTCCAATAATTTAAACCAGCTGTATAACCCTCAATGACCGCCCTGACTTCTGATGATAGGGCTGTTGTATAATCATTTTGTATCAATTGTTTAATGTTTAATGCTTTGATTAAATAATCGGACGCTATACCTTTAAACCCGTTCTTTAAACCCATTTCCGCTCTGTATAAAACCATATTTTCTGCAATATTTTGGATGTCATCTTGTGCATGGGCATAAGCCAGTCCAAAAGCAGCATCAGCATCCGTTTTGCCATTGACATGAGGGACTCCCCACTTATCTCTCTTTATGGTTGCCTCATAAGAATCAAAAGCAAAACTATTTTTTGCATTAGCCTGAGAAATTCCTAATATTGCATAGAAAATAATACAAAAAAATATACTTAATAATGAATATCTCAAACTCTCGGATCCTTTTCAAAACCAATCAAAATAATATCTTATTTACTATTAACTTTACCTAAGACTATGCGAAATTTTTTACTTGATAAGCGACTGCCACCACGTATCAGGTTTCACTCTTTTTGCGATACCACTCTTCTTTTCCCACCACAACGCCACAAATTGAAGAGGACTATCCACTAATCTCATAAATAACTTACCGCTAAGTGTTTCAAAATCACGATTAAATGGGCAGACACGCATACAAATTGCACAATCTGTTTTTATCTTAGTCCAATAACCAAAACATTTCTCACAATTTGCCGACCACTTTTTAACGCCCTTGATTGTTGATTGGTTTAATCTTTCCGTGCTTGGTGGCCCCAAAGGGAGAGCTTTTGGTGGGCAAGCGACTGCACATTTATCGCACTGAGTGCAATATTTCGTAATACCTCGATGTATTGGTTTATCGTGCATTAAAGGCATATTTGTAAAAATTTTTGAAAACCGAACACGCGGTCCAAATTCTGGTGTAATAACCATTTGATTTCTTCCGTATTCACCTAATCCCGCTTGAATGGCATAAGGTATAACTAAAGCGGTATCGTTCATAGATCCAAGAGCCTCATAACCCAAAGATCTTATATAAGTAGTTAATTGAGTAACAATGGCAGCTTCGCGTGAATATTCAAAGCCAGCCGCAGAACTTGCTAGTGCGGATGGATAAGTATCAACCAAGTCTTTATCCATAGCATGGCCCATTACAATCACATGTGAATAGTTACCTGGTAATTCATTACTAACTGGGATAAATTCACGAGTATCAACCCGTTTAGAATAATGCCAACGATTATCTATAGTGGTTATACCTATTAGGTCAGCGCCGAATAGCTTAGCAATTTGTTTAAATTCAATTGTGTATTCCTGGACGTTTTCAATATGTAATTTCTCAGTGGCAATTTCTGCATCACACTCCATCCAAGATTGAAATCCTTCTCTGGTACCTTTTTCTGCACCTCGATTTGAAAATGTATCCGAGATAGCCCAAGCTGCATTCCTTAAGGCAAAATCTTTTTGCCTAAAGCCTGGCGCCTTTTTGCCTTTAGGTTGGACACGATGACTATCAAAAAAAGCATCGCTCAACTTCGTGCGAACCGTATCATCCCAAAAAGCCCGAGAAAACATATCATTGATTTGATTAAATCGCTCGAAATCAGATGAAATTTCAAAACCAGTATCTTTATCTGAATAAGTATCTGAGTGTTTGATTTTTAATTTATTATTCACAACCATATTTTTTAATTTTATTTTGATACTAGTATCAATTGCGACCTAATATCTCTATTCAAAGAGAACTAACCACATAGAATACCACGAAAATTGGCATTTATGCCTGAAACAGTTACTCAGCATGTACTCAAATGAAAACTAATATTATCGTTATTACTGATCAAAATTATTCTATACTTATATTTTTATTAACCATAGAGTTAGCATATGAATTTAGTTAAACATAACAGTAATATTCCCCAACAATATATCAATGCAGTTTGCATTTTTTTACTTCTCTTTATTAGTTTAGAATTATTCAGTCATGAAACAGCAGGTTCTTTTAATTCTTATAGGATCCCTGAAAGGGCTATTGAATTCCCAGATACAGATAAATATTTAACTATTGTTGCTGATCTTCATACGCATTCTGTATTCTCTGACGGTCATGTATGGCCAAATATAAGAGTGTCTGAGGCGCTAAGAGATGGGTTAGATGCTATTGCTATTACTGAGCATTTGGAATATCAACCGCACATATCGGATATTCCCCACAAAGATCGAAATACTGCTTATCTTATCGCTGCAGAGGCTGCAAAAAATACCAATTTAATTGTAATTTCAGGATCTGAAATTACGCGTGAAAATCCCATTGGACACATGAATGCAATTTTTATAGAAGATTCTAATAAACTCATGAGTCTTGATAATTCTAAAATAGCAGAAGCAGCTAAACTGGTCGAAGAAAGAAAAGATGAAGTAACTGTTCATGGTGGTATGGATGCGGCCAATCATCTTGCGTTAGCTTCATTATGGCCCGTTGCTAATGCTGTAAATAAAGCCAATGAGCAAGGTGGGTTTGTCTTTTGGAACCACCCTACTTATAAAGTAAATAATGGCATTGCAACACTCTCAAAGAAACATATAGAATTTATTGAGAATGGCACTCTGCATGGTATTGAGGTGGTTAATGAAAATATTTTTTCTGAAGAAGCGTTCGCCATTGCGCTGGACTATAACCTAACGATTATTGGTACTTCCGATGTACACAACCTAATCGACTGGGATTACCCGTCTCATCAGAATCAGCATCGTCCTGTAACTCTAATTTTAGCTGAAGAAAGAACCAAACCAGCCATGAAAGCAGCCTTAATGAATGGCAGAACTGTCGTTTGGTATAAAAATCTCTTGATTGGCAAAGAAAATAATATACAACCGCTATTAAACGCTATGGTGAGAATAGATTCAGCGAGATATCAGGATAACTCTGAGATACTAGAGGTCACTATTAAAAATAAGTCAGATACGAAAATTCAAATGACTAATTTATCGGATTATTCCTTTTCGAGTAATCACGATATTATTGAAGTTCCAGCACAAAGCGAAATCAACCTAAATATCAAAACTAAAGAGCAATTAAGCTCTATTTCGTTAGAATTTAAAATACTAAGTGCATTGGTAAGGCCAAAAATACATCCAACATTAATCTTGCACTCCAAAATTGCTTCTGATTAATGGAAATACTCATATGATGCTCGAAAAATTTGAACGCTATCCACTCACGTTTGGTCCAACACCCATAGAAAAACTAGAAAGATTATCCGCGCATCTTGGCGATAAAGTGACCATTTTTGCTAAAAGAGAGGATTGTAATTCTGGCCTTGCATGTGGAGGAAATAAGATTCGCAAGCTCGAATATATTGTGCCAGATGCTATTGCCTCAGGTGCTGATACTTTGGTGTCTATCGGTGGAGTTCAATCGAATCATACAAGACAGGTGGCGGCAGTGGCAGCTAAAATTGGTATGAAGTGCAGACTTGTTCAAGAGAGCTGGGTGCCTTTTCAAGATGCTGTTTATGACCGAGTTGGCAATATATTAATGAGCAGATTAATGAATGCAAACATTGACATGGTTGATGAAGGTTTTGATATTGGTATTCGTGAAAGCTGGCAAAAAGCTTTGGAGGATGTCAAAGCTGAAGGTGGCAAGCCTTATCCCATTCCTGCAGGAGCATCTGTTCATAAATATGGTGGCCTGGGATACGTTGGATTTGCCGAAGAGGTCAGGCAACAGGAAAAAGAAATGAGCCTTCATTTTGATTATATTGTTGTCTGTACAGTAACGGGCTCAACGCATGCTGGTATGGTAGTCGGCTTTGCTGATGATGGTCGGAGTCAAAACGTTATCGGCGTAGACGCTTCCTGCACTCCAAAAAAAACCAAAAAACAAGTATTAAAGATCGCTCAAAATACCGCAAAACTAGTGGAGCTGAGTCGAGACATCACCATGGATGACATAATATTAAAAGAAGGTTATGCCTATCCTGAATACGGTATTCCATCAGATAAAACCAACGAAGCCATTAGATTAAGTGCCAGATTGGAAGGCATGATCACCGATCCAGTCTATGAAGGAAAGTCAATGCAAGGGCTGATTGATTTAGTAAATAATAACTTTTTTCCAAAAAACGCCAATGTGCTTTATGCCCATCTTGGCGGGGTACCAGCCATTAACGGCTACAGCTATATTTACAGAAATGGTTAATCAATCAACCCCAAACATATTATCCTAGGTAATAAAGCGCTATTTTGTTGCCATCTAAGTCTCTAAAATAAGCCGCATAAAATGTTTCCATTCTTGCACCAGGCGCACCCTCATCAGTAGCACCCAGCTCCATAGCTTTTGCATAGAACTCATCAACTTGTTCTTTTGAGTCCATTGGCAATGCGACCATAGCGCCATTGCCAACTGTTGCTTCATTGCCATTTTCAGGTTTAATCACGCCAAATGAGGATGTTCCACCTTCAATTTGATAAAAATAACCACGAGGCCCAGGACTAAAACCTGAAACATCAAGGGTAGCAAATAAATTGTCATAAAAACCTTTAGCGACCTCGAGATCGTTCGTCCCGATACATACATAACCAACTAATTTACCATTCATATTTCTCTCCTTTGGAATATGATTAACATTAAAATAATATCTATTAACTTAAAGAGGCTGCAATTAATTTTTTAAACTTTGTTGTACTCCAGCCATGTGATCGGCTTAGAAAGTATATAGGTATGTTCAAATCCTTTCCTGTAAAATCTTTTTCCTTATAATCGTCACCTAAAAAACGAAGATCGATATCTCTGGAAGAGATTAATCGATATAAGTCTGCTTCAGAAGAATAAGAGACAATCTCATCAATTTGATTAAAAGAAGATAGCATATCAATTCTTTCATCAAGTGAATGTATTGGTTTTAGTTTATCATTACGCTCAATTGATGGGTCATCATGCAGAAAAACTATAAAGTGATCGCAATTTTTACTACATTCATTAAACATATAAATATAACCCATATGAATAACATCAAAATTACCGGCGATCATTCCAACTTTCATGACAAAATATTCCTTGCGCTCATATTACTTAAAATAATCCTCTCTAATATAACCAATACTAGTCGTTTTGAAATGCTTAAAAGGAACACCTAATCGCCCAATTGCCTCAATTACTTCTCCAGAGACATTACCATATATTTCTATAGAAAAACCATCACCCAATTCCATGTGCTTAGCTACATAATCTTGTACAGGAGGGTTGGCATCATGGGCAATAAAAGCGTCGCTATTAGCATATAGCTCAGTCCAAGTGAATGCTAAGGCATCGTCTGGATCTGCGTCAAAATTATGGAATAACATTCCTGGCTCAGAAGCCTCAACAGCATTATCAACTTGATTGGCGATATTAAAATATTGATCCAACATACCGTCTTTAACATGCACTCTAGCTATTAAAATAAATGGATTTTCACCCATTGCATCTTCATGATTATCACCATTAGCATTGGTTATAGCGACGAAAATACTCAAGAAAAAAAAGATACAACGCATAATATGATCCTTATTGAAGATTGAAAGATTATTTTACTATACTAATTAATTGAACTGCTAACATATTAAGATTGATTAACCAGTATTTTCAAAATTATTAAGGTTTCTGAGTTTTGACTGGTGATTTGCGTTTTGGGTAACAAGTTTTGCATATTGCACAATCCCTTCCATCGCATCCTCTGGCCGTACAAAACTCTCTTCCATAGAAAATAATTTGCAGATGAAGTTTATTCCATGATTCCTTAGGAAAAAGACTCTTTAAATCTCTTTCCGTTTGAATAACATTTTTTCCATTCGTTAATCCCCATCTTTGAGCTAGTCTATGAATATGGGTATCAACTGGAAAAGCAGGATGACCAAAGCCCTGGGACATAACAACACTAGCAGTTTTATGTCCTACGCCTGGAAGAGATTCTAATTCATCAAAGCTTTCGGGTACTTTACAATGATATTTATTGACTAATATTTCTGAAAGACCAAAAATAGCTTTTGATTTCTTAGGGGCTAAACCACACGATCTAATACAATGATGTATTTCATCAATACTCATCTTAGTCATCATTTTAGGATTATTCGCCTTTGAAAAAAGTATCGGAGTTACCTTATTTACCCGCTCATCTGTGCATTGCGCGCTCAATAAAACTGCAACAAGTAATTCAAAATTATTTTTATGATTTAAGGGAATTGGAGTTTCTGGATACGCTCTATCCAAGAAGTTATATATAAAATCAGCACGCTCTTTCTTTCTCATATCAACGCATTTCGCTTATCTAGCATGTTGATCATAATGTAATAAAATGGTGACAATATCACTGCATATATAATAACCACAGGTCCAATGAATTCAAAAAGAGTAAATGTGATTAATCCTGCAATAAAGACTGCAAATAACTCCAGATAACTTTTCAGAAATCCTTCACGAAGAGCTGCACAGATAATCAAATAATTAATGGGAAGATAAAGTAATGTTGCCGAAATGGCGCCTGGACTAAAATCAGAAAAGTAAAAACTAAAGAAAATATGAAAGAACGAATTTATCACCTGTGTAGTCATTAAGAAAAATAAAACAAGATGAGCGCTACCTCTATTATTTTTTAATAGGTGGACGAAGATCATAATCAGAAGAAGTGAGATAAGTCTTATTAAAAGCTCTTCGGTGGAAATAGAATTGTTGTCAGAGAAATAACTCAATCGCCACTCTCTAAAATTAAAAAGTATATGCTCTTCAAAATGATGTATGGCATAAGCTAAGGGCCCAAGTACGATTAAGTTACTAAATTTCTTCATTTTTCAAAATCATCCAAACTAACCTTTATATATATTGACCAAAGTCACACCAATAACAATTAGAAATAGACCTAAGACACCCTGCCAACTCAACGTTTCTTTATAAAAAAAATAACTTAAAATCGCTACTGAAAATACACCCAGGCCAGCCCAAGAGCCATAAACAATTGTCAGGGGTAGTTTTGTCACTGTGATCGACAAAAAATATATAGCGACAAGATAAGAGAGAGATAAAATGATTGTGGGTAATATTTTCGTAAAATTTTGTGATGCTGGTAAAAGCATAGTCCCTAATACTTCAAATGCGATAGCACAAAAGAGAAAAATATAGGGATTCAAATTGAATCCATTGAATAGCCTAAGCCATAAAACAATCGTGGTGTGAATTTATTAAGAATTAGCAATTCCTTTTTTTGGATCATAGAATGGTTTTTCAACAACACGTGCACCAACCGTTATACTTCCTTTATCGACTTCTAATTCAGTGCCAATCATAGAGCAATTAGATTTAATTATAGCTAATGCGATATTTTTTTTCAGTCTGGGAGAATAAACCGCTGAAGTAACTATTCCTATTAAAATATTATCTTTATAAATATTCCAAAAACGCGTATTTGATCCAATTATAGTCTCGCCAAAAATCTCAAGTCCAACTTGCTTACGATGAACACCTTCTTCACGAATATTTAATAGGGCGCTCTTACCAATAAAATCGAAATCTTTATCGAGATCAATGAATTTTTCTAAGCCAAGTTCAAGAGGATTGGTATTCATATCCATGTCTGCATGATAAGAAAGCATTCCGCCTTCAATTCTTCGAATTGTTGATGTATGACCTGGTTTCAAACCCATTTTATGACCCGTTTGCATTATTTCCTCATAAAGCTGATCACCTTGGTAATCATTAAGAAGAAAAATTTCATAACCTAGCTCGCTTGACCAGCCCGTCCGTGAAATTAATAATTTAATATCACCCAATTGAAATGGTTTAAACCAGTAATATCTTAAATCATTAATGGTTTCACCGAATAACTTCACCATAATTTCCCTAGATTTTGGTCCTTGCAATTGCAATGGAGAAACATCTGGCTCACAAATATCTACATCGAAACTACTATTAACAGCTAAACCCTGCGCCCATAATAAAATATCGCTATCCGCTAGAGAAAACCAATAACAGTCCGTATCTATTTTAAGTAAAATAGGGTCGTTGAGGATACGGCCGAATTGATTGGTAAGAATAATATATTTGCACTGCCCTATTTGCATCGATGATAAGTCTCGAGGTGACATCATCTGAACGAACCGGAATGCATCAGGGCCTTTTATTTGTAACTGCCTTTCAACTGCGACATCACAGAGAATGGCGTCATTGACTAAATTCCAAAAATTTTCTACTGGATCACCAAAATCTCTTGGTATATACATATGATTATAGGTAGAAAACGCCTTTGCACCCCATCGAACTGTCGCATCAAAAAATGGACTTTTTCGAATCTGTGTTCCAAAACCAAAATCATACAGTTCGTTACTCGAAGTATTCATTATTTATTTAACACACTCTTACTTTATTAGGGTCCCATTTTAAGCCTAAGAACTTAATAACTTAAAAGCTAATTTGTTATCAATTTGTATCTATCGGTCCATTAATAAATTTAAGAATTTATTTCCCTCATAGTCATTTTATAAAATTATTTGTAGCCTCAATCAATAAATCTGTTATTTCAGCCTCAAATGCAGAATGCCCAGAAAAAGGGGCAATTTTAAGATTCGCTTCTGGCCATCTTTTACTAAGTTCATAAGCAGTTATTGGCGGGCAAACAACATCATATCTTCCTTGCACAATAACGCAGGGTATATGCTGAATAAGAGTCACATTTTCAAGTAATTGATCTTCATGCTCTAAAAAACCCTTATTTACGAAGTAATGATTTTCAATTAATGCAAACGCTAAAGCAAATTCTGGGTTCATAGAACTACTAATTGCCTCTGGATTATGATTTGCGTAACTTGCTGAAGCTTCCCATTTAGACCAAGCAATTGCGGCTGATAGCTTTTTTTCATGATCATCGCCATTGAAAATCTTTCTATAAGCTTCAATTAGATTTGATCTCTCGTTTTCCTGTATTTGCTCAAGAAAGCCTTGCCAAGCTTCTGGATATATTTCGCTAGCTCCATATTGATAAAACCATTGAAGTTCTTTTTCTCGAAGCATAAAAATACCTCTTAAAACTAGCTCGCTTACCCTATCTGGATGAGTTTGAGCATATGCCAATGCAAGCGTGCTGCCCCATGAACCTCCAAATACTAACCAACTTTTAATTTCTAGTTTGATCCTGATTGACTCGATATCTTCGACAAGATCCCATGTAGTATTTTCACTTAAACAAGCATGAGGCTTACTTTTTCCACAGCCTCTCTGATCAAAAAGAATGATTCTATATTTATTTGGATCAAAAAATCGTCTCGTAACACCTCCAGCTCCAGCTCCTGGACCTCCATGAAGAAAAATGGCTGGTTTACCGTTTGGATTTCCAGATTGCTCGAAATAAATTTCGTGGATTCCATTTTTAATATAGCCACTGTTATAGGGATCTATTGAAGGAAATAATTTATTATTCTTTTTTATCAC
>JAOIZZ010000012.1 GCA_028227395.1 Woeseiaceae bacterium | reverse complement strand
ATGCAGCTCAATATGATAAGCATAATCTCAAACTTAATATTTCAGATGGAGAATTTATAGCTCAGCTCAGAAAATATGCAAAAGACCTCTCTTTTGCGACTCAAATAAATTTCGAGGACTTAGTCAACGACGTGTTAATTAAATTTATGCAAGAGCAAAAAAAACTACAAAATCATCCAGAGATCATTGGATGGTCAAAAGTAACCTGTAAGAATAGATTTTATGACCTATTAAAAAAGCATTCGCATACAAAGGAATATAATAATGTGAATATTGATGAGCCTGATGAAGATGATAAAAAACCTATGTTTGCTATCAGTTCAGTTTTTCAATTCAAAAAGAAGGATTCTTTCAGCACCAGAATGAACAGGCAAATTCAAGCTGAAACCATCAAGCTAAGTAATACCAATACAGGAAGATTTGAAGTTTTGTCATTAAATGATGCTATTGAGAAAGCGCACAACCAGGATTGTGATCTACTGCAATTAACTAGGGGGGAGAAAATTCCGATCTGCAGATTTGAAAAGAAATATGCATCTGCATATATCGATAATGAAATATCGAATGAAATGGATCAAAGCAATGAAAGAGATCGGGAAAATAGTGATTTATGCACACAAGTTCTGGAATTCATTGAAACAGATGAGTTTAATGATAATGAGAGACTGGTTGTAAGATATACAATAACGGGCACACCAAACCCTGAGGAGCATGGTATATCAGATGCAAATATTAGGGTGATATTTCATCGTGCCATGAAAAAGATCAATAAATGGAGGCAAGCTCACGAAACAAAGTCTTGAGCACTAATTATGACTATTAAAAAAATATACACGATAGATGGCATAACTGATGAGCATTTAATTGATTTTATTGCTGGTGAAATTACTGATCAGGGTTTATATGATTTTATAGAAAACTCACCATCATTGAAGACTAGGCTCGAGTCTTACAAAAAGACTTTCAATCTAGTAGATCAGCTCGAGCCATATTTGCAAGAGGATAATGGTCTAGATAATTACAGTCATATTACCGAGGCAGCTAAAAGTAGTGATTATTCTGATAGCAGTTTAAGCTGGCCTGCCAAATTAAGGGCCAATAGTGCTTCAATATTACTAGATCAATCACAAGCATCATATGGTCTTGCTGCTTCGATCCTTATTGCTGTGGCTTTGTACTTTAATGTTCAAAGCCCAGCGCCTGAATGGCAAGATAGATACAATGCATTAGGATTTGATAGTGAATTCATTGCTGCTGCTGATTGGTCCACTAAAGCAGATGAGGTGACAGTTTATGCACTGCCAAATATGAATAGCAATGAACTAACAGTTAACATTGCTAACCCTAGCTTTGTTAGCGACACTCCTAATGATTTAGCTGCACCAGATAGCGTTAAAGATATATCTAATCCAACTGCATTAGATAAAGAGCTTAGCAATATCGATACCAGATTAACCTCCAAGTTTTTAGCTGGGGCATTGTATGACATGCACAGTAAAAAAATAGTGACTGGTAAGCTAACTCAGCCACAAAATAAAGCGATAACTCTAAGCCTATATGGTGAAAACTCAATGCAGAAACAATGCATTCTTGGTGAAATTAATTATGAGTCTGATACAGTATTGAGTAACACAATTAATTCTAAATTTTTCAATTTTTGTGTACTTGATACTGGTAATCCTATTCAAATGATTAATTAATGAAAAAACTGTTATTTTTATTCTTATATAGCCTCTTACCCAACTACGCACTACCTCAAAATTGCCAGGGCAACTGTGTTGATGGCGATGGTACTTATACTTATGCCACAGGTGCCATATATGCTGGTTCTTGGGAAGATGGCAAAAGATCTGGTTTAGGCAGAACAATCTCCTCAAATGGCGAAGAATACGTAGGTAATTACTCAAATAATAGTAGATCAGGTTATGGAGAGTATTCGTTCCCATCTGGTGAGGTTTATAAAGGTAATTGGAGTGATAGCAAAAGATCAGGGTATGGTTCCTTGCTTTATCAAAATGGTATTACTAAATACGTAGGTAATTTTAGTGATGGCAAGATAAATGGCTTTGGCATTAAAACTTACTATAACGGAGCTATTTATGAAGGTGAGTGGCTTGATGGGGTGTATTTTGGACTAGGTAAGTTCTCCTATATCAATGGTGATATCTATGAGGGTGAATTTGAGAATGACAGGCAGCATGGCAAAGGAAGGCTTACTTTCTCTAATGGTGATATCTATGAGGGTGAATTTGAAAACGGTAAATACCAGGGGTTTGGTAAATTTATATATGTAAATGGTAATAAGTTTGAGGGTATGTTTGAGAACGGAGAATCACCCAAATCTGTTACTTTTAACTTTGTTAATGGTGATATATATATTGGTAACATTCTTAATCATCGGGTTCACGGAAAAGGTACTCTTACAAAAATCAACGGTGATGTCTACGAGGGTGAATTTGAGAATGATAGACAGCATGGCAAGGGGAAACTTACCTTCTCTAATGGCAATGTCTACGAAGGTGAATTTGAAAACGGTAAACTCCAAGGCTATGGAATTTATATATACGCAAATGACGAAACCTATAATGGTCAATTTGATATTGATAAGCCGCATGGGCAGGGTATTTATAAATATGAAGATGGAACTAAATATGAGGGTGAATGGATAAATGGTGAGATTTCTGGAAAAGGTATATTTACTTATTCTGATGGCAGAACATATACACCATTACCTAACGATGAGGATTTAATTGAAATAAGCTCAGGAACTGGATTTTTTGTCAATGATAAAGGTTATTTGGTAAGCAGCAATCATGTTATTGAGATTTGTCACAAAATCAATACTGCAATCAGGGGCATCACATATGAGATCAATGTAATTAATTATGATCAAATGAATGATTTGGCTTTATTGAAAATTGAAATTGAAAATAATTCCTTTATTAGTCTTAGTGGGACTGATGCAAAACTTGGTGAAAGCATAATGACGGCTGGTTTTCCATGGGGTGATAGCCAAAGTAATTCGATAAAAGTTACTAAAGGTAATATCAATGCATTGAGTGGCCCAATGAATAATGTTTCCAAAATGCAATTTTCTGCCCCTGTGCAACCGGGCAATAGCGGGGGTCCAATTATAAATCAATATGGAAAATTGATAGGCGTAATTCAATCAATGGCCAAGGATCAGGATATCTTTGAAAAGACTGGCCAATATCCAGAAAATGTTAATTTCGGTACTCAATTGCCCCCATTACGCGCACTCCTAGCTGCCAATGGAATTGATATAGAATTTAATTATTTTGATTACTTTTTGGATTGGGATTTCTTTAAATCACCAATCTCGAACGAATCTTTGGCAACTATTGCAGAACAGTCAACTATACATTTACGGTGCTTGAACACAATTGAAGGTCGCAAAAAAGTAATAAGTAGCGATAAAATTAATTATTTATTCTGAAATAATTTAATCATTTAAATACATAAACTTGTAACAAAAATAATCTTTCATTCGTTAATTAGAGGAAGGGGTGCCATAAGGCGTCTTAATTAACAAATATGAGGATTTATTAATGCGGTACCAAGCAATATTTAAAGTTCTAAACATTACGATATTAATTTTTTCATTAGCATCTATGGAGTTACAAGCTAAGACTTGTGAGGGCATAGATTATGAGCAATGGAACGATTGTCAGGGTTCATTTACATGGGATGATGGAGCTAATTATACGGGTGGCTGGGATAATGGAAATTTAAATGGCTATGGAGTGAATATCTTCGCAGAAGACAATGCATGGAGTGTTGAAAGCTATGCCGGTTTTTATGAAAACGACGATATGCATGGATATGGCCTATTGATTTGGCAGGATGGTGGCTATTACGAGGGGGATTTTGTTAAGAATGATCCTCATGGTTATGGGGTACATATTTATATATCTGGTAATCAATATGAAGGGTTTTATAAATATGGTTTGCAGCATGGTGAGGGGACTTTTAGCTGGAAAGATGGTTCCTCATACACTGGTTCCTGGAAAAATGGTGATCAGGATGGCTTTGGCACATTTAGATACACCAATGGCGATATTTATGAGGGTAATTTTAAAGCTGATCTAAGGCATGGAGCTGGAAAAATGACACATGCTGATGGTTTGATCTATGAGGGCAATTGGATTAATGATGAAATAGAGAATTTTACACCTAAAGTTGTAAATAAAGAAAATAGCAGTCCTAATATTGAGCAATGCCCTGAAGACACCTCGTTAGAATGGACAGATTGTTATGGAGCTTATAGTTATAGTGATGGCAATAGATACAGCGGCTCTTGGAAAGATAACCTTAGACATGGTCAAGGCGTCCTTTATTTTAAAGATGGTGAGAAATTAAGTGGTTCTTTTGCCTATGGATTGTTAGAGGGAAAAGGTAAGTACTATTTTAGTAATGGTGATACCTATGAAGGTAATTTTCGCAATTCATTGATGCATGGTGAGGGTGAGATTATTCATGATGATGGATCCATATTAACGGCGAGATGGTATCAAGGTGAGGTAGTAAAAATAACAATTCAACTTGGTAATTCCAATTCGGATGAGGTCGTCTCTGTCGATGACGAATACATAACAAAATGCCCATACTCAACAGATGTTCTCTGGAATAATTGTTTTGTAAAAGCAAAGCTTTCTGACGAGATAGAATTTGAGGGTGTTTGGAGAAATGACAGACCCGATGGTTTTGGCAGAGCTTTCTATAACGAAGAGCTGGCATATCAAGGAGGGTTTAAGGATGGTTTGCTTGATGGTTTAGGTGAGCTTACTCTTTCTAATGATTTAACCTTTAGAGGAATGTTTAAGAATGGTTTAAAAGATGGCAAAGGTCGTATTACTCAAGATGGCAGTGAGAGGGAGATTCACGGAACTTGGATTAATGGGGACCTTAATGGAGATTTTATCATCATTACAGAAAGTGGTGATAGGAAATTTCATACCTATGATTACGAGGAAGATATTTTCCAGAATGAAGTCTCCAAGCTTATGAGCAAGAGGAGTCGATAATGAAAAATAATGATCATAGTAAATTTTTTTCATTAGGTTGGATTGGGTTTTGTATATATATCGCTTTTATTCCATTGTTTTTGACGGCTGACTTTTTTTATTCTAATGGTAATTCAGAAGAGGAGAAACAAAAACAATTACCCGGTGAATGTATTTCAGGTAATTGTGAAAATGGATATGGTATTTATGCATTTGAAGATGGCAGTAAATACACAGGAAGATACAAAGAAGGTCAGCCAGTCCCTCAGCAAGGTGCCCTGTGGCTCATTATATCTGATGAATTTAGAGAAGGTGCTGAATCTTTTTATCTGAGGGCGAATTCTGTTGAAGTTGGAGATAATTATTTATATGCAGAGGACATGTCTGATTTAAGAGAGGCGGTTAATCCATATAATTCAATGTCATTTACAAATTATGTAGAAATAAATTGCAATGATGCCAGCTTTAGGTCACTACATACAAAAATGTATAGCCAACCGCTCGCTCAAGGACAAGTGACAGCTTCATCTGCAGAGTTAAGTCTAGCATTTGATTTTATGGCTTTTTCTGAAACTGAGAGAGGTGCTCTTTATGAAGTTTTATGTGTAGAAGTAGAAGAATTCAAAATAAATCCAAATGTTAATTCAATTGTCTTTAAGCTACCTCAGCCCAGAATTAATAATTCATTTAACACATCTGTGAGTTCATCCTGACATGTATGAGTTCATTTGTAAGTGTGGCAGCATTGAGTTAGTTACTGAGCCAAAAGGGTATACATTTAGTTTCGATGATATTAATAAAATAAAAATGTCATATGTCTGCTCAACATGTAATAAGAAAATGTTTAAGATTCGATTTACATACGAGAGAAAAGGTGAGCCTCATGAGAGACCATTATGAGTAATACGCAGGAGTTTCCCTATATATCACAACAATGGGCACTCAGGCCCACTGTCATGACAATATAACTAATTAACAGAGCTTTAGCACTTGATCTATAGCATTCGCTATATCTTTGTGGCCGGCAGCATGCAGCTTATCGCTCTCTTTATGAATGGCTTTCTTGATCGCCGGGATACCCATTTCAACTGCTATTACTCTTAGTTCTTTTATACTCATATTAATCACCTTGATTACTTGAAAAAAAGGACAGTCTCAATTCCTGCTAATACATGAATCTCTCTCCCTTACTACGTAAGGGGGAGAGAGATTCATGTAAAAAGGATTAAATCAACAGGGTAAATAACGTTAATCAGTTACCTGTCATTTACTACCGATGAGCATATTAATTTAATGTGTAATTTGAAAATGCTTATGATATTTTATTTGTATGGCTCAATTAAACTCACAATTAGAATTATTTGTTAATAATGTTGAAGATGAGCTATCGATCGCGATTCTTCGTTTAAGAAAAGATGTTAGAGCTTGTGAAAAAAATATATATAAAATAGAGAAAAAAATTATTAGAGGCAAGTGGCAGATTAGCTATGACGTAGCTCTCAATCCCAATGGTACGGTCAATTTTAGAGTTGAAAGTGTCAGAAGAAAACTCATTAAAATTCTTTCTTTACGAAAAGAGGCATTACATCATTACTATAAGGCCTACTATGCATATCAAGATGACCTTGAAATGATGTATCAATATTTAAATTTGAAATTAAGAGTAGTTCGTGACTCGATTGAGTAGATGGGTATTTAGCAAGATAGGAAGATAAATCGAATTGCAGTTAATAGCAGATCATCATTACCAAATAAAATTATGTAAGGTTATAAAAATGACGGATACAACTCTCACAGAATGGCAAGATCCTGATGTAATCAGATCAGCATTAAGTAAAAAGAGAATTGCTGTGGTAGGTATGTCTTCAAAAGAGTGCAGGGCGAGTTATTTGGTTGGGAATTATTTAAAACAACAAGGCTATGTGGTGATTCCAGTCAATCCTCGGGAGCCTGAGATACTTGGATTGAAATGTTACCCCGGTTTATTAGATATCCCTGATCCAGTTGATGTTGTTAATGTTTTTAGAGTATCAGCCGCTGTCCCTCAAATTGCCGAGGAGAGCGTTAAGATTGGCGCCAAATATTTGTGGCTGCAATTAGGAGTGATCAGTGCCCAGGGAGTCTCTATTGCTTCTCAGGGCGGACTGCAATGCATTGTTGATCGTTGTATCAAGATCGAGCATGCAAGATACATGGTTTGATATTTTAACTATATTTATGGATATTAATTAGAAATCGTCATGATTAATTAATTAGAATATGGAAGATTTAGGTCAATGGCAAAGGTCTTTAAGCTGTCATCCAGAATAGAAAGAATATCCCCAATTTGTTCGTGAGTTACAATCAAGGGCGGACAAACAAGAAAATGATCACCTTCTAAACCGTTTCGAGTGCGTCTCGAATAAATAATGAGCCCCTTTTCGTAGGCTATGTCCACCAATTTTAAAAAAGCATTAAAGTCTCTGGGTAATGGGTCCATAGTCTCAATATTTGAGATAAGTTCAAATGCAGTAAGGAGCCCTTTACCCCTAACATCTCCAATGAAAGGGTATTTTTTTTGTAAGCCTTTCAATCCCGCAATTAACTCAATGCCCATAAGGTTAGCGTTTTCCATTAAATTTTGATCTAAAATTTCTGTTATAACGGCTAAACCTGCAGCACATGCAATGGGGTTTCCGGCATAAGTAAAACCATGTTGAAAACCACCCTCATCTAAAATGCAATCCACAATATTTTGCTGGGCTGTAACAGCCCCTAAGGGAATATAACCCGCGCCAAAACCTTTTGATGTGGCAATAATATCCGGGTTTATATCCCAATGCTCACAAGCTAAGAATTTGCCCGTTCTTCCAACCCCTGACATCACTTCATCATAAATTAGCAATACGCCAAATTCGTCACAAATTTCTTTTATGCGATTATAATAACTACTCGGGGCCACCAATGCTCCCGTTGAGGCACCTCCCACTGGCTCCATAATAAAGGCGAGGACGGTCTCAGGTCCTTCTGCTATGATTTTAACCCGAAGCATCTCGGCGTATTTAAGGCCCTTGTCATGAGCGCTTAAATTATCATGATCTAGATAACATTGAGGGGCTGGGATTTTTGGCATATCCACATACATGGGTAAAAATGGATCATTTAAAGGTTTATAACTTGTGAGCGATAACGCTCCCATGGTGCATCCATGATAAGAAGGCGTGCTGCTGATTATTTTAAAGCGATCCTTTTCGTGTTTTATGAAAGCATATTGACGGGCAAGTTTTAACGCGCTTTCAACAGCCTCTGATCCACCGGAGACGAAAAAAACCTTCTCATGTTCAACGGGTGATAATTCAGCGACCTTAGTGGCCAGGTCTTCTGCGGGTTGATTTTCAAAATGAAGTCGATATCCAAATGTTGATTTTGCCATTTGGGTTTTCATGGCGTCCAAGACGCGCGGGTTTGAATGACCAATATTTGAAACCATTGCCCCAGAAGATCCATCAATATATTTTTTACCCGAGGTGTCCCACATATAAATTCCTTCAGAGCGATCAAGGAGGGGTTTTCGATCACGGGTTTGGTAAAAGAGATGTGATTTTTTCATAGTAACTCCAATTCTATCTCATTCAACAGGTGGGGTTCTCGAGCGTGGTGTTTTTTTGTATCTCTTTCAACAATCTCCATGAAAATTCTCAACCAATTCCAGTCAAGGTTCCACACCATGCTAGGAAAAAGGCTTTCTGTCAGATTATTTGAGTTCATGCTACCTTTCATTGAAACTATGTTTGATTTTTAAACCATAAGTCTATCAAATGTTAACTAGGGAAAATAAATAGGCAAGTTTTAATTTAATATGGGGGTTGAAATGGCAAGAAAAGTCATTATTACGTGCGCAGTTACAGGGTCCATTTACACGCCCACAATGAGCCCGCACCTTCCGGTCACTGGCTCAGAGATTGCCGCAGCCTCCATCGATGCTGCAAATGCAGGGGCTGCTATTATTCACCTTCATGCACGGCATCCAGATAATGGCAGGCCGAGTGCTGACCCGGAGCATTTTAAAGCTTTTACTTCTAAAATTGATACATCCTGCTCGGTTGTTTTAAATATTTCCACGGGTGGAAGTTCTCTAATGTCTCTTGATGATCGGCTGGCACCAGCCCGTGAAATTTCCCCTGAAATGTGTTCTTTAAATATGGGATCTATGAATTTTGGTATTTTTACCTTGAAAGAAAAATACGAAAATTGGAAATACGATTGGGAGCCCGCTTTATTAGAAGCCACAAAAGGGACCACCTTTAAAAATACCTACAATGACATTGAAATGATATTAGAAGAGTTGGGAAACAAAGGCGGTTCAAAATTTGAGTTTGAATGTTATGACATGGGTCATATTGAAACTTTGGCTTATTACCTTCGTAAAGGATTGGTAAAAGCCCCTCTTTATGTCCAGTTCGTCTTGGGTGTCATGGGCGGCATTGGAGCAAACCCAGAGAATTTAATGGCGATGAAAGCCGCTGCAGATAGATTGTTGGGTGATAATTATCAATTCTCAGTTTTGGCCGCAGGTCGGCACCAAATTCCACTTGCGACTATGGGAGTTGTGTTGGGAGGCAATGTCCGTGTTGGACTTGAGGATAGCCTTACTATTCCGCCCGGTGGCTTGGCAAAATCCAATGCGGAACAAGTAGTTAAAATCCGTAAAATTATTGAAGAATTAGGCCATGAGGTTGCAATACCCGAAGACGTTAGAGCGATGTTAAAGTTAAAAGGCCGTGATAAAATAAAGGCCGGGGCATAATGGGCAAAATTGAATTTAAAGTCGCGACTATTGAGGATGCGCCTGTTATTTTTTCTCTGTTGGAAAAGTTATCTCAGGACTTAGATAAGGAAAATGAATTTTCAGGAAGCGTGACGGCTTTGGAGAAATATGGTTTTTCAGAACCGCCCGCATTCGAAGCTATTTTAGCGTTTCAAAATAACAAACCTCTTGGATTGGTCCTTTTCTTTTATGAGTTTTCAACGTGGCGAGGAAAACCGGGTTTATTTATTCAAGATCTATATGTCTCTCCAAAAGCTCGGGGATTGGGTCTTGGAGCAGGTCTTATAAAAGAAGCCGTAAAAAGAGGCCAATTAAAAGATGTCGTTTATGTCGATCTTGCTGTCCATAATTCAAATACTGATACTTTCGGATTTTATGAAAACATTGGATTTATTGAGATAAATGATAAAAAAACGCTGCTTTTGGAAGGGAAGCCATTTGATATGCTAAGGGAAAATAAATGAGAATATTTTTTGTTTACATATTTTTGGCAATGGCTTTAGCGCCTCTATTGAGAGCTTAGTGCAATCAAAAAAACACAATCTTCAAACTCATACTGAAGATCAATAGGACTTAACGGAGTTTATTTCATGACACAGTTTCTTTATTTGATATTTATGGCCTTTGTTTTTACTTGCCCAGTGTTAGCTGATGAAGGGGCAATAAGGGCTCGTGACCTAGGTATCCCGTTTGATGGAAAGACAGGTCCTCTAAATGCCATAACGGATGTTAAGGGACTGACTGTTGGGCATGAAACTATAATTCAAGATTTAGAAAATGGATTGGCCGTAAGAACAGGGGTTACTGCAATTTTACCAAGAGGCAAGGACAGCAATAACACCCCAGTTTTTGGGGCCTCATTTGCCCTAAATGGCAATGGCGAGATGACAGGTACGGCATGGCTGCAAGAATCCGGTATGTTAGAGGGTCCCGTTCTTATCACTAACACACATAGTGTCGGGGCCGTTCATCAAGCAGCAATTGAATGGCGGGTTTCCCAAGGTGATGCCGATTCCAGTGGCTATTGGTGGTCACTGCCCGTGGTTGCAGAAACATGGGATGGATATTTAAATGATATAAATGGTTTTCATGTAAAAACTGAACACGCTAAAGTAGCTCTGGAAAATGCGAAAGATGGCCCCGTCCAAGAGGGGAATGTTGGCGGCGGTACAGGCATGATTTGCCACGAATTTAAATGCGGAATAGGGACGTCATCACGAATTGCAAAAACAAGTGATGGCGATTTCACAGTCGGTGTCTTGGTTCAGGCAAATTATGGATTAAGAGAGACTTTAAGAATTGCAGGGGTGCCAGTTGGAAAACACCTTCAGGATGACAAAGCCTATACAGAAGAAAACCCAACGGCATCTGAAACGGGATCTATCATTATCGTGGTTGCAACTGACGCACCTCTTTTGCCCCATCAATTAAAAAGAATGGCGAAAAGAGCGGCCCTTGGATTAGCTCGGAATGGCGGGATTGCAGGAAATGGATCAGGCGATATTTTCATAGCCTTTTCAACAGCAAACCCCAAGGCCCAACAAAGTGGCCCAGCTTTAAATCTTAAAGCTATAACAAATGACGAAATGAACTACCTCTTTTTAGCAACGGTGGAGGCAACTGAGGAGGCTATTATTAATGCAATGGTAGCGGCTCATGACATGACAGGTAATCTTGGGCATGAGGTAAAAGCTATCTCCCATGAAGGATTAAAGGAAGT
Organism: Woeseiaceae bacterium; assembly: GCA_028227395.1. Lineage (GTDB taxonomy): Bacteria > Pseudomonadota > Gammaproteobacteria > Steroidobacterales > Woeseiaceae > SP4260. The sequence goes on along the minus strand of JAOIZZ010000012.1, from coordinate 31,182 downwards.
TATGTCAAAATTTAATAGACTTGAAAATAAATAATGGCCCCGCTGAAGTAGTTTTTATAACCGCTCAGAACGTCATAAAATGTATTTAGATCGTTGCATTAATATTGAGCATGCAAGATATCTTGTGGCCGTATAAATTAACTGGATAATACGATGAAAATTACATATGAAAAGCAAGGAAATATAGGCGTATTTACCATTGATAATGGCAAAGTGAACGCCATCACCTTTGATATGCATGCTCAATTATATTCGTATTTGAAAGATTTTCTCAATGATGATGAGGTTAAAGTGGGAATCTTAAAAGGCAGTGAAGGCAAGTGTTTTAGTGCTGGTGATGATCTAAATGAAGGTGATGATTACCCCGATGGTGAGGACATCACTGAAAAGATTTATTCATTACCTCGTAATAAACCCATCATCGCTGCTATCAATAGTTGGTGCATTGGTACGGGCTTGATTTACGTTTCCATGCTTACAGATATAAGGGTGGCAGGCCAAGGTGCTAGATTTGGCTTACCTGAAATTGCTTACGCTATGGCAGGAGCCAGTGGTACGGCTCGTTTATCGCTTCAGATTCCTCGTGTATGGGCGAGTTGGATTGCACTCACAGGCGAGAAGATAACGGCCGATCAAGCACTTCAATTTCAGTTAATTAATGAAGTTGTTCCAGATAATAAGGTTTTTGCAAGGGCCATAGAGATCGCTAATCTGATTGGAGCTCACCCATTGATTGGCATTCAGACTGAAATGGAGTGTTTACAGAAATGCCCAGAGATGAGCTTAGAAGAGGCCACAAATTTGACGCGAACACTCTATGATCACCAGCTAAAGGTTTATCATAATGAGCCTGGCTCGAGATCTGGTATAGATCACATAAAAAATAACTGACCAAAAGATATCAAGGATATTCTCGATGCAGTGTTATCCAGAGTTTAAACAAGCAAAAGATAATTAAAATGCAAAATATATTATCTCATGATGGGGAAGTCCAGTATTGGAAGAGCGCCTTTTCATCTCTCATGTGTGAAAAATATTATGCCAATTTGATGAATGATATCAATTGGAAGCACGATGAATTAACTATGTTTGGAAAACACGTTATTACCAAGAGAAAAGTTGCCTGGTATGGCGACCGAGCTTTTGCTTACAAGTATTCAAATAAAACAAAAATTGCCATGCTTTGGACCCCCGGACTCAACTTAATAAAAGAACAAATAGAGCTTATTTCTGGCCACACATATAATTCATGCCTACTGAATCTCTATCATAATGGTGAGGAGGGCATGGGTTGGCACTCGGATAATGAAAAGCAACTCAAAGAAAATGGGGCCATAGCCTCAGTAAGCTTTGGTGCACCTCGAAAATTCACCTTAAAACACAAAACAACCAATGAAAAAATATCCTTAGTACTTGATTCGGGCAGTTTATTGCTTATGAGTGGCAGTATTCAAAAAAACTGGCTGCACAGCCTGCCATTGAGTAAAAAAATAAAGGCAGCAAGGATCAATCTCACCTTTAGGACTATTATTTGAGAGTCAGTTAAAGTCAATTCGTTAGTTTAAGTTACATGACTTATGAGATATCTTCTGATTTGTTATAGGATAAGATGATGAAATCATTTGAAGAACAGTTTTATATTGAAAATCCCACCCGATTTGAAGCACTTAAACGCGATTTACTGTTGTTATTATGGCTTTTTAGAAGAGCAATTATGTGGGCAGGGAAAGGCTTAATTATAAGGCTTGCCTATAAAAAAGCCAAAAATACGGGTAAACCTCTCGTAATTGAAGATCTCATTAAGGATTGACTATTGAAAAAAGATTTTCCATCACCGGAGTTGCCATTTGCTTATCGTGATCAGCCATTATCAGGCAATATTATTAATGGTTTAGGTGAAACCAACAAGCGAGCAGCAACGCAGATATTCCATGGATCAGGTGCCAGAGAGCTTGAATGGAGTAAGTTGGAGCTTTTTTTCGGACTCATCAATCCGTTTAAAGTATCTTGGTTGAATCTTGTGAATCGTTGGATGTTAAGAGATGCAGATGGGCCTATCGCAAAGAGTAAAAGAAAAATTACATCACAAGCAGATATTACTGCTGAGATAAAAGATTTGGCATTGAGTTTTGGTGCAGGTTCTGTTGGTACTAGCCCGTTGATTAAAGAGGCGCTTTATAAGGGCGGTGAAATTAACTATGCAAATGCGATTGTAATTTTATACCCGATGGATAGTGATGAGATGCAGCATGTTACCACTGGTCGTGCTGGTACCGAAACAATGCGAGCTTATATGGAAATCTCTAGGACAGCCATTGAGTTATCTAAAAAGATTAGAGCAATGGGCTGGCGTGCAAGAGCTTATTGTGAGGGTGCTGACCTGTTACATATCCCATTGGCCATCAATGCTGGTCTAGGACAACTGGGTAAGCATGGATCGCTTATTTGCAGGGAATTTGGGTCGAGCATGAGAATAGCGACGATATTGACCGATCTGCCATTAGACCATGATAGACCCATTGACATTGCGGTTGATGATCTGTGTATTGGTTGCCGAAGATGTACGATAGATTGTCCTGTGGATGCGATTAGTGATGAGAAGCATATGGTTCGAGGCGATGATAAATGGTATGTAGATTTTGATAAATGTGTGCCTTATTTCACAGAGGCCGTTGGGTGTGGAATTTGTATTGAAGTTTGTCCTTGGTCAAAACCAGATCGAGGGTTTTCATTGTCAGAGAAGCTATTAAAAAAACGTGAAAAAAATAAGCTTAAAGAATTAATTTAGAATATAAATTTATTATATTTCAGATATTTATTATTTTTTATTAAACTCATTTATCTATTAAAATATTTAAGATAAATACGAAGAGGTAACTCAGAAGGAATGATTAGAATCTTTAAATTGTTTATTGTATTAATCTGGCTCAGTATCGCCTCGCCCCTATTATCAGCTAATAATTTTAATTTAATTATTATGGTGCCAGATGATCATGCCCGAAGAGCGATGGGGGCTTATGGTGATAGCCAAGTTTTAACGCCCAATTTAGATCAACTTGCTAGTCATGGGGTCCGATTCGACAATGCTTATGCAGCCGCACCTGTCTGCTCACCTTCCAGAGCAGCTATGCTCAGCGGACAATATCCCAGTCAGGTAGGCATCAGTGATTTTTTGATGTTAAATAAAAATTATAGCAATCAAGGCATGGATGAGAATGTACTTATTTGGCCCCAAATTCTTCAACGTAATGGTTACGAAACCGGATTAATTGGTAAGTGGCACTTAGGTGAATTACCAAAATACCAACCCCAGAATCGTGGTTTTAATTATTTTGTCAGCTACAACCAAGATTTAACTCCATTCAATCCCTTGCTCAATGTTAATGGTGCGTTGCAAAAAGTTAGTGGCCATACTTCAAATATTTTCGCCGACTACGCGATTCAATTCTTGAGAAAGAATCAAAACAAAAAATTTGCACTAACAGTCGCATTCCGTGAGCCTCAGGTACCGTGGAATCAAGTCCCTGAAGAGGATTTAAAAGCGGTCGAACACATTGATCCAATTGTGCCCGAACGTGAAGGAATTGATCAAGAGTGGCTAAAAAAGATTACGCGTAATAACTATGCCTCAATTCATGCCTTAGATAGATCTATAGGGAGGATCTTAAGTGAACTGGATGATCTTGGCTTGAGTGAAAATACTATGGTCATCTATATTGGTGATCATGGCATGTTGATCGGTCACCATGGATACTATGGAAGAGGTGCTGTTGGAGTTATCTCGGGTGATGAAGTTGTCGGTTATGAAGGAATTGCAAATTTATATGATGAGGCAATAAAAATTCCCTTTATTATAAGATCACCGGCTTTGATTGAGCCAGGGCAAGTAATTAACACACCGGTTTCAAATATCGATATATTCCCCTCTATAATGAGTGCGCTTGAGATAAAACTACCAGAGCCTCTCCCATTAATGGGCATTGATTTAATGCCGTTACTTAATGAAAAAGAAGAGCTATTACAAAGACCAATTTATGCTCAGTATAGTATGAGAAATTTTGGACGATCTGATTTACGGATGATAAAACTTGATAATTGGAAACTAGTTAAACGCTTCAATCTAAAGGCTAAAGCTGAACTGACTGATGAGCTATATAACTTAGAGACAGATCCAGACGAGCAAACTAATTTAATTAACGAAGTATCCGGTAAATTGATGTATGAAAAATTAGATAAATTAATGTATTTATGGATGAAAGATATCAATGATCCAGTACTATCATCTTCTTTCTAATTTATAAAAAAGCAACCTCAAATAAGGAGTCATCATGGCATTAGTAAGACCGCTCGAAGAGCATGAAATCGAAAAAGATCTTTGCGAGTTTATTCAGTTTTTTAAAGGACCACTTGGTGTAATACCCAACAGCGTTCGAACAATGTCTAGAAGGCCAAGAGTTGCGCGAGCGTTTACTGAACTAAATATCGCGGTCATGGAGTGTCATGGTAAGGTTACGCCAGAGTTTAAACGTATTATTGGCTATGTAACCAGTTTTGTATCTGGTTGTCGATATTGTCAAGCACATACCATTCTTGGTTCACAGAGGTTTGGTTCGAGTGAAGAGCGTTTGAATGAGGCTTGGAATTTTATGGAGAGCTCTCATTACAGTGAGGCAGAAAAAGCGGCCTTAAAATATGCATTTGCAGCGGCCAATGTACCCAATGGTGTAACGGATGAATTAGCAGAAGAACTGCATAAATATTGGGAAGATGATGATATTGTTGAAATTACAGCTGTAATTGCGCTGTTTGGTTACCTAAATCGCTGGAATGATTCAATGGGTTCAGCTCTGGAAGATTTACCGATTGAAGCAGGTGAAAAGTATTTAACAAATACAGATTGGGTTGTTGGGAAGCACACGTAATTTATTGGAATTAACCGCATGTCATCGGCCCCAGAATATAATATTAATCTAGGAAAATTTACTAAGAACCCTTATCCAGACTTAGAGGCTATGCGTGCTAATGCACCTATTGCGTATGTACCTCAACTGGGAGCCACGCTATTCACAAAACGAAATGATATCTTTATTAATGAAAAAATTATTGAGGTTTTTTCATCCTTGCAGCCAAATGGTCTAATGACTCGTCTTATGGGTGCGAATATGATGCGAAAGGATGGTAAAGAGCATCAGCATGAGCGTCGCATCATATCGCCATCTGTCTCTCCAAAAACAGTAAAAAATCAATGGCTTAATTATTTCAATGAATATGCAGATCATTTACTTGATGGCTTATCGAAAAAAGGGTCAGGCGAATTAATCCAAGAATACGCAATGCCACTATCCGCTGAAGCGCTCAAATTAATCACGGGCCTGACCAACATGAAGTTCGCTGAAATGGACCGTGTTAGTCAGGGGATGATTGATGGATGCGCAAACTACAGTGGTGATATGGTTATAGAGGATAACTGCAATGACTGTACGGCTTCGATAGATCGGCATATTGATGAAATGTTACCTAAGGTTAGCGCTAAGCCCGATTTGTCGTTATTGAGCGTGCAATTGGCTGCTGACTTGGATGAGCGACAAATACGAGCCAATGTAAAACTTGCTATTTCTGGTGGTCAAAATGAACCAAGAGATGCCATTGCTGGAACGATCTGGGCGCTCCTAACCAATCCTGAGCAGTTAACGAAAATTTACTCCAATAAAGCCACCTGGCTGCAGGCATTTGAGGAGTTTGCAAGATGGATTTCACCAATTGGCATGTCGCCACGACAAATTGCAAAAAAATACACTTACCATAATATCGAATTTGAAAAGGGCGACCGTGTTTTCTTCATGTTCAGTTCAGCTAATCGTGATGCAGAGATATTTGAGGAACCAGATATATTTGATGTGGAACGTGACACAAGATCATCAGTGACGTTTGGCGCTGGCCCTCATTATTGTGCGGGTGCTTGGATATCACGAGCTCTCATAGCTGAAGTGGCTTTACCAAAAATATTCAATCGATTGCCGAATCTGAGGCTATCCGACTCTAATTTGATTGATTTTGATGGTTGGGCCTTCCGGGGGCCAAAGCAACTTCTTTGTCATTGGGACAATTGATAAGCAGGGTTTTTAGTGATTATCATTGTGCTTAGCTAGTAATTTGCAGTATAATGGTTCGTGTACCAAAGATGGCCGGTATGAGCAGGTCAACTTAGAAAATTCTGACCCCTTTATGGGGTTTTTTATTACCTAGGTTTAGAGTTTTTAGTGATATATTTAGAGGGCTAGTAGCCCTTTTTTATGTTTTAAAACATGTATTTATATAAATGAGTTAATATGGATTTTAATGATTTAAAGTTATTAATAGAGCCTACTGTGAATAAAATAGGTTATGAATTAACTGATTTAGAAATGAAGTGGGACGGTGAAAATAATTTAATTAGATTATTCATCGATCGACCGGAAGGGATTGGTTTAGAGGATTGTGAGGCAGTAAGTCAACAAGTTGGGATGTTGATGGATATCGAAGAACCCATCAAGGACGATTATGTACTGGAAGTTTCGTCTCCTGGTTTGGATCGAAGATTAACAAAAATTGAACATTATCTTCAGTTTTTAGGCGATGAGGTAAGGATAAAGTTAACCATTCCTCAGGATGGCAGAAGAAATTTTAAAGGTAATTTGTTGACTGCAAATGAAGATTTTATTGAAGTAAAGGTAGATGGCGAGGTCTATAAGATATCAATAGATACTATTGATTTCACACGTTTAGTCCCGGTATTTAAAAACAAGAAATAGATTGTTTTGGAGTGTAATTTAAATGAGTAGAGAAATTCTTGCGGTAGTGGATGTTGTGTCCAATGAGAAAGGCGTTGAGAAAGATGTAATTTTTCAAGCTATGGAAGCTGCTTTGGCAGCAGCAGCAGCAAAAAATCATGAAGAGGATATCGATGCAAGGGTAGCCATTGATCGTGATACTGGTGAGCATGAAACATTTCGGCGTTGGCTGGTGTTTGCTGATGAATCAACAGAACTTGAAACACCAGATCATGAATTAAGAATGATTGATGCATTGGATATTGATGAAAATGCTGAGCCTGGTGGTTATGTAGAGATTCCCATGGAATCTGCACCTTTTGGCCGTATTTCAGCACAAATGGCTAAGCAAGTCATTGTTCAAAAAGTACGCGAAGCTGAACGCGAAAAAGTTGTCGAAGCTTATAAAGATCGTGCGGGAGAGCTTCTCTCAGGTCTTGTTAAAAGGGTTGATCGTAATGGTATTTATATGGACTTAGGGGGTAATGCTGAGGGCTTTATTTCAAGAGATAGTATGATGCCAAGAGAAGCCGTTAGAGTTCATGATCGCATAAAAGCTTTACTTGTGGAGGTTCGGTCTGAGCCCAGAGGGCCTCAATTATTTATGACCAGGACTTCACCTCAGTTTTTGATTGAGCTATTCAAAATAGAAGTGCCTGAAGTTGGTCAAGGGTTGATTGAAATTCTTGGGGCGGCAAGAGATCCAGGATTAAGAGCTAAAATAGCGGTCAAGAGCAATGAGCCGCGCATTGATCCGGTGGGAGCTTGTGTGGGTATGCGTGGGTCAAGGGTTCAATCTGTTTCAAACGAATTGGCGGGTGAACGTGTTGATATTATTTTATGGAATGAAAATCCAGCTCAATACGTGATTAATTCAATGTCACCAGCTGAAGTTATATCCATTGTGGTGGACGAAGATGCCCATAGTATGGATGTTGCGGTAGATGAAGAAAAGCTTTCTCAAGCTATTGGTCGTGGCGGTCAAAATATAAGACTTGCCAGTGAACTTACTGGTTGGGAATTGAATGTAATGACGGAAGTGGATGCTGATCAGAAGAATGAGCAGGAAACGCGAGTGGTCATAGACTTATTTACCAAGCAACTAGATGTTGATGAAGAAGTTGCCTTAATTCTGGTGCAGGAAGGATTCACCTCAATCGAAGAGGTGGCTTATGTTCCAACTTCGGAATTGGTTGAAATTGAAGAATTTGATGAAGATATTGTTGAAGAGTTAAGGAATCGTGCCAGAGACATGCTCTTAACTCAGGCAATTGTTGATGAAGAGAAGATTGAAAATGCTGAACCTGCAGAAGATCTCTTAAGTCTTGAAGGTATGGACAAAGGGTTAGCCTCAAAACTGGCAAGTAAAGGCGTTGTCACAAGAGAGGATTTAGCGGACCTAGCAACAGACGATTTACTAGAAATTGACGCTATGGACGAAGAGGCTGCGGCATCTTTAATAATGAAAGCTCGCGCTCATTGGTTTGATGAGAGTGAAAAATAGATTTTTGGAGTTAATTAATGGCTGATGTAACTGTCTTGCAATTTGCAGATGTTTTAAAAGTTCCGGTTGAAAAATTACTGGCGCAACTCGATGAAGCTGGTATTAAAGTCACTGGAAGTGACGATATTATCAGTGATGATGCAAAGCTTGAACTGTTGACATTTCTTCGTCGGAGTCATGGTTTGGGTGGAGATGATGAGGGAAGTTCGCCAAGACGCATTACTCTTAAAAGAAAATCACAATCCGAGCTAAAATTATCAAGCACTCAAGGCAGATCCAGGACGGTTAATGTAGAGGTCAGGAAGAAGCGCACATATATAAAAAGAGATGTTCTTGAAGATCAGGCCGAGGCGGAAAAGAAAGAGCTAGAATTAAAGAAGCAGCAAGAACAAGAGCTTATCGATAATGAGTTACAAGAAAAAGAGCAACTAAAGCAAAATAAAATCGAAGCTGATCGCCTTGAAAGTGAGGCCAAACTTGAGGCTGAGGCAACCATCAAGGAGCAAGCTGAAAAAGTTGAAGCTACCGCCGTGGAAAATGCCGTACCAAAAGATGACAAGAAAACAGAAAAACCCGAAACGGTTAAAAAATTTACCAATGAAGACAAAGAGCCTCAGAAACAAAATAAAAACAAAGGTAAAAAAAGAGGTAGCTTGGATGACACTCGTTATGGCAGAAAAGAGCTTCATGTGGCAGGTGATAAAAGTGGCAGACGACGCAAGAAACCAGCAGCAAGAAGACGTTCTGTATCTATAGATGGTGATGGTCAGCATGGTTTTGAAAAGCCAACTGCACCAGTAATAAGGGAAGTAATTGTTCCAGAAGGAATCATGGTTTCAGAGCTTGCTCAGCGCATGGCTGTTAAGGGTAATGAGGTGGTAAAAGTCCTTTTTAATATGGGGGCAATGGTCACGATCAATCAGGTAATAGACCAAGATACAGCAATTCTAGTAGTTGAGGAATTAGGGCATGTTGCAAAAATCGAAGATGATAAATTAGAACAAGATGTACTCATCTCTGACGACCTCGATGGCGAGAAAGTATCACGTGCGCCTGTGGTAACGATTATGGGGCATGTTGATCATGGTAAAACTTCGTTACTTGATTACATCAAGAATTCAAAAGTCGCAGATGGCGAAGCCGGAGGTATCACTCAACATATTGGGGCTTATAACGTAAAAACAGATAAGGGTAATATTACTTTCTTAGATACCCCTGGGCATGCAGCATTTACAGCTATGAGAGCTAGAGGGGCTCAAGCAACAGACATAGTAATTCTTGTAGTTGCAGCCGATGATGGTGTTAAGCCTCAAACTATTGAAGCAATAGAGCATACTAAGGCAGCAAATGTACCGATGATTGTTGCTATTAATAAAATTGATAAAGAAGATATTGATGTAGAAAGGGTAAGAACTGAACTTTCAGCGCATGAGATAATCTCAGAGGAATGGGGTGGAGATAATCTTTTTGCATCTGTCTCCGCGCAAACTGGTGAAGGTATTGATGATCTTTTGGAAAAAATATTGTTGCAAGCTGAAATTATGGACTTGCAGGCAGTTGGTGAGGGTCCCGCACGAGGAGTCGTGATTGAATCAAGTTTAGATCGCGGCAGAGGTGTAATGGCCACACTGTTGGTTCAGGCAGGCACTCTATCAAAAGGCGATATTCTTTTAGCTGGTGATGAGTTTGGTAAAATAAGAACAATGTTTGATGAGACTCAAAAAATAATGAAAGAAGCGAGTCCTTCAACCCCTGTTGTAGTTTTGGGTCTTCCAAAAACACCAGTATCTGGGGATAGCTTTTATGTGGTTAAAAATGAAAAACAAGCTCGAGAACTAGCGGAAAATAGAAAAGCAAAAACACGAGAATCTAAAGCGATACAACAACAAAGTGCAAAATCAGATGATATATTCTCTCAAATTAATGATGCGACTGGTAAGTCTGTCGCTATATTAATTAAATCCGATGTCCATGGAAGCTCAGAAGCATTGAAAGATGCGCTAACCAGCCTTAACAGTGATGAGGTAAAAGTCAAAATCATTAATTCTGGAGTTGGTGGCATCAATGAGTCAGATGTTGTTTTGGCAGAAGCATCTAAAGCCGCAATAATAGGATTCAATGTTCGCGCTGATTCTTCGGCAAAGAATGCAATTAAAGAATCAGCAGTCGATATACGTTATTACAGTGTTATTTATGAAGCTATCGATGATGTTAAAACATCTATCAATGGCCTTCTATCTCCTGAGATAAGAGAGAATATAATTGGTTTGGCAGAAGTCAAAGAAGTCTTTACATCTCCTAAATTAGGTAATATTGCGGGCAGTATAGTGACCGAAGGCCATGTAAAAAGAGCCAGTCCTATCCGCGTATTAAGAGAAAATGTGGTCATTTATGAAGGTGAACTTGAATCACTTAGACGTTTTAAAGATGAAGCAAAAGAAGTGCAATCAGGTACAGAATGTGGAATCGGTGTTAAAAATTATAACGATGTGAAGGTTGGTGATCAGATTGAATGCTTCGAACGAATCGAAATTGCTAGGACAATCGATTAAATTTACCTACATAATTATTGCGACATAAAAAATGGCAAGAGAATTCTCTAGAAATCAACGAATGGGTCCCTTGATCTTGAGGGCCTTAAATGAATTAATACGGTTTGATTTGAACGACCCTGGTTTATCAGGAGTTTCATTGACATCCATTGATCTAAGTCATGATTTGAGTATCGCAAAAATTTATTTTAGCTCGATCCAATTTAATGATGAAATACATATTCCAGCGAAAGGATTGGCCAGAGCGACCGGCTACTTAAGAAAAAAACTTGGCGCCTCCATCAAAATTAGACATGTGCCTGAGTTGAGATTCTATCATGATGATAGCATCATTAAAGGTATGGAGATCTCCAGTTTAATCGACCAAGCTAACCTTGCAAAAAAAACATAATTTAATTATTTTTATTGGAGATTGCTTTGAGCTCAGATAAAAGCTCTATTGTGCCAGTCAATGGCATCATCTTGCTTAATAAAGCAGATGGATTATCTTCAAATAGGGCATTACAAAATGTAAAGAAGTTGATTGGTGCAAAAAAAGGAGGGCACGGAGGTAGTCTTGATCCCGCGGCCACTGGCATGTTGATATTGTGTTTTGGTGAAGCCACAAAAATCTGCCCCTATCTATTAAATAATCATAAAACATATCGTGTTATTGCGGAATTTGGTAAATCAACATCAACAGGTGATCGAGAGGGTACGATAGAAGAGACATCAGAAATTCATATGCATGATCATGATTACTGGGTTTATATTCTAGAAACATTTCTGGGTGAATCAGCACAAATTCCTCCCATGTATTCAGCGTTAAAAAAAGACGGTCAACGATTATATAAGTTAGCCAGAAAAGGCGAAGTGATCCAACGAGAAGCTCGAAATATAAATATCTCATCAATAAAGCTTGAAAATATTGGTGATGATTGTGTTGAGTTCTTGGTGACTGTTTCTAAAGGAACTTACATAAGAGTATTAGTTGAAGATATTGCAAAAAAAGCCGGTATGGTGGGTTACACGAAAAAATTACATAGGGTCGGAGTGGGTAATTTTAAAGAGGATCAAATGTTGTGTTTTGAATCTATTGAAGAATCAATGGCGAGTAGCGGAACTGAAAACAAAGATTATCTCTTACCAGTAGACACGGCATTATTAGATTGGCCGAGCATTCATCTTAATCAAGATGAATTAGGGATGTTTCTTAATGGGCGGATTATTGAAGTCTCATCTTCCCCTAAAGGACTTATTAGGGTTTATGATAGTGATGAAAAATTTATTGGTATTGGTGAACAAAAAGAGAATTATCTTCTAATACCACGTCGTATATTTCATTTATAGATGCATCAATAGAAAGGGTTAGAGTTAAGATACAGTTAAATATTTTTATTTAATTTAATTTAATACTGTTACTTGGAGTGACTAAGCGCTAGAATAGCGCGCTTCATAGTAATATCAACAATTAAACGAAGAACTATCGGGGTTTTTAAAAAATGTCACTATCGAGTGAAAGTAAAAGTACAATTATAAAAGAATATTCAAGAGGTGAGGCAGATACAGGTTCTCCTGAGGTGCAAGTTGCTATCTTGACTAAACGTATTACTGAATTGACTGATCATTTTGGTGAGCACAAAAAAGATCATCATTCCAGACAAGGTCTCTTGAAAATGGTGAGCAAGCGACGAAAGTTACTTGACTACCTAAAAAAGAATGACCAAGGCCGATACGCAGAATTAATTAAAAGTCTCGGACTAAGACGTTAAGAACTAAAAAATCCTATAGCGCTCAAGATTTTCTTGAGACAACAATCAATCAATAAGAGTATTAATAGTGAAATCAATTAAAAAAGTATTCCAGTACGGCGACCATGAAGTAACTATAGAGACTGGTGAAATAGCTCGTCAAACAGACAGTTCAGTCATAGTTTCCGTTGAAGGTACCTCTGTATTAGTGACTGCAGTTGGCAGAAAGCATGCTGATCCTGGTCGTGATTTTTTCCCGCTTACTGTAAATTATCAAGAAAAAACATATGCGGCCGGCAAAATACCGGGTGGATTTTTTAAGCGCGAAGGAAGACCTTCTGAAAAAGAAACTTTAACATCACGGTTGATAGATAGGCCGGTACGTCCATTGTTTCCAAAAGGCTTTAAGAATGAAGTTCAGGTAATTGCTACTGTTATATCTTTAAATCCAGAGATTGATCCAGATATGCCTTCGTTGATAGGGGCATCTGCAGCATTAAGTTTATCTGGCATGCCTTTCGCCGGTCCTCTGGGTTGTGCTCGAGTCGGGTACATTAATAATGAATATGTTTTGAATCCTTCGGTTACAAGTTTAATCGATTCCGATCTTGATCTAGTGGTAGCAGGAACAAATGATGCCGTTTTGATGGTTGAATCAGAAGCAAAAATATTATCAGAAGAAATTATGCTTGGTGCTGTGATGTACGGTCATGAGCAAATGCAGCTTGTGATTGAGCAAATAAATGAAATGGTTGAGGAAGTTGGTAAACCTAAGTGGGAATGGTCAGCTCCAGAAACTGATGAGAGTCTAGCGGCTGCTGTTAGTGACTCTGCAACTAAAGGTCTAGCTGCAGCTTATACCAATATAGATAAAATGGAGCGACATCTTGCTATTTCGCAATGCAAAGAGAATGTATTGAATGAAGTTATCCAAAAGTATGAAGATAAATGGTCGGAAGATGAAATTAAAGGATCCTTATCTAAACTAGAAAAAAATATAGTTAGAAATAGAGTTATCGATGGGGAGCCAAGAATTGATGGTCGTGATGTCAGTACAGTAAGATCGATTGATGTTAGGGTCGGTGTATTACCAAGAACTCATGGATCTGCTCTTTTTACTCGCGGTGAAACTCAAGCGATAGTTGTGACTACTCTTGGAACGGGCAGAGACGCACAAATGATTGATGCCTTGATGGGTGAGTATAAAGATTCATTTATGTTACATTATAATTTTCCTCCATATTGTGTTGGTGAAACTGGTTTTGTTGGGTCACCAAAAAGACGTGAAATTGGACATGGAAAACTAGCAAAAAGAGGCATACAAGCGGTAATGCCTGATCAAGAAGAATTTCCATACGTCATTCGTGTTGTTTCTGAAATTACTGAATCTAATGGATCCAGTTCCATGGCTTCTGTTTGTGGAACGAGTCTCTCATTGATGGATGCAGGGGTGCCTATTAAGGCTCCAGTTGCTGGCGTAGCGATGGGCTTAGTTAAGGAAGGTGAGAAATTTGCAGTATTGACAGATATTCTTGGTGATGAAGATCATCTTGGTGATATGGACTTTAAAGTCGCAGGTACAGATGAAGGCATTACTGCACTTCAAATGGATATAAAGATACAAGGTATCACAAAAGAAATTATGGATATTGCATTGGAGCAAGCTAAAGAAGCTCGACTGTATATTTTGAGTGAAATGAATAAAGTAATTACATCCCACAGAGAAGAGATGTCAGAATTTGCACCGACGATTACTACATTTAAAATTGATCCAGAAAAAATTAGAGATGTTATTGGTAAAGGTGGTGCTGTAATTAGAGCTATGACAGAAGAAACAGGAGCTTCAATTGATATCGACCAGGATGGCACTGTGCGAGTTGCTTCTATTGATGGGGCATCAGGAAGAGAGGCGGTAAGAAGAATTGAGCTGATAACTGCTGATGTTGAAGTGGGTAGGATATATGATGGAAAAGTAGTCCGTTTGATGGACTTTGGTGCTTTTGTTACTATTCTTCCTGGAAAAGATGGCTTGGTTCATATATCTCAAATTTCAGACGAGCGTGTCGAAAAAGTCAGCGATAAACTTTCTGAAGGCGATGAAGTAAAAGTTAAGGTGCTTGAGGTTGATCGACAAGGAAGAGTAAGGCTCAGCATGAAAGACTTGGATTCTGATTAAGTATTGATGCAAGGAAAGCATCCAATATTATAAATTTGGTTTTTTTAAACTCCGAGTCATTGCTAAAGTTTTACTATTCCAGTTATCAATTGCCCAAGACCAAATATTTTCTAAGCTATCTAAGGCCAGATCATCTGGTGGCATTTGTTTTAAAGCCAAAAGTCCAGCGACTAAGTTTTGCGTGTTTAATTTATTAGATATTTCTTTTGCGCCAAATTGTTTGCTCAGTTTCTGTTTATTTTTATCTACTACAACCGGAATATGACTATAAATCGGATTCTTATAGTTAAGTAAATTTTGTAGATATAATTGGCAAAAAGTTGAATTTATTAAATCATTGCCCCTGACAATATTTGTGATACCTAGCTCATTATCGTCAATAATTGTGGCCAAGTGATATGAAATTATATTGTCCCGCCTCCAAATTACAAAATCACCAATTTCCTTATCTAATTGTGATGATTGAGGGCCTTGAAGCTCATCATTAAATTCTATTTTTAATTGGTCGGTGAAAACTCTGATTGAGTAATCATTAGTGATATGTTTTTTTCGACAGGTTCCTGTATAAATAATACCATTTAAACCCGTTTGGTTTTTTTTGAGTATTTTTCTTGAGCAGTTGCAACGAAAAGCTTTTTGATTATCTATAAGATGATTTTTAATGTTCTTATATAAAACATTCGAATTTGATTGGTATTGAATATCCTTATCCCACTCAAAACCATGTAGCTCTAATGCTTTTTTGATTGAATCGCTTGCATGCACTTGTTCGCGTAGGTGATCAGCGTCATCAATTCTTAGAAACCACTTACCTTGATTGATTTTTGCTTCCAGGTAACTTGCTATCGCTGCAATGAGTGAGCCAAAGTGAAGCGGACCTGTAGGTGAAGGTGCGAATCTGCCCCTGTATTCAATTTTATTGAGAGAATCAATACCGTTCTTATCGATCATTTCTAACGATAACGATCATCTCTATCTCTGTATTGGCGTTCTGATAATTCACGTCTTTCTTGTGCCTCAAGGGATAGCGTAGCAACCGGTCTGGCTTGAAGTCTTTTTAACCCTATCTCCTCACCTGTTTCATCACAATAACCATAATCACCGTCATCAATCCTTGTGAGTGTTGAATTGATTTTCTTAAGAAGTTTTCTTTCTCGGTCTCTTGTTCTTAATTCCAAGCCAAATTCCGATTCTTGTGTTGCACGATCATTTGGATCAGGAAAATTCGAGGCTTCATCCTTCATGTGCACGACAGTTCTATCAACTTCATCGATAAGGTTGCTCTTCCATTTCAGCAGTAAAGTTCGGAAATATTCCAATTGTGCTTCACACATATAAGCTTCACCACGTTTCGGTTTATAAGCTCCAATAACATCTAAAGGACTACTCATTAAGTCTATTTTTTTTGTTTCTTTATTGGCTTTTTTTGTTGGCATATTTTTACTTCCCGCTATGACTTGATGCTTTGATTTTATTCCATGAAACCGTGAGCATTATACTGATCTATTGGCAACATGGAAGTATAAAATTATACAATTAAGATTAATCAAGATATTCATTTGTTGTCATGACAAATAAAGGCCGCATTTAATAACGAATATTCGTTTTATTTTTGTAAATGCATTACAATTAATTCTCACAAAAACAACATGGATTTAGCTGTATAAATGCGATTAAGTAAGGTCAAGCTCGCCGGTTTCAAGTCTTTTGTTGATCCTACGGTCATTACATTCCCGTCAAACTTGGTTGGTGTAGTTGGCCCTAATGGTTGTGGGAAATCTAATGTTATAGATGCAGTCAGATGGGTAATGGGAGAGAGCTCAGCCAGTCGATTGCGCGGTGACTCTATCACTGATGTAATATTCAAAGGCTCAAGTTCGAGGAAGCCTGTTGGGGCTGCCACAGTTGAACTGATCTTTGATAATTCTGAAACTACTATTGAAGGTCAATACGCAAAATATAACGAGATTTCAATCAGAAGAGTTGTCTCACGTGACAGCATTTCAAACTATTATTTAAATGGGGTTCGTTGCCGTCGAAAAGATATTACGGGTATATTCTTAGGCACCGGTTTAGGACCTCGAAGTTATTCTATAATCGAGCAAGGTATGATATCTAGAATGATAGAGGCCAAGCCCGAAGAAATGAGAGTCTTTATCGAAGAAGCCGCTGGAATATCAAAATACAAAGAACGGCGAAAAGAAACCTCTAGCAGGATTGGTCGTACAAAAGAAAACCTAGATCGCTTGCTTGATGTTATTGATGAAATTGAAAAACAAATTAACCATCTTAAGCGTCAAGCAAAAACTGCTGAGCGCTATAAAAAAATGCGAGAAGACGAGAGGAGGTTTTCTGCAGATATTCTTGCGATTAGGATTCGTGAGTTAAATAAAAATGCCCTAGAAGTAGAAAAAATCTTTATGGAAAAAAAGGTACTGCTCGATTCTAGGTTAGCTGATCAACGCAAAATAGAGGCAAGTATCGAATCTCAACGTCTTGAGCATAATGAAAAAACAGAAGCATTCAATAAAGTACAAGCCAATTATTACAAAGTGGGTTCAGAGATTAGTCGGTTGGAGCAATCTATAGAATATTCTCTAGAGATAGAGTCAAGACAAAAAAAAGAACTAGAACAAGCCATTCAAAATAACAGTGAGATTGAAGACCATATATCTTTAGATAAAGAACAAATTGTAGACATAGAAAATGTATTAAATACATTAGAGCCGAGCATAATCAATGCAAATGAATCTGAGTCTATAGCAAAAAATTCATTAAGTTCTGCAGAAGAAGCCATACAAATGTGGCAAGAAAAATGGAATAATTTTAAATCAAAAGAAAATGAGTTCACACAAAGCATAACTGTTGAATCAAATCGTTTATCAGACAGCGAGTCTGGATTAAAGGTAATTAATGAGAAGCAAGATAGATTAAAAAAGGAAGAGAATTCTATTGATATGGAGGCTTTAAAGCAAAAGATTCTTCTTCTTACTAAAGAGGACAAAAAAAATCTTTTATCTAAAGAATCTTTGGAAAAAACTCTTAATGAGCTTAATTTGGAAATTACCGATCTTCGTAAAAGAAGCAATGATTTAGTTACGATTTTGGATCAACGCCGAAATATAGTCAGAGCTAAAGAGGTTGAATTATTTAAATTAACGGCATTACAAAACGCAGCTTATGGCAGTCAAAGCGATGATGATATTAAATGGTTAAAGACAAATGGATTATCGAAAAATAAGCGTATTGCACAGAATATAACTATATCTAATGGATGGGAAATTGCGGTTGAAACTGTTTTGGGCGATTATTTGGAAGGTTTATGCGTTAATGGTATACAGCAGGGTGTTGAAGTAATAAAAGGGCTTAAAGTTGGCCGCTTTACAATGATTAATAATGTTCAAACGAAGCAAAAAACTGATTTTGCAAATAATTCACTTGCCTCAAAAGTTGAGAGTGCTCCTGATGCGATTTATTCATTATTAGAAAATATCATGATTGCTGACACATTGGATCAGGCTCTTGATATTAGTGAGAATTCAAAAATAAAAGGATCGGTAATAACTAAAAATGGCGTCTGGATGAGCATGGATTGGGTAAAGGTATTTCGTGGTAAAGATAATATTGCGGCAGGAATTTTACCAAGAGAACAGAATATTCGTAAACTTGAGAAAGAAATAAAGCAATTGGTTTTTGACTGTAATACCTCGGATAAAGATCTTGAGAATATTAGGAAAAATCTCGAAAAGAAAGAATTAAAGAAAGATCAGATTCAAAACGAAACTGTAGAAAGTGGTAATAATTATCTAACAACGAAGGGTGAGTTAGATTCATTAGTAAATCAGTTGGATCAGCTAAATATTAATCAGTGTAATTCCATCGAAGAAGTTAATAGCTTACAAGCAGAAAAAATTGCACTAGAGGCGATTATAAAAAAATCTAGAGGTAACCTAGAAGAAGCGAAGCAATCATTACTAAAGCTCGAATCTTTAAGTGCTAATATAGAAGGCGAAAAAGATAAATTATATGACGAGCTGGAGCGAGTTCGGAGTCAGTACGAAGCAGATAGAAAAATTGCACAAGAAATGATTATTCAATATGAAAGTAAGAAATCAACTAAACAATCTGCAGCTCAGAATTTAGAGCGAATGATCTCTCAGCAGAAGCATTTCAAAACTAGAAAAAAAGAGATTCAACAGCAAATAGAATTAAACAAGCAACCCTTGCTTGATAGTAAAAATATACTCGAAGAGCAATTATCAGAAAAAATTATCTCAGAAAAAGAATTGAGTAATGCCAGAGTGATTGTCGAAACAATTGAGAACGAATTAAAGGCATCCGATCAGGCAAGACTCGAGAAAGAAAGGGCTGTGAATGATGCTAGAGTTGGTCTTGATGAGTCAAAGGAAGAATCTCAAATTATTAAAATTAGACGAGAGGGCTTGGATGAACAACTTATTCAGACTGATTTTAATTATGAGGAATTGCTTGATGAGATGTCGGATTCGGCGACCTTGGATAACTTTAATGAGGAGTTAGAAAAAGTTTCTTTAAAAATTAATCGCCTTGGTCCAATTAATCTAGCGGCTATTGATGAGCTAAAAACCAACTCTGAAAGAAAAGAATATTTGGACTCGCAAATGGAAGATTTAAATAGTGCTTTATCTACTCTTGAGAGTGCTATTCGAAAGATTGATCGTGAGACAAGGTCACGTTTCCGTGAAACCTTTAATCAGGTTAATTCTGGTTTTGAAAAATTATTTCCTAAATTATTCGGTGGCGGTCAAGCTTATATGGAATTAATAGGTGATGACTTACTGTCTGCCGGAGTTTCAGTTATGGCAAGACCTCCGGGTAAAAGAAATAGCACAATTAATTTATTGTCTGGTGGTGAAAAGGCATTAACAGCTGTTGCCCTTGTTTTTGCTATCTTTGAGTTAAATCCTTCGCCATTTTGTATGCTTGACGAGGTAGATGCGCCACTAGATGATACAAATGTGAACCGTTTTTGTGAGATTGTTAGAGAAATGTCTTCAAAAGTACAATTTATTTTCATCACTCACAATAAAGCTACGATGGAGCTTGCCAGGCAACTCTCTGGGGTTACCATGCAAGAACCTGGAGTTTCGCGTCTAGTTTCAGTTGATCTAGATGAAGCCGTCAAGATGACCGTGGATTAGAATTTAAAATGATAGTGAAATAAATGGAAGAAATGAGATGGGTATTATTGGCACTTGGTGGATTACTTGTACTGGGTATTTATCTATTTGGTATGTGGAGTAAATCTGGTACGTTTACTGAAAGTCAAACCGATGAGAGGATTGAGCCATCAATTATTAATCCTCATGATAATTCGAAACTATCAGATACCAGTCAAGATGATTTTGACGAAAAATCTCAAGAATTAATTATTGATCCAGCATTCAAAGAGCTGGAACCTGAAAAAAAATTTGTTGTAACAGTTCGTTTGGTTGCGATTAATAATTCAAGTTATGCGGGCGATGACCTAGTGCTAGCTTTACGTGAGCATGGAATGCAATTAGGGGAATACGGCATATTTCACTACTATAAAGATGAGAGTAAAAGTATCATTTTCAGTGCAGCAAGCTTGGTTGAGCCGGGTATATTTGATTTAAAAAAAATTAAAGATCAGATGATTCCAGGCATTACTTTCTTTATGTCACTGCCTTTGGCTGTTAATGGTATTGAGGCATTCGATGAGATGCTTTCTGTTGTGAAAAAAGTATCGATTACTTTGAAAGGTGAGTTATTGGATGAATCTGGAAGCTCTTTTAGTATTCAGCGAGAGCGTTATATTAGAGAAGAAGTAATTGAATATTTATTTGAAATAAAAAAACAAAACTCGAGTGATCATGATTGAGAAAAATGTTGAGCAGATAATTAATCGTTTAACTAGCTGTCTTCACAACCATAATCATCTTTATTATGTAATGGATGAGCCAGAAATTTCTGATCATGAGTATGACAATCTGTTCAATGAGCTCTTGGAACTTGAGAAGAAGTATCCAGAATATCAAGTCGATTCATCACCAACCCAAAATGTGGGCGCCAAACCATCTTCAGCTTTTAGATCTATTGAGCATACTCTGCCTATGCTGTCATTGAGTAATGTTTTTAACAGAGAGGAGTTGGAGAATTTTGATCGCCGAGCTCATGAAAAACTTAATCTTCCGTTGGAGCAATCAATTCATTATGCCTGTGAATTAAAATTTGATGGTACAGCCGTGAGTATTGTTTACGAAGATGGTGTTCTCGTAAGAGCAGCAACAAGAGGTGATGGTAAAAAAGGTGAAGATGTTACTCATAATATCAGGACCATTAAATCAATACCTCTTGAATTAAAGGGCAAGAATCATCCTTCTTATTTGGAAGTTAGGGGCGAGGTTTACATGCCATTATCAGGGTTCAGTGATTTCAACAAAAACGCTGAAATTAACGATGAAAGAGTGTTTGTTAACCCTCGTAATGCTGCAGCTGGCAGTTTACGTCAATTGGACCCCAATCATACAAAAAAAAGGCCATTGGATATCTTTTTTTATGGTGTCGGCATCGTCAGAGATATAATTTTACCTAATAAGCATAGCGATATTTTATCTTTGCTATCTGGGTGGGGGTTAAAGATTTGTGATGAAAATAAACTGGTTAATGGCGTAGATGGATGCATGAATTTTTATAATCAGATGGTGAATAAACGTCATACTTTTGATTATGATATAGATGGTTTAGTTTACAAGATAGATCAAATTTCGCATCAGGATAAACTAGGTTTTGTATCAAGAGCGCCTCGCTGGGCAATTGCCCATAAGTTCCCCGCCGGTGAAAAAACTACATGTATAGTATCTATTGATTTCCAAGTTGGAAGAACGGGAGCAATTACACCAGTTGCGAAAGTAAAACCGGTCTTTGTTGGCGGTGTCACAATCAGTAATATCACATTACATAATATGGATGAACTTCGTCGAAAAGATGTTCGAGTGGGTGATACCGTCTCAGTAAGAAGAGCTGGTGATGTGATACCTGAAATAGTCAAGGTGATTAAATCAAAACGACCCTCAGGTTCTAGCGAAGTCATGATGCTAAAATCATGCCCCGAATGTAACTCCGAAGTTATTAGGATTGAAGGAGAGGCGGTATTTAGATGTTCTGGAGGGTATAATTGTAGGGCTCAAAGGATAGAATATCTCAAGCATTTTGTTTCAAGAAAGGCGATGGATATCGATGGTTTTGGAGTTAAATTAATAGAGCAATTAGTTAACTCCGGAAGAATTCTAACTCCAGACCAATTATATTCCCTTAATAAAGAAGAGCTTTGTTCGCTGGATAGAGTTGCAACAAAAACTGCTGAAAATCTAATTCACGCAATTTCTAATAGTAAAAATACAACTATGGATAAATTTATTTTTAGTTTAGGTGTTAGGGAGGTCGGTCAAACGACTGCCGAGGTTCTAGCAGATTATTATAAAGACCTTGACATTTTAATGCATGCATCCGAGGAAAGTCTTCAAGAGGTTCCTGAGGTTGGTCCAATAGTAGCAAAGAACATAATAGATTTTTTCGGAAATGATCATAATAAAAAAATAGTTAAAAATTTAATTTCATGCGGAATTAAATGGACCTCTAGAAGATCATTGGAAGGGGCAGAGCTAATTTTTGAAGGTCAAACTATTGTAATCACAGGTTCATTTTCTACCTTATCAAGAGAGCAGTTAAAGTCAAAAATTAGAGATCTAGGCGGGAAAGTCACAGGTAGCATATCTAGAAAAACAGATTTTCTGTTATCCGGCCAAGATCCTGGATCAAAAATCCAAAAAGCACTTGATCTAAATATAAAAGTTATTTATGAGCGAGAATTTTTTAAATTAATTGACGTAGTTATTTAACCATAAAAGGAATGATCCCATAGAAACATGAGTCCTTATCTAGTTAGCTTAATAAAGAGAATGCTTGAGCCACTTATTACGCAGCTTATTAAATATGGTGTAGGTTATAAAATATTTGACGCTATAGCTAAAAATGTCTTTGTTTCGGTGGCGGCAAAAAATTATGGGTTAAGATCAAAAGATACTAATATTTCTAGAATTGCTTTGATGACGGACTTAACGAGGAAAGATGCCGCTGCAATAAAAAATAAAATTATTAATGACAAAGATAATTTTTTAGAAATGAATACCATGTTAGCTAAATTATTTGATATCTGGCTGAATGACGATATTTTTTTAGATAAAAATAATATTCCAAGGCCACTGAAATACAAAGGAGAAAGTCCTTCATTTTGTGATTTGGTGGGTAAGTCAAAGCTCGATGCCCCACCAAAAGCAATTTATATAGAATTAGAAAGGTTATACGTTATAGAGAAAGACTCAAATGGTTTAATTTCCTTAAGAAATTTTAAAAATATAAGTCAAGCAAATGAAGAAATTCTGGTAAGTCGTTTAAAAGACTTACTTTCTAATTCTTAGTAATCTAGTGGCTTTAATTTTCTTACTTTAGCGTTTCTAGGTAAGCTTGGAATTCGTCTTGGATAATTTTTTGTCGTATTTCGTTGCTAACACTATCTAAAGTTGGAGGTATAGAGTCTCTGGAGTTTTCTCTTAGAATGACATGCCAACCAAATTCGGTCTGTATTGGATCAGTGGTATAGCTTCCATCATCGAGTGTCGCTACAGCATCAGAAAAAGGTTTAACCATTTGATTCGGCGAAAACCATGTCCCTAGTGACCCACCCGCAGAGGCAGACGGCCCAATAGAGTTTGTTGTTGCTAGCTCGGAAAATACTTCTCCATTATTGAGTTTTTCGATTATAGAGATTGCGTCACTTTGGGTTTCAAGCAATATATGGCTAGCCATATATTCCTTAGATGGGGTGGCCTGTATCACTTGATTGTATTCGGATAGAATTTGTTCCTCGGATACATTTACAGTAACAAAAAAGTCACTAGCCACTGCTTGAGCTATTAAGCCTCTATTTTGTAGCTCAATTTGCGCTTTTATTTGTGGATTTTGGCTTAATTGAATCGCGCTCTCTTGAGTTGATAAGAGGTATATATCGGTCAATTCATCGAGATATAATAAACGTTGATCTGGTGTAGCTTCTGTTGCTGCCTGTTGTGTTCTGCTTTGTATATATATATCAAGAACAAGACTGTCAATATCAGTACCATTGACGGTTTTTACTGTTTCTGCCCAGCTGATTGTCGAGATAATCATACCGATTAACATAAAAACTATGCCGTTATGAGTTCTTGAATTTATTTTTGATGATTTGGTAGTTGACATTTTTTTATCCTAGATTAATTGTATTATTCTTTGTTTAGTTTCGCTTTAATTGGTTGTTGTTGCTTTAATTTGCAGTGCGTGAATTTTCGATTTCATTAGATCTTCGAGTGCTTGGTATACCATCTGATGCCTTTCTAATCTTGATTTTTCGTTAAAGATTTTCGATGTAATATGAACGGCAAAGTGACTTTCCTTATTGTATTCTTTATGAGCTTTATGTAAATGACTTTGATTCTTAATCAGCAGTTCTTTTGGTTCAAAAGTTCTTATTAAAATAGATTCTATTTGTTTTTCGATTATCAAGGTAGGACTCTTTTGAAGGGTTTTACGGTTATCTCACTAAAGACTCCTGCTCTTACATAGGGATCCTTATTGGCCCAATCTTCTGCATCTCGTAGTGAATTAAATTCTGCAATAATAATACTGCCACTAAATCCTGCTTCCCCAGGATCCTCGCTATCAATTGCCGGGATTGGTCCGGCAACTAGAATACGCCCTTGATCAGTTAAATCATTCAATCTGGCGAGATGAGAGTCTCTTGTTTCCATTCTTAATTGAAGGCTGTCTTCTATGTCTTTACCAATAATTACATACCACATAATAGCTACCCTTAAGGATTATGAATCATTTTTTTTAATTGCTGTATTTAGCCATATGCTTTGAATTATAACGAATATAAGCGTAATACCAAATAGACCAAATAATTTGAATTTTACCCAAAATTCTTCTGTAAAGTTATAGGCAACATAAATATTTATTGCCCCACTAAAAATGAAAAATACAACCCACATAAAGTTTAATTTATTCCATTGTTCGTCTTTTAGTTCAGCAGCCTGCTTTAGCATTCTTTTTATAATCGGTTCTTTACCAACCCATTGACTACCAAGGAATACTAATGCAATTAGCCAATTGAGGACAGTTGGTTTCCAATAAAGAAATGTTGGATTTTTAAAGAAAAGGGTCGCTGTTCCCAGAATTATGACCAAGAGAGTAGAACCTAGGTATATTTTATTGATTTTTTTTGATTGTGCCCACTGGATACAGAGACCTATAGGCATTGCAATCATTAATGCTTTGGTGGCAAAGAAAATTCCACCATTAAAATAAGCAAAAATAAATATGATTATTGGAATATATTCAGTGAGAAATTGCATGTCGGATTTACTTTATAAATATTAAGGTTATATTAAATTATTAATTGAGAGTATTTTCTTTCTTTATCTACTTAAATTCACTCCACTGGTATATTATCAAGCTAATAGTGTCCTAGAGCAATTTTTATATAGAATTAATTGATTTAAATGATGCAAAATTTTCTTCTTCAGTATCTTTGTAAGTGACTGATTCAATGACCATACAAACTGAAACAGACATAAATAAACAATACGAGATGCCATTCGCCGTAGTTGAAGGCGAGCCGGTGACTGAGCTACCTCAGGATTTATATATTCCTCCGTTCGCATTGAAAGTTTTTTTAGAGGCATTTGAGGGGCCATTAGACCTATTGTTATATCTGATTAAACGACAAAATCTAAATATACTTGATATTCCTGTTACAGAAATCACTCAACAATATATTGATTATATTAATTTGATGGAAGAAATTAAATTAGAACTTGCAGGTGAATATTTATTGATGGCCGCCATGCTAGCAGAAATTAAATCTAGAATGCTACTTCCACGACCAGAAACCCTGAATGAGGAAGAAGACCCCCGTGCTGAGCTGGTAAGGCGTCTTCAGGAATATGAGCGTTTCAAAATAGCAGCAGAAGAATTAGATGCTTTGCCGCGCCTCGAGAGAGATATTGTAATTGCTAATGCAGAGGCGCCCAATAAATCTATTGTTATAAAGTTACCAGAAGTAACAATTAAAGAATTGTTGATAGCATTTCATGATGTTCTAAAGAGAGTTGAAATGAATTCAGAGCTTCACTTCAGGAAAGAAACTTTGTCAGTTCGTCAAAGAATGGTTGATATTATCAATCGAATTCATAGTAAAAAGTTTATTGATTTTACTGATTTATTCAACCCAAATGAAGGAAGGATTGGGATTGCTATAACCTTTCTTGCTATTCTGGAGTTGCTGAAAGATGCTGCAATAGAGGTAGTGCAAAATGAAGAATTTGCTCCAATGCATATAAGAGTGTCGTCTTCAGTCCACTCACTTGATAGCTAAATACAAAATTAAAATCTATAAGAAAGGGAATTAGATGAATGAATGATGATGAAGTTAGATATTTCATTGAGTCAGCGCTATTAGCTTCGGATAAACCTCTTAAATTAAATAAAATTGAGGATTTATTCGAAGAAAATATGAGACCAGAGAGAGCTACGATTCGTAAATGCATAGAACAACTGCAAGATGAATACGAACCAAGAAATATAGAATTAATTGAAGTAGCGTCTGGTTTTCGGATCCAAATAACTCCAGAGGCATCTAAACGCCTAGATAAACTATGGGAATGGAGGTCACCTCGATACTCGCGAGCGTTATTTGAAACATTAGTACTCATTGCCTATAAGCAGCCAATTACAAGAGGGGAAATTGAAGAGGTCCGTGGCGTTTCTGTTAGTAGCAATATTATAAAATCTCTCATGGAAAGGGAGTGGATATATATCTCAGGACAGCGCGATGTTCCAGGTCGTCCAGAAATGTTCGGTACCACAAAGATTTTTCTTGATTATTTTGGGCTCAAAAAAATTCAAGATTTGCCACTGTTAACTGATCTTTCTGATTGGGAGGCGATCAAAGATAAATTAGATCTTCCTGAGGTGATAAAACAAGAAAATAAAAATGAGCGTGAAATAAATCCTCTACTGGAAAAAAATGACTCTTTAATTGTTGAAACTAATGAGATTATTAACGATGAAGATCTAGAATCAGCTAGAATAATCTCAGAAACTAAATTTGATGATATTGTTGGAAGCACTGAAAATAGCATCTCTCTGAATGTATCAGAGCAGACAGATAAATCGAAAGATGAGTAAAGCCAAATGATGCGTGTTCAAAAATTACTAGCATCAAAAGGGCACGGCTCCAGAAG
This sequence comes from Woeseiaceae bacterium, assembly GCA_028227395.1. GTDB lineage: Bacteria > Pseudomonadota > Gammaproteobacteria > Steroidobacterales > Woeseiaceae > SP4260. The sequence goes on along the minus strand of JAOIZZ010000012.1, from coordinate 4,070 downwards.
GGAAGTTGAGCGCTGGATAAATGATGGTAGGTTAAAGATAAATGGCAAGAAAGCTCAAATAGGCGATACAGTTAAAGGTGATGAATCGTTTTATTTAGACTCTCAGCGACTTTATGTTAACCCCAGAAAGCTTTCACACCAGCACATAATATATAATAAAAATAATAATGAAATATGCTCGAGATCTGATCCAGATTATAAAAAATCTGTATTTGATGCTTTACCAAAAATAAGATCTATGCGATGGGTAATGGTGGGTCGATTGGACGTTTCGACGACAGGACTCCTCTTGTTTACAACAGATGGTGAGCTTGCTAACCGATTGATGCATCCATCCTATGAAATAATTCGTCAATATGCGGTCAGAATATATGGTCATCCATCAAAAAACGATCTTAATTCTCTATTAAATGGTGTTGAATTAGATGATGGGCCCGCAGCATTCCTTAGTGTTAAAAAGAAAGCCAGTGGCATGGCAAACGTCTGGTATGAAGTTACTCTGAGTGAAGGGCGAAAGCATGAAGTTAAACGATTATGGGAAGCTGTAGGGTATAAAGTGAATAAATTAATTCGACTTGGTTATGGCGATATTATGCTTCCAAAATCATTAAGACGTGGTCGTCATCAAGTATTGACTAATGATGAAATAGGGCGCCTATACAAATCGGTAAATTTAACCGATAAAGATTCTTAAGCGCTTGAGATACAATTTGATATTATAAAGTTATTTTATTGGGCGTCGAAACATTTGCCTGTAATTCCAATGCTTTGATCTTCTAATAAAAAGAGATAGGGATCTATAATCTCATGGGGGGATTTTAAATTGTCTCGATTCTCAGCAGGATAGGCCGCAAGACGCATTTTTGTTTTTACGGCACCAGGATTAATAGAGTTTACACGAAATGAGGTATGAATTAATTCTTGCGATAGAATCTGACTCAATGCTTCAGTGCCGAATTTAGATACGCAATAAGCTCCCCAGAATGCCTTACCAATTTGGCCAACTCCGCTACTGGTGAAGATGATAGAAGGATGCTTAGATGACTTAAGATTAGGCATTAGCGCTTGTGTTAATACAAAAGGAGCGGTTAAATTAACGTGCATCACTTTTTGCCACAGACCTGGATCGTATTGCTCAATTGCAGATCGATCACCCAGAATACCCGCACAATGAATCAATCCATCGAGACAATCAAAGTCATCCATTATACTCTCAGATAAAGAGGAGTAGCTTTCGGAGGCGGCTATTTCAAAATCAAGCATTGCGATTGTTGGTTTTTGGGATTGAGGATTAATTGTTATCTCATCATGAATAGCTTCAAGTTTCTTTCTGTTTCTTCCATGAAGAATAACTCGAGCACCTAATTTTGCAGATTGCAGTGCTAATGCTCGGCCAATACCATCTGTTGCACCAGTAATTAAGATATTCTTATCTTTTAATGCGTTTTCGCTAAATTTATAATTATCTATTTTTTGATTGGCCATCCTAACTTACCTTCTTTTGATCAACTTTTTGGCTTATTTGGTTCACGCGGTGACTTATCAATAAGTTTAGGTTCAGTGATTTCGTTTTTTGTACTTACACCTAATTCTTTAAGTTTTTTTGCCTGCGGTAGAACATTTCTCTCAAGAGATCCAACCGCTTTATTGTAGTTTACGACAGTACTCGTAATTGCACTTCCTAATTTCTCAACGTGATCAAAAAATGTTCCTACCCTTGTGTGGAGCACTTCAGCCATGCTCTTTATTTCGAGTGCATTATCCGACAATACTTCTTGCCGCCAACCATATTCAACAGTTTTTAATAGTGCAATAAAATTCGCTGGAGTTGCTAGTATTATTTTCTCTTTTAAAGCATGTTCCATTAGCCCATGATCTTCTTCTAATGCAGCCATTAAGAAATTCTCAACAGGTATAAACAAAATAACAAATTCGGGACTTTCAGGAAATTGATTCCAATAAGCTTTTGAAGCAAGTTGGTTAATATGTTTACGAACATTTTTAGCATGTTCTTTGAGTAATATTTTTGTTGTATCTTTGTTGTCTGATTCTGATGCAGCTCTATAGCTTTCCCATGGTGTTTTTGCATCCACAACTAGGTGTCTTTTATTTGGCATCTTTACAATCATATCTGGCCTGATAACACCTTCCTCGGTTTTTTTACTGACTTGAACATCGAAATCACAATGCTTCGACATACCGGCTATTTCAACGACTCTTTCAAGTGTTATTTCTCCCCAATTACCTCTTATTTCCGGTCTTCTTAGAGCATTAACTAGATTGTTAGTCTCGTCAGACAAAGATTTGTTATTTTTTCTCATTTCATCCAATTGTGATTCAATGCCTCCATAGGCTTTGCTTCTTGCTTTTTCCATGTCTAAATTTTGTTTTTGTGATTCTTTTAATACTTCTTTGATGGGATCGACTAGATTTTGAACTGCTTGCTCACTTTTCTTGAGTTCTGATTTGGACTTTTCTTGTTGTTTGTTGAGATTTTGTTCAGCCAATAATAGAAAGTTTTCACTATTTGTTTGTAGTGACTTAGTTGCCATTTCATAAAAAACCTCTCGCAAGGGGCCAGTTGCTGATTTTATAGTGCTTTCACGCTCGTTTAAAATATCATTTTGATGTTTATTTTCTGATAGCAAGATACTTATCTTTTTATTAAAAAAAAACCAAGCGACTAAAGTGGTAAATATCATGCTTAAAAAGATTAAGCCTATTACTTGCCATAAATATAATTCTAATAGCATAGATTTAGTTCACTCCTAATTATTTTAGAAAGATCTTCTGGGGTTTTTGCGGTAAGGTCAGCATTCCACTCTGATGGCTTATCATTTCCCTTGATATAACCATATTGAGCTAATACTGTTTTCATGTGGGCAGCTTTACCAGCGATTATATCTCTCTCTGCATCTCCAACATAAATAACATTCTCTGGCTGAATATTCATCATCTTGCAAGCTAAAATTAATGGCAAAGGACTTGGCTTACGTTTGTTTATGGTATCACCGGAAATAACAAATGGTGAAAAACGTTTTAATGCAATTAAGAGTGGGAGTGTCATTCTTGTTGGCTTGTTAGTAACAATCCCCCATTGAATTTGATTTTTTGTGAGATCATCAAGTAGTTTTTCAAGTGAATAAAAAAAATCTGATTTAATGCATAAATTTTCTTGGTACAGCTTAAGGTAGATCTTTTGGAGTTCCTTGATTTTATTCTTTGGGGTCAATGGGAATCCAATTTTAATTAAGCCGATAGAGCCATCTGAGACATAATTTCGAGCAATCTCATTAGTTATACTAAGGTCGCCATGATGGCTTTTAATCATCGTTAATAGCACTTCAGTCATGTCAATAGCTGTGTCGATTAATGTTCCATCAAGGTCAAATAAAACACTTTTAGCAAAATTGCTCATTTGATTATGGCTTTATGAAATGCAGCATATAATTAACATCTAAATTGTCACTCAGAGAGTATTTCTCAAAAATTGGATTGTATTGAAGTCCAGCACTGTTATGAAGCTCCAAATTACAGCTTCGTGCCCATACGTCGATTTTGGAAGGTTTGATGAATTTACTGTATTCATGAGTACCAACTGGAAGCAATTTTAATAGGTGCTCTGCACCGATAATCGCATGAAGGAAAGATTTTAAGTTCTTATTGATGGTTGAAAAATAGACTGAACCACCTGGTTTTAGTAGATTAGCGCATGATTTAACTATGGCTTCTGGTTCAGGAACATGTTCCAACATCTCTAAGCATGTGACGATATCAAAACTTTCTTTTTTTGAGGCAGAGAGCTCTTCAGCGGTAGATAGTTGATAATTAACTGTTGTTTTGGATTCCATTTGATGGAGTTTAGCTACATTTAGGGCTTTTTCGGCCATATCAATACCTGTAACAACAGCACCTTTTTTCGACATAGCTTCAGCTAAAATACCTCCACCACAGCCTATATCAGCAATATCTAAATCTTTTATATTGTTGTATTGGCAGATGAAATCTAGTCGCAAGGGGTTAATTTGATGGAGTGGCTTAAAATCACCCTCAGGATCCCACCATCGCGA
>JAOIZZ010000011.1 GCA_028227395.1 Woeseiaceae bacterium | reverse complement strand
ATACCGTAAGCTACATCATTGGGTTCACCTATTTGGCCCATAGGTATTTGACGAGATAATTTCTTTACGGCTGCTTCGTGCCCAATTTTTTTGAACAAATCATCGAGTATAGGGGTATCAATGAAAGCAGGATGAATAGAATTGCATCGAATATTATTTCTGTCTCTAGCGCAGTGTAAAGCTATGGATTTACTGAGATGCCTAACTCCAGACTTGGCTGAATTGTAAGCAGCCATATTGTGGCTAGCAATAATACCGGAAATGGAAGAAACATTTATGATGGAACCTGATTTGGATTTTTTTATAATCGGTATTGCATATTTACAGCCCAAGAAGACACTATCTAGATCAACAGAATGAACTTGTTTCCATTTTTCGAAGCTTTCATTCTCGACATTACCAAGAGAGCCAATGCCGGCATTATTAACAAGTATATTTATCCCGCCAAATTTATTTTCTATAAATTCAATGGCGTATTGCCAATCTTTCTTACTTGTTACATCATGATCTAGAGCCAATGTTTGATCTGGATAAATTTTATTAAGTGATTTTGATTCACTATTGGCTTTGTCTATATTGATATCTGTTAATAATACTTTTGCACCTTCTTGTACAAATAATTTTGCAGTAGCTAATCCAATTCCTTGCGCAGCCCCGGTAATTAATGCAATTTTATTTTTTAGCCGTTCCATTTTATATCCTAGTATTGATTGATTTTTTATCATCTCATCAGATGCCTGATGATCATATAAATATTATTGTTAATTATTATTGAAGATACAATTAATTAATTTTTTAAAAATAGGAATACCTCTACTTTAATTTCAATTAAACTATATAGCATTAACAATGAGGGATAGATAATGAAAACAAACGCAATTCGAATTAATGAGTATGGTGGACCCGAAGTATTAAATTATTGTGAAATTGACTTACCTGACCTTAAGCCTGGTGAGGCTCGAATTCGACATAATGCGATTGGCTTAAATTTTATCGACACTTATCATAGATCTGGACTTTATCCCATGCCATTACCAACTGGGTTAGGAAGTGAAGCGGCAGGAGTTGTAGAGGAAATTGCTGATGATGTTAAGGTAGTTAAGGTAGGTGATCGAGTTGTTTACACAGGAAGACCTGCTGACTCATATTCCGAGCAAAGAAACTTTGACGCAAATCAACTTGTACCTATTCCAGATGGAATCTCATTTGAGCAAGCTGCCGCTTTATTATTAAAAGGGCTCACTGCTTGGTATCTGTTGCGAAAAAGTTACGCAGTAAAAACTAATGATGACATATTACTGCATGCTGCTGCTGGAGGTGTGGGACTAATTGCAAGTCAATGGGCGAGCCACCTAGGAGCTAATGTTGTTGGTGTTGTAAGTACGCCTGAAAAAGCTGAACTTGCTCTTGCACATGGTTGTAGTGAAATTATCATGGCCGATGAAGATGTTGCTGAAAAAGTACTCAAGCTCACTAATGGAAAAGGAGTTTCGGCGGTTTATGATTCTATTGGAAAAAATACTTTTATTTCATCGCTAAATTCGTTAAAACCGCACGGTGTTATGGTAACTTTTGGAAATGCATCTGGTCCTGTAGATGCATTCGCACCTTCCGAATTAGCTTCAAGGCATTCCTTGTATGTCACGCGACCAATTTTGGCGGATTTTATTAATACACGTGAAAAATTATTACATGGTGCTCAAGAATTATTCGATTTGGTAGTTCAAGGCATAATAAAAATCAATATTAACCAAAAATATGCCTTAAAAGATACCGCGCAGGCACATAGAGATTTAGAATCCAGAAAAACAACTGGATCAACAATATTGATACCTTAGTAAAATAAATGACTGCTTATAAGCCGATAAATCATGGTGCATCAAGCTTCCAGACCATAAGAGATAAAAAATATCATATCAAAAGTTGGGGTAAGACGGATGCACCTTTATTAATTTATTTGCATGGTTGGGCTGATACAGGTTCAACTTTTCAGTTTGTTGTGGATAAATTTCAATCAAATTGGCAAATTATTGCTCCTGATTGGCGCGGCTTTGGTAGATCCGAAAATACTAATTCCAGTTATTGGTTTCCAGACTATTTAGCTGATCTGGATGAAATTCTACGATTATATTCACCGGATCAGCCTGCCACTCTAATTGGACATAGCATGGGTGCAAATATTGCTTCTCTTTATGCAGGTATTATGCCAAAACGCATTAGCCATTTAATTAATATTGAAGGATTTGGATTGAGTGATTCAGATCCCAAAAATGCACCTAATAATTATCGTCATTGGCTAGAGCAGCAACAATCAAATCCTGAATTTAAGCCATACGCATCCATAAATGATCTTATTCCAAGAATTTTAAAAAGAAGCCCTAATATGAAATCTGATCAAGCTGAATTTGTGGCGAGAGAGTGGTCAAAAGCAGATTCAAAAGGAAGAGTTACTTTACGCGCAGATCCTTTTCATAAATTACCTAATGCTGTCCAGTATAGAAGGCAAGAAGCTGAAGCTTGCTGGAATCAGATTATCGCACAGACTCTATTTATCTGGGGAGAAAATACGAATTTTAAAAAACAGATGCAGTTATTACATGATATTGACTTTGAGGAGCATCCATTTTTTTGCGCCAGAACCGAATGCATTTTAAATACAGGTCATATGATTCATTTTGAGGCACCAGAGGCATTAGCATGGGCTATTGAAAATTTTTTATTAGATACTTGAGATTTGCCTCAAGAAAGAAACATTTCATAAGCAGGATTATCGCTCTCTTCCCAGTAACGATAACCTAATTTAGAGAGATGCTCTTCTAGTTGATTGGTTTCATCTTGAGAAGCCTGAATTCCAGTAAGAATTCGTCCAAAATCAGAACCATGATTGCGATAATGAAATAAAGTAATATTCCGTTCTGTTCCAATGGCATCCAGGAATTCTAAGAGCGCGCCAGGCCTTTCTGGGAACTCAAATCTAAGTAACCGCTCATTTTTAATCGAGGCTCTTCCACCGACCATATGACGTATATGAATCTTTGCCATTTCATTTTGACTTAAATCTACCACCGAGTAGCCAAGATCATTAATTTTTTTTATTATTTCTTGATGAGCATTCGAACTATTCACTAATTCGATTCCAACAAAAATTCTTGCACTACCATCATCACGATAACGATAGTTGAACTCTGTTATGTTTCTTTTTCCTATAGCTTTACAGAACTTTTTAAAACTGCCAGGCTGCTCTTCGATTTCAACTGCAAGTAATATCTCACTTTTTTTCCCTACAGCGGCTCTTTCCGCAATGTGCCTTAAACGATCAAAATTTACATTTGCTCCACAATTAATACCAACAAAGGTTTTATTTTGATTTAAATTTAATTCGATATATTTTGTGATACCAGCTAAAGATAATGCACCAGACGGTTCGACAATAGATCGCGTTTCTTCATATATTGCTTGAATTGCTGCACAAATTTCATCTGTATTAACAGTGATAATTTCATCTATATATTTCTTACACAAGAGAAATGGAATATCGCCCACTCTTTTAACAGCCACCCCATCAGCAAATATTCCCACATGATCAAGAGTAATTTGTTTATTAGCGGCAAGCGATGCTTTCATGCTAGCGGAATCTTCAGGTTCTACACCAATTATTTTAATATTTGGTTGGACTTCTTTTACATAAGTAGCGATTCCTGAGATGAGACCGCCTCCACCTATAGGTATAAAAATCGCATCAATAGTTTCATTAAGCTGCTCTAAAATTTCGATTCCTATAGTGCCTTGTCCTGCGATTACATAGGGATCATCAAAAGCATGTATAAAAGTTAACGACTCTGATTGTTCAATTTCCTTGGCTTTGCTAAAGGCTTCATCATAGTTATCCCCATGTAAGATAATCTCAGCACCCAAAGCTTTTACTGCCTCAATTTTGATGCTTGGTGTAGTCTGGGGCATAACAATGACTGCTCGATTCTTATTAAGTTTAGATGCGAGTGCTACTCCTTGAGCATGGTTGCCTGCTGAACTGCACACGACTCCATTTTTTAAAGCATTTTCATCGAGATTTTTTATTTTATTAACTGCGCCTCTTATTTTGAAAGAGAAGGTGGTTTGCAGGTCCTCTCTTTTTAAAAAGATCTTATTGTTTAAGTTTGCTGAAATTAGCTTGGCATAATCAAGAGGCGATACTTCAGCCACCGAATAAACATCGGCTGTTTTTATTAATTCTAGATAATTTATTTTATTCAATTGGTATAGCTCTTATTGGTTAAATTAGTATACTCTGAAAATTAAGGCAGAGTAATTTCTTGCCCATTTCTATCTAGAATTTTTATGTCTTGGGTAGATAACACACTGATTGAATCTTCTATTTTACTGCGATCACCCACGATAACCCATATGAGATGTTCTGGTTTAATAGTGGATGCCGCTGCATCAATGAGGCGCTCGCGAGTCAGATTACGAACATTATTTGAATATTGGTCCCAATAATCATCGGCTAAATCATAAGTAATTATTTCACTGAGATCATTGGATATAGCTCTTATAGTTTCCCAGCGACCAGGGAGGCTCAATGTGGTGTTGTCTTTAACTTTATTCAGCTCTTCCTCAGTTACTGGATTATTAGCAAGATATTCCATGAGCTCTCTTTTAATTTCGATGATGGACTCAGCTGTTTTATCGGTTTGGACAGGTGCATAGGCAATAAATGGCCGTTGTTCTTTTGTCTGAAGGATAAGGGTTCGGGCCCCATAAGCCCAACCTTTATCCTCTCGAAGATTCATGTTGATGCGGGAAGTGAATGAACCACCAATTACCTCATTCATGGACTCAACGGCAAGTTCATCTGAGGCAGAAGGGCTAGGTGCAATATTGGCCGCTAAAACGATAGATTGCTGGGCTCCTGGACGATCAATTAAGTATATAGTTTCTTTTTTTTGATTTTCTACAGGAAGAATATTTTTTTGCTGTAATGAACCGGCACTCCAATTTTTGAAATACTTTTCTAGTTTTGGTTTTATCTCTTGCATAGTGGTATCACCAACGACAATCATCGAAGCATTATTTGGTTTAAACCAATCTTGGTGAAACTTTATTAATGAGTCTTGAGTGATATTTCTTACTGAGGCTTCAGTTCCCGAGCCTGTTAATGGGAGCGAATAAGCATGATCCTCACCATATAATAACCTAGGAAGAATTCTCAATGCTATACCAAAGGGTTGATTTTTTTCTTGTTGAATTTGTGCCAATCTTTGTTTTCTCAAGCGCTCCAATTCATTATTAGGAAAACTTGGATTTAGTATAATATCAGCATAGAGTTTAAGTGAATTATCTATATTTTCTTTGAGAGCACTTAATGAAACTGTTGAACTGTCAATACCAGCACTGGCACTAATGATTGCTCCAATATTTGCAGCGGTGTCGCTTATTTCAAGGGCACTTAACTTTGTGGTTCCTTCGTCTAGCATGGCCATTGCGAGACTTGAGGTGCCAGGTTCTGAGAATTGATCAGCGGCAAAACCTGCATCTAATAATAAATTAAAATTTACCACTGGTACGCTTGGTTGGTGAGCAACAGTTAATTTCAATCCATTAGGTAATGTAGTTTGTTCAAAATCTATAAATTTAGCTTTAGGAAACTCCGTTGTTTCTGGAAGTTTAGATCTATCAGCTCCTCCGGTAATCACATCATAAGATTGAATTGGATGTATTTCTAAATTATACGATCCTTGTTTTAGCCAAGTTTTTGCAGTTTCAAGTATTTTCTTTGGAGTAGCATTATCTAATGCATTCAATGATTTTATGTAGTGTCCAGGATTACCTGTATACACTGTATTTTGAGCTAAAATATCTGATTTACCGCCAAAACCGCCTACTTTTTCGAGACCTCGGATAAAGCTAGATTTTAATTTCACTTTAGCGCGTTTTAATTCTGCTTTTGTCGGTCCATCCTCAAGAAAACGTGACAATTCCTCTTCTATGGCAATTTTAATTGCTTCTGGGTCTCCATTGGGTTGGACGGTCGTTTCTATGTAATAGAATCCTCCGATATCACCAGCAAATTGATAGGAACTAACATTTGTTGCAATTTGATCCTTATAAACAAGCCGATTGTATAGACGTGAAGTTTTGCCAGAAGTCAGAATAATATCTGCAAGTTGTAAGAAGTCTGAATCGAGGTTACGAAATGCCGGTCCGCCCCAAGCCTTATATAAACGAATCTGAGGAACATTATCCTTTATGATTTCTCTTTTATCGGTATCCAGTCTAACCGACCAATCTAGCATTTTTTCTGTAGGGGGTGCAGCTGGTATATCACCAAAATATTTCTGCACTTTTTCAAATACAACAGAAGGCTTTACGTCGCCTGCAATAGTAATTACCGCATTATTAGGGCCATAATATTTTTTAAACCAAGCATGAACATCATCCAGACTCGCTGCATCCAGATCTTCCATTGAGCCAATGGTGCTCCATGAATATGGGTGAGAACTGGGAAATATTCCTTCTAAGATATGATATTCAGCCATTCCATATGGTTGGTTATCTCCCTGTCTTTTTTCATTTTTAACTACGCCTCTTTGTTCATCTAGTCGTTCTTGCGTGATAGCACCTAACATGTGTCCCATGCGATCTGATTCCATCCATAACGCCATATCTAAAGCAGTATTTGGAACATTTTCAAAATAATTAGTACGATCAAAGTAAGTTGTACCATTCATGTTCGTCGCGCCAACCCGTTCAAATGGTTTGAAATATTCATCGTTATAATTCTCACTTCCATTAAACATTAGGTGTTCAAATAAATGAGCAAAACCAGTTTTCCCTTTGACTTCATTCTTTGATCCAACGTGATACCAGAGATTTATTGCTACTATTGGCGCTTTATTGTCTTCATGAACAATGAGTCTTAGTCCATTATCCAAGGTGAATTCTTCATAATTAATTTCAATTTGGGATTCTGCAAATGCAGGTAGTGAAATGAATATGCAAGCAAGTAGAACATTGAGTAATTTTCTTATCATAATTTTTGGCCTTGGTATTTGATCTATTTTTTTGTTGACTATATTTTTAGATCATACAAACTAATTGTGAATGGAACAATTGTTTATGAAGACGGTATTCTCACTGTGGCGATTACAGGTAAACGAATGAGATATAACCGATCCAAGTAATAAAAAATGGTTTACTTTGTGTGGGATACCGTTAAGCTTACAAAGGAAGGATTAGTTTGTTGAACCACTAGCAAAATTTATATTGTTGCAGGAATGCAAAGAATAATTAAATGAAGCCAACAAATATCGAAGATCCAAATTATTTTCATAAGGTCGTTGACTGTCAATGGGCGTGCCCTGCGCATACTGATGTCCCAAGATATATTCGTATGATTGCGCAAGGGCGTTTTACCGATGCTTATATGGTGAATCGTGAGTCGAATATCTTCCCAGGAATTTTAGGAAGAGTTTGCGATAGACCTTGTGAGCCTGCTTGCAGAAGAAATAGGGTTGAGGATAAAGCCGTTGCAATTTGTAGGTTAAAAAGAGTGGCTGCCGACCACCGTGATGATATAACTGATAGACTTCCAAAAATTCCCACCAAAAAAAATGGTTTCAAGGTTGCCCTAATTGGGGCTGGTTGTGCTTCTTTAGCGGTAGCTAATGATCTATTGCCACTTGGTTATGATATTACAATTTTTGAAGCTTTAAATACGACAGGCGGCTTAATGCGCACTAATATCCCGCAATTTCGTCTTCCGCCTGAGACTCTAGATGAAGAGATTCAGTATATTCTTGATATGGGCGCAGATCTAAAGCTTAATTACCGTATAAATAGTTTCAATGAATTTCTTGATAAGCGGGAGTTCGATGCAGTTTTTGTAGGTACTGGAGCACCTAAAGGGAAGGAACTAGATCTACCGGGGCGATTTGAATCAAATAATGTACACATAGGGATCGAATGGTTGGAATCAGTTGCTTTTGAGCATGTGGAATCAATTGGCAAGAAAGTATTAATTATTGGTGTCGGTAATACGGCAATGGATTGTTGTAGATCGTCTCTAAGAATTGGAGCCAAAGAAGTTAAGGTCATGGCTAGAAAGCCTAGAGGCTTTTTTAAAGCCTCCGAATGGGAATTGGAAGATGCTGAAGAAGAAAATATTGAGATTATTGTTAATCATTCACCAAAAGCATTCGTCGTTGAGAATCAAAAATTAGTAGGTATGTTATTCGAAGAGATGGAATACCAAATAGACGATAAAGGTAATATTGATCGTGGCAAAGTAATTCGTGAAAAAATTATTTGCTGTGATGATGTAATACTTGCTATTGGTCAGGATAATGCATTTCCATGGATCGAAAGAGACATTGGTATCGATTTTGATAAATGGGATTGTCCAGTAGTTGACGAAACTACAATGATGTCTTCTCGAGAGGGGGTATTCTTCGGCGGCGATGCAGCATTTGGACCAAAGAATATTATTTGGGGGGTAGCTCATGGACATGAGGCAGCTATTTCAATTCATAAATATTGCTCTAAAGAAGATTTAAACCATCGATTGCCTCCAGGTATGAATCTTGCTAGCCAGAAGATGGGGATGCATGAGTGGAGTTTTTCCAATGATTATGATGAGTCAGAAAGACGTTTGATGCCTCATGTCGATCTCAAGGAACGCTTTAAGCAACTCGATATCGAGGTTGAGCTTGGTTTTACTCTGGAACAGACTGTTACCGAAGTTGAGCGATGTTTAAATTGTGATATTCAGACAGTTTTTACCGCAAATCTCTGTATCGAATGTGATGCTTGTATCGATATTTGTCCGGTGGATTGTCTTACTATAACGGATAATGATGACGAAGATATATTACGCAGTAAACTAACGATTCCTGCTGAAAATATAAAACAAGACTTATATGTTTCTGAAGCCCTTCCTCAGACTGCTAAAGTAATGGTTAAAGATGAGGATTTATGTGTTCATTGTAGTTTATGTGCTGAACGCTGCCCGACAGGAGCTTGGGATATGCAAAAATCGACAATATTATTGCCCTATGCTAAAGATGACTTGATTTCTAATGTCGCTAGCAAAACTAGCAATAATTAAGAGGTAGAAGTAATCAATAAAAAGATGAAATCTTTGTCAAGAGTTAATGATCTTGTCATTAAGATAGCAACTGTAAATGGAACAGGTTCAGCCAGTGCCAACGGCCTCTTGATGAAATCAATTTTTCGAATGGGCATACCTGTGGTTGGTAAAAATTATTTTCCATCTAATATCCAAGGATTACCTACCTGGTATGAAATTCGAGTGACTGGCGATGGTTATCAATCAGCATCAAATCAGATTGATATTATCGTTGCTATGAATGCACAAACGTACCAAAAAGACTTATCAACAGTAGAGCCTGGCGGTTGGTTGATATATGACTCAACATGGCCTCGAAGTAAATTGCTAGATCGAGAGGATATTACAGTCATCGGTATTCCATTCTCTAAATTATGTAATGAGAAATTCGACGGAGTTCGATCACGAATTTTAATGAAGAATATTGCCTATGTAGGAACATTGGTAGCTTTATTAAAAATAGATTTAAATATTATAAAAGAGTTATTAAATGAAACTTTCGCCACAAAAAAACATCTGGCGGCCTCAAATTTAGAAGCGATTATGTTGGGCTATGATTTTGTCGTGAATAATTTTAGCTATCCATTACCATTAACTGTGAAAGCTCTTAATAAAACAAAGAATCACGTGATAATTGATGGTAATACTGCCGCTGGTTTAGGTTGTGTCTATGCAGGTGCAACAGTTGGCGCATGGTATCCTATAACTCCTTCAACTTCCTTAATGGATGCATTTCAAGCTTTTTGCCAACAACATAGACAATGCAAAAAAACACAAAAAAATAATTTTTGCATTATTCAGGCCGAAGATGAATTGGCGGCTATTGGAATGGTATTAGGTGCCAGCTGGAATGGTGCACGGGCTTTTACTCCAACGAGTGGTCCAGGGATTTCATTAATGAGTGAGTTTATAGGGTTTGCTTATTATTCAGAATTACCAGCAGTAATTTTTGATATTCAGCGAACAGGTCCATCAACAGGAATGCCCACAAGAACACAGCAATGCGATTTGATGATTTGTGCTTTCGCCTCTCATGGAGACACAAAGCATCCATTATTATTCCCAACTAATCCTGAAGAATGTTTTTATATGACATTGACCGCATTTGATTTGGCAGATGAATTACAAACACCAATTTTTGTGATGTCAGATTTAGATATAGGTATGAATGATTGGGTTTGCCCTGATTTACAATGGGATAAAAATTACCAACCAAAAAGAGGGAAGTTGCTTAATGCTAAGCAACTTGATGCTATGGATAAGTTTTACCGATATCTTGATGTCGATGGTGATGGTATTACATACAGAACATTACCAGGGGAACATGCAAAAGGGTCCTTTTTTACGCGAGGCTCTGGGCATAATAAATTTGGTGGCTATACGGAAGACAGCCAAGAATACCAGGATGTTGTAGATAGATTACTAGTTAAATGGGAAACGGCTAGAAAGATGATGCCTAAACCTATTATTAGTTATTCTAAATCAAATACCAAGGCCATCCTTTCATATGGAAGTAGTCATGGGGCTTGTGAAGAAGCTCTTGATCAATTGCAGCATCAAGGCAAAAATTATAATTATTGTTGTATTAAATCTTTTCCATTTGCTGAAGCTATAAAAGAATTTATCAATAAGCATGAAATAATATTCCTTGTAGAACAAAATAGGGACGCTCAGCTGCGTTCATTGTTGGTTCTAGATCTAGAAGTAAATCCGGCAAAAATAAAATCAGTGTTGCACTATAATGGTAATCCCATCTACGCTAATTTTATTAGCGAAGAAATAATAAAAAATGAAAAAAGTGATGTAGTTTAAACTTGAAGAGATCAAAATGAGTTATATTGGTAAACCAAAAATATCACACCCAAAAGCAACGAAGAACTCTATTGGTCTTACTAAACGAGATTATGAAGGGGTAGTGTCAACTTTATGTGCGGGTTGTGGCCATGATTCTGTAACTGCAGCAATCATACAAGCTGTATTTGAGCTCGATATTAAGCCACATACATTAGGCAAAATGTCTGGCATTGGTTGCTCTTCAAAAACTCCCGCATATTTTGTTAGCCAATCACATGGTTTTAATTCTGTGCATGGAAGAATGCCTTCGGTGACAACTGGGGCCAATGCGGCTAATCGTGACTTAACCTACATAGGTGTTTCGGGTGATGGTGATTCATTGTCTATTGGAATGGGGCAATTTGCTCATGTTATTCGTCGTAATCTTAATATGACCTATATTATTGAAAATAATGGAGTTTATGGTTTAACAAAAGGTCAGTATTCTGCTTCAGCTGATATTGGTAGTAAAGCTAAAAAAGGTCCAGCTAATCAGCAAAAGCCAATTGATCCTGTGAGTATGGGAATTGCCTTGGGTGCAACTTTTGTAGCGCGAGGTTTTTCTGGCGATAAAGAACAATTAGTTCCATTAATAAAATCTGCGATAAGGCATAAAGGGTTTGGATTGTTGGATATCATCAGTCCTTGCGTGACTTTTAATGACAACAAAGAATCTACAAAAAGCTATTCTCATGTTAGAAAATTCTACCATCAAGTTATTGATACTGATTTTGTACCTCCTGCCCAAGAAATTAAAGCGAAATATAAAAAAGGAGAAGCCATGCCAATATATTTACATGATGGCAGTAAAATTGTATTTCGAAGAGTTGATGAACAATATGATCCTACCGATCGAGCTGGAGCTTATGCCTATTTGAGAGAAAGTATAAAGAAACAAGAAGTAACTACGGGTCTTTTGTATATTGATAAAGAGTGCGATGACATGCATGAAATTGCACAAACCTCTGATTGTCCTTTATCAAAAATACCTTATGATGAACTCGCTCCTGGCAGCGAAGAATTAGCAAATATAATGAATCGCTTCAGGTAAAAGGAATTAATTTGTTACGTTTATTACTAGTAATTTTTTTTGCAGCAAATTTCCTAGTTGCTTGTAGTTTTGATGCTAGTCAATTGTCACAAAAAGATGTCACTTTTTTTGGTACAGGAAAAGTATCTCGATACCAGCAAACTAAAAATGCATCTCTAGAACGATTAGAACCTCTCTTTTTTGCTGAGATATTTATAACAGACGGTGGCTCAGTTAAAAATGCCACGATTAAATTTCCTGGAATGAATGGAGTGATTGAAGAACTTAAATATCGTTATTCTGAATCGGATGAAATTGGTGATGTTATGTATTTGAGTGGCCTTACAAAGAACTATGAGGATCTAGAAGAAAAATATCCGATGGGTGATTATGCTTTTAGTTTCATGACATCTGAAGGCGATGTTAAAAACAGTATAGTGAGCTATAAAAACAGAACATTTCCTGCCCATCCCATAATCATTTTTAAGCAAGATAATAACAAAATAGCTATTGATGAAATTGATTCTACAAAAGAATTGATTATTACGTGGCCAAAATTTACCGAAGGTAAGGCTGATAAAAATGGTTTACTTGATGATCCTATTTTCGTAGCAATCGATAGCTGTAAAATTGAAGATATTGTTCATAGCGGCCGTCCGTTTGAAAAGAATGGATATTTAACTTATCGAGCGTCACAATTTATTGTCCCAGCAGATACCCTTGAATTGGGTCAGAAATATAGTATGTATGTTGAGCATGCAATATTTACAGACACGCATAATAGATCTGGTGTGCCTGCTTTTGCAACTTTAGCTTCATCGACTTACATGGACTTCATGACTCTTGGAGTTACGGATCTAGATTACTGTAATGATTAGTTATTCTTCGATTTTAAGTTAAAAATTATTTAAATAATAACTATTGTGTCGCTTCTCTCCCTACTATAAATTGTGCTAATGACATTACGTGAACAAGTAGAAATAATTTTACCCAAATGGAGAAGTTGGTACGCTAATCCTTTTGATGCAGCCATTGATCTTGGGTTATTAAGAGCTAAGGTATGTGATCCAGATTCATTAAATCTAAATAAACGACATTCACGTATTCGACAACAAGCCGATAATTTCCAGAGTGAATTATGGGGCGGCAGTAATGATTGAATGGTTTTATTTTAAATTCAATTTAAAGGTAAAATCATGAATTATAATCTTGATGAAATTCGTAGTATGTTTCCTGCCTTATCGGTTAAAGATGAAGGTAAGAGAAGAATATATTTTGATAATCCAGCAGGAACTCAAGTCAGTCAAAAAGTTGTAGAAGCAATGAGTGACTGCTTGATCTACTCCAATGCAAATATCTTGGGTGGTTTTGAAACTTCAAATCGTGCCGATCAGGTTCTATCTGATGCACGCAATGCTATGACTAATTTTCTAAATGCTCGTTCTAGCGATGAAATTATTTTTGGTCAAAATATGACCACAATTACATTGCATATGTCACGATCAATAGGAAAAACTTTGTCTTCTGGAGATGAAATTATCTTATCTAGAATGTGCCATGATGCGAATATTTCACCATGGTTATTATTGGCGAAAGATTTGAATTTAAAAATAAAATGGCTGTCATTTAACAAAGAAACGTTTGAGTTTGATTTGAGTGAACTGGATACATTAATGACCAAAAAGACTAAGCTTATTTGTGTGGGAGGAGCAAGTAACTTACTTGGGACAATTAATAATATAAAATCTATCTGTCAAAAAGCCACTAGTATGGGAGTTCTTAGTTATATAGATGCGGTTCAGCTCGCTCCTCATGTGGCTATTAATGTTCAAGATATTGAGTGTGATTTTCTAATATGCTCTGCGTATAAATTTTTTGGTCCTCATCAGGGGATTCTATGGGGAAAAAGAGAAGTACTAAAATCTCTAGAGCCTTATAAGGTCAGACCCGCAACTAGTGAGCTTCCAAGTTGTTTTGAAACCGGTACTCAGAGTCATGAGGGTATGGCAGGAATTTCAGCTGCTGTAAATTATTTTGCCTGGGTTGGCGATAAATATGCCAAAGAATATACAGATAATAATCAAGATATCAGACCACAGACTAGATCTATTCATGCAGCTTTAAATTATTTATTTGAATATGAAACTATTTTGACGGATTGCCTTATTGAGGGATTGCAAACGATTAATCATTTAACAATCCAAGGAATTACTAAAAAAGAAGCTCTAAAAAGAAGGTTGCCTACAGTGGCATTTACAATCAAAGGAAAAAAATCTCCAGATATTGCAGCAGCTTTAGCTAAGGAGAATATTTTTGTGTGGAGCGGCCACAGTTATGCTTTAGAGATAATGAAAACTTTAGATTTATATGATACTGGTGGGGTTGTGAGAATCGGGCCTGTACATTATAACAGTACTGAAGAAATTGAAGATTTTATAAAAATATTAGAAAAAGTACTGAGCGCAAAATAATTGAGGATGTAATCATGAATAATCTTTTTTCATTAAATGGTAAAACGGCCGTCATTACGGGAGGCAGCTCCGGAATTGGTGCGATGATTGCAAAGTCGTTTGTCGAGAATGGTGTAAAAACATATATCACCTCAAGAAAACAAAATGCTTTAGAAGAAAAAGCCAAAGAGTTTTCGCATTATGGTGAATGTATTGCTTTACAGTCAGACTTATCAAGTAACAAAGGAATTATCGAGTTTGTTAATACCATCGGTAGACTCGAGAATAGTATGGATATTCTTGTAAATAATGCTGGTACCAGTTGGAGTGCTCCTATTGATGGATTTCCAGAGCATGGTTGGGATAAGGTGATGGATATTAATCTTAAATCTGTATTTTTTTTAACACAGCAATTATTGCCTTTACTTAAATCAGCGGGAAATAAAGAAGATCCATCAAGAGTCATTAATATTGCCTCAATCAATGGGATTACTCACCCCAATATGCCAACCTATTCTTATTCATCAAGCAAAGCTGCGGTTATACATTTAACAAAACATATGGGTGCCGATCTCGCTAGAGAAAATATAAATATAAATGGTATAGCACCGGGATATTTCCCCAGTAAAATGACTTCATTCATTGAGCATGATGAAGAAATGACTAGGATGGTTTTGAATAAAATACCCATAAGACGAATGGGGGGACCCGATGATATTGCGGGTGCGGCAATTTATTTGAGCTCAAAAGCATCATCCTGGATATGCGGACAAACCATTGTAGTAGATGGGGGAATGGTTGCGGCAGCCGGTTAATCGTTGAATATTTGTTAATAATCTAACATTATTATAATTATATTTTGGGTTTATTTTATGTCCAAAATAGTCACCTTAATAGGTGGGCATTTTAGATCGTAATTATTAAATAAAATTATATAAATCAATAGTTTAAAATATAAAATATTTACTATTTACTAGTTTATTTTGATAATTTAAGGATATTAAAATAGTAAATTGCCCACTATTAAATATAGAAAATATGCTTATATAATGTATGATCAAAATTTAACTTATTGATAATCTAAATATGCCAGCTGCATCTGAAAATTTATTGAAAGAAATCATCTTATTTTGCAGTAAAAATAATATGGCTGAATCTACGTTTGGCAGATTAGCGATCAATGATGGCAAGCTTTGTTCTAGGTTAAAAAGTGGTAAGGATGTTACTTTATCTACGAGTACCAGAATTAGAGACTTTATAACCCAGCAGCAAAATACTAAGTCATTCAATGCACTTAATGATGCTGCCGATCAAACATCAGTGATAAGCTCTAATTCAAATAAAAATGAAAAAACTTCAAAAAAAGGACCACTTCGTTTTTATGATAATCGGCAAAACTACTTATCATTCATCAACACTACAAATGAAAAATGGAAAGTGGCTGAACGTGCCGCAAAAGAATTAACTCACCTAAAACCAAATCCACCAGCTTTGAGATTATTTGATGCCGGTATGGGTGATGCTACGATTCTGACGCATCTAATGAGGGCTTTGCATAGGCGTAACCCAATTATGCCTTTCTTTGTAGTCGCAAAAGAAATTAGTCTTGAGGATGTTAGGTTATCTCTGAAAAAATTATCTGATCGTTTTATGGAACACCCAGCAACTGTAATGGTTGTGACTAATATGCATTATGCTGAAGCTCCTTGGTTAAGACCTAATAACATTGATTTAGCCGCTGCTTTGAATTGGCATGAGGTTGCTCTAGAAGGCAATTGTTCACACCAGTACGGTGAACAATTAAGAGAATTGGACCCAATGTTGGTGGATGGTTGGCAGGTAAAATCCAGTGAATTGACCGGTAATCCAGTATACACAAGACCCTCAGTTCTTGTCTTATATAGGAAAGATCATTCGTTTTTATTAAATGATGTTATTCCTAAGCCGGGTCAGGTATTTGGCAACTATGATTTTATTATCGCCTCTCAACCATGGCGAGCAAAAACAAGTGCTAAATTTAAAGCCAAGAGAGTATTAGCGCCATTGGTTAAAGCACTTGCCACTCATGGAAGATTACTGGCAGTTCAATCGTCTGGTTCAGATCCAGCACAAGAATTAATTAATCAAATCTGGCCAGATGAAAGACCTTTTGGAGTTGATAGGCATGATCTTGTCAGGGCTTTGAAAGATGAGCTAGGGAGAGAGAGTCGAAATTATAACTTTTTAACAGGTTCAGATACTAAATCCTTGATTCGATATAATATGCATGTGATGCCTAATGAGTTGGAGCATGGCATTGGAACATCAACTTTATTTGCTGCATGGAATGCCGCTGTCTATGTAAACCAAATTGAAGACCAACGGATAGAACCAATTATCCAATCAGCTGGATATTTAGAGGTAACTGCAAAAATACTAAAGAAATACAATGGCCTTTGGTTCAATGATGAGAGTTTTGTAGTTTCCAAGAAAGGCATTTAATTTACTGTATACTGTTTTTCAGTTAAAAATTCTAGATTGGAAGTAAAAAGCGCCCGTAGCTCAGCTGGATAGAGTACCTGGCTTCGAACCAGGTGGTCGGGAGTTCGAATCTCTCCGGGCGCGCCATTTTATCTTATAAAGAATAAGGGAATTTTAAATGAAGAATACCAAGACAGAATTTGATAGCTGGCAATCTATTTCTTTATCTTTATACATGGCAATTGTTGGCTATGGCGTCATGGTTGGTATACCAGTGATTAGTACTGCGTGGGCAGGAAAACTCGGATTTACTGCTGAGCAAGTGGGTCGAGTTGCAGGAGCTGATTTGGGTGGATTATCAATTGGTGCCATTATCACTGCTTTGATTATTTCAAGAATGAATCGCAGACATCTAGTATTAATAGGAATCTTTCTTACGATTGTTGCGAACTATTTATGCACAATCTACGACCATTATGAAGTTGTATTATGGCTTAGAGCCCTTTCAGGAATTGGTAATGGTATTTATACAGCGGTAGCAGTGGCAGCACTTGGTGCTACGATTAAACCAACACGTGCTTATAATTTTATGCTATTTGCCTTTGCTTTTTCTCAGGCAATGGAGGTAAGGGTTTTGCCCCAGTTATCGATGGATGGAATTTATTGGTTTTTTATTGGATGTTTTTTAATCACCTTGCTATTTATTCAATGGATAGTGCCTTATAAAGTCGATAATCATGACAACAACACCATAACTTCATCTGAAAAAGAAACACTTATTCCTGTTTATATTTTATGGTTGTGTATGGCGGCTATTTTTATTAGTTATATCAATATTGGTGCCTATTGGGTTTATATAGAATTAGCCAGTTTGAGTTATGGAATTTCAGAATCATGGACGGGTGGAGTTCTATTTTGGTCATCATTGTTAACATTAGTTGGGTGTGTGTTTGCGGCATTTTTTAGTAAAAAATATGGTTTAGTGAAACCGTTAATTGGTGCTCAGTTAATGATGGTTATAATTGTTGGTATGCTCGTAAATGGAATAACCAGCATAAATCTCCTGGTAAGTGTCTTTATGTTTAACTTTTTGTGGATATTTAATGATGTATTTCAGATGTCAACAGTTGCCACAATTGACAATAAAGGATCGTTTGCAGCATTAATTGTCGGTGCGCAAGGTTTAGGGCAAATTGTTGGTCCCAATATAGCGGCTTCAATTTTGGGTGCTCAGTATGGATACAGTGGCGTA
Organism: Woeseiaceae bacterium; assembly: GCA_028227395.1. Taxonomy (GTDB): domain Bacteria; phylum Pseudomonadota; class Gammaproteobacteria; order Steroidobacterales; family Woeseiaceae; genus SP4260. The sequence goes on along the minus strand of JAOIZZ010000011.1, from coordinate 26,126 downwards.
TTTCTGATGTGCGCATTAACAACGGCATTAAGTGTTCTTGTATACCTATTTATGTATAAAAGATTGAGTTTGTATGCACCAAAAATACTGACCAACCCAGCTTAGATACATAGTATAAATTTACTTTAGAACAAATTTATTTATACATTAAAATTATTTCTTTATTTTATGGTTGCGTGAAAGCGATCCATTAAATATTGACCAGCTTCGATACATGAATATTTTGGTGTAGTGCTTTCTTCTAAACAAGTTGGGAGACAATTAATCTTTGCATCAAAATTTGGGTTTTGAAAAAAAGCAATTGACTGTCTTCTTGAAATGATTTTTTTCTCAGAAGTATTGGGTGTTACAACACGATGAAGTGTTGATACCCATCGATCATTTGTCCATCGTGCCATCATATCGCCAATATTGATTATGAAAGTATCTTCATCTGCCTCTATTGGTATCCATTCTTCATTTGGATGCTTTACTTCAAGTCCACCCACATTATGATCAGGAAGAAGGATAGTCAAACTACCATAATCTGTATGCGCCCCTGCACGTTGTTGATCTGGTAGAAGAACATTGTTTGTCGATGGGTAATTTAATGCTCTTAATGCACTAATATGATTGGTATAAAAATCATTAAAATAGTCTGATTTAAGCCCTAGCGATACAGCGAACAAACCCATAATATTCAGACTTAGTTTTTCCATAGCTTGATAATATTGCTGCCAAACATCTTTGAAGTTTTTTGGTTCATTTGGCCATATATTGTTACCATAAAAAAAATCTAAATTGTCTTTCTTGTTTTGTTGAATGCCTTCTGAGCCACAACTAAATGCCTCTTTAAGGTCGGGTGGTGTTTCAACTCCTCTGGATTTTGTTAAAGTTTCGGATTGCATAGGAAAATAACCTCTGGGGGAATTCGCAATCTTAGGTTTGTATTTATTTTTCTCTTTTTCAGGTAGAGAAAAGAAATTCTCAGCAGCATTCCATGCATTATTGATGACTACTTTAGGGATACCATGATTTTTTATTTTTAGAAAACCTATTTGACGACAGATGTCATCGACCAATTGACCTGTTTCAATTCTAGATCTGGCGGTATCGGAATTAAATAAACCAAGATCAATTGAGGGAATATTTTTTTGATTTTCCATAGTTTCAATACTTATTTAATTTGAGTTAAATTTACAGCAATTTTTGCAGCTAGGGCGGCATTATTAAAAACAAGTTGAATGTTTGACGATAAGCTTTTTCCTCCGGTTTTTTCTGCAATCTTGGACAGAAGAAAAGGGGTGGTTTTTTTGCCAATAATTTTTTTTTCTTTCATTTCTATTAAGGCAAGATCAATCACTCTATTTATTTCTTTGGCTGGGAGTGAATATTTTTCTGGGATAGGATTTGCTATGACTATACCTCCATCAAAGTTCATTTCCCATTTCATTTTGATAACTTTTGCTATTTCTGAGCACGATTCGATATTATAGTCCACCGAAGAACCACTAGCGCTTGTATAAAATGCTGGCATATTATTAGTTCTATAACCTATAACTGGAACTCCATGAGTCTCTAAATATTCAAGTGTGCGTGGAATATCCAAAATAGACTTAACCCCTGAACAGACAACCGCAACATTGGTTTTTGCAAGTTCCTGTAAATCTGCTGAAATATCCAGAGAATCATTAATGTCTCTATGAACACCGCCTATACCTCCCGTTGCAAATATGTTAATTTTTGCCATAGCTGCAATAATCATAGTGGCAGCTACAGTTGTAGCGCCATCTTTCTTTTGAGAAAGGATGAAGGGGAGATCACGTCGGCTTACTTTTTTTATTTTTTCTCCATTTATTGCTAGATATTCCATTTCATCTGAAGTTAAACCTACTTTTAGGTGACCATTTATTATGGCGATAGTTGCCGGTATTGCACCATTATCAGTGACGATTTTTTCAACTGCTTTTGCAGTTTCAATATTTTGCGGATAGGGCATTCCATGGCAAATAATAGTGGACTCTAATGCAACAATAGGCCTCCCATCTTTGAGTGCTATTTGTATGTCAGGATTGATAACTAAATTTTCAGACATGTGATTATTATGCATACTGTTCATTGTATTTGTCTTCAAGATGTTTGAGGGACATAGAGGGATTGATTGTATCGGTGTTCGTAAGTGCTATCTGAGCGGCAATCAATGCTTTTTTTGCTGATTCTTTTGCGCTGTATTGTTCCTTCCAAGCATGAACGAGACCTGCCATTGATGCATCTCCGGCACCCGAAACGTTTACAATTTTGTTTTTCTGTAAAGGTAAAGTTTCGATGCCAGATTCTCCTGGTGCACTATAGAAAATGCCTTTTTCACCAAGCGTAATAAATAATCTTTTCAATCCTTTGTCGTGAAACCAATTTGCTATTAATGGCAGTTTGCTTAGATCTTTGATTTTTATTCCTGATATTGACTCTGCCTCCATGAGATTTGGTTTCAAGGTATTTATTTTATCTAAAAAGGGCAGTATTTTTTTTGCTTTTATTGTTGAGACCGTATCTATAAAAATAGGTATACGATTTAATTTATTTATAACGTATTTTAGTGTGGTGGTCTCAAGATTTGTGTCTAAAACAATTAGTTCGGATTGAATGAGTGTTTTCTCAATTGATTTGATATAAGAAGGTGTAATCGCATTAATAACTTTCATATCAGAAATAGCATTAAGCATTTCACCTGAGCTATCGATAATTGATAGATAAGTGGAAGTCTGCATTTCACCGTGTCTTAGTATATAGCGAGTGTCTATTCCTAGTTCTTGACAATTTTTAATCAACATATCCCCATTTTGATCTTGCCCAACAGCTGTGATCAATCTGCAAGGGAGCCCTAATCGAACAATATTTTCAGCAATATTTCTGGCCACTCCTCCAGGGGAACTAAAAAGATTTCCTGGATTAGAATCTCTTGGTTTTATTCTTCGCAAAGATATTCCATGTATATCAATATTTGCCCCACCAATTATTGAGATTATCGGTTGCGCACTTAAAATATAACCTCGACCTTTTATCAATCCCTTGGCACTTAGATTCATTATATGTACTGCAATAGCAGACCTAGTAATGCCCAATTTTTCTGATAGATATTTCTGCGATACTTGGGGATTGGATTCGATTTCTGTCAGTATCTCTTGTTCTCGTTTGGTAATATTCATAACTTATGTTTATTTTATTAACATATGTTAGTAAAATACACTATTATCTAAAATAATTGTAATTATTTTATTATTATCTTTAAGTATGGTTAAAATTATCTTTATAAAAAAAATATAAAGAGCTACATTATATTTGCCTTAGATAGGGTGTCATCTAAATCATTTAAAAAGGAATTCTAGTGAAAGAAGAAAAAAGAAAAAATTTAAACTTCGATAGTAGAGCAGTTTATTATGCACCTGATGAAGGCTCAAGCTCGATTGGTGCTCCGATATTTATGTCATCAAGTTTTCACTATGGTGCTGAGGTCTACCAGAAAGTGGTAGATGGGGAAAGGAAGTCCGTTAATATTTATGGTCGATGCGGCAATCCAAACGAATATCAGTTTGAAGAACAAATGATGATGATCGAAGGTGCGGATGCTTGTTTAGCTACTGCCTCTGGAATGGCTGCAATTTCAGTTACTTTATTTGGCCTTCTGAAAAGCGGGGATCATATCGTTTGCGATTGGACTACCTATAGCTCAACCCATGAAATGCTGGATCATCGTTTAACTGATTATGGTATTACTACAACTTTTGTGGATACCGCAGACCTTGATGCTGTGCGAAACGCCATACAGGAAAATACAAAAGTCCTTTATTTTGAATCTATTGCAAACCCATCAATGAAGGTGCCTGATTTTGATGGACTGGTTGCCATTGCTCACGAGAAAAGTATTGTAGTGGTTTGCGATAATACCTTTGCAAGTCCTTATGTAGTTAGGCCACTTGAATGGGGTGTCGATATTGTAATTGAAAGTGCTACTAAATTTATTGGTGGTCATAACGATGCTCTTGGGGGCGTTATTGCCATGAAATCAAGCATATTACCAGCTGATTTTATGGAGCAAATACGTTGGAATACGATGGTTAAATGGGGGTCACCTCTTTCACCTTTTAATGCCTGGGTTTTACTGCGAGGTATTCAAACATTATCAGTGAGATTAGAGCGACAATGTCAAACGGCAATGAAATTAGCAAAATATTTTTCTAACCACCCCAAAGTGAAGAGTGTTTGGTATCCTGGCTTGGAAAACCATCCTCAGCATGCATTAGCAAAAAAACAAATGCCTAAATATGGCGGTATGCTAACCTTTGAGGTGAGTGATGGAGATAAAGCTTTGACTGTGCTTGATAGTTTGGAGTTGGCGTGTTTTGCTGCTAGTTTGGGCGGCGTCAGAACAACCACGCAAATTCCAGCTACGATGGCTTTTTTGGATATACCTGAAGAAGAGCGACAAGAAATGGGTATCTATAGAGGGATGATTAGAGTTTCGACCGGCCTCGAAGATGCGGATGACTTGATTGCTGATTTTGAGTTAGCTTTAGCTTTAGTTTGATTTTGAGGTTTTAGGTAAGTAAATAATGGAACTTAAACGATCATTAACATTTTGGGATGTTTTTGCTATTGCAATGGGCCAAGTTGTGGGTTCCGGTATTATGGTGTTGATTGGCATAGGCATAGGTTTTACTGCTTACGCGATACCTTTTGCGTTCATACTATCAGCTATATTGTCCATAATTAAACAATTGCCGATTGCATTTATGGGTTCTGCTATGCCTGCTACAGGTGGTTTATATGTCTACTGTAAGCGTATCCTTGGACCAAAAGTTGGCTTCTTCTACCTGGCTATATTAACTTTTACGCATATTTTAATAGCATTATTTGCGTTGGGTTTTTCACAATATGCTATAGCTTTAGTGCCACAGCTCAATGCAAATTTAACCGCGATTGGTATTATGCTTTTATTCTATATAATAAATTTATTTGGAGTTAAGCAGGCAGCATTTATCCAAAAAATAATGATTGTTTTTTTACTATGTGGATTATCCTCATTAATATTTTTTGGCATCTTGGAAGTTGACTATACGAATTTTAAAGATACAGAAAAATTATTTCCCCAGGGTTGGTATGGTTTTGGTTTGGCTTGTGTGGTGCTTTCATTTTCAACAGGCGGCGCTCAGTATATTTCAGAGCTAGGCGGAGAAATGAAAAATCCCCAACATGACCTGCCAAGAGCAATTATATACAGTACCGTTATTGCCGCGGTATTCTTTGCACTGGTATCTATTGTGGCAGTCGGAATATTGCCCATAGAGCAAACTGCTGGAAAACCCTTGGCTGAGGTTGCTAAATCTATTCTTCCGCCGTCTGTGTATGTTGCATTTATTGTTGGTGCTGGATTATTCGCATTAGCGACCAGCATTAACTCGACTTTTTCTTGGGCCACAAAATCATTATTGATTGCATGTCAAGACGGTTGGTTGCCCCAAAGTCTCGCGAAAGTGAATCAACGATACAATACCCCCCATATTCTATTGACAGTTATTTTATTATTTGGCTTGACTCCAATTCTGGCTGGAAAAGATTTGCGTTACATCATTATGTTAGGTGGAGGACTCGTATTTATATATGATTTAATACCCTTGGTGGCTGCTTATCAATTTTCAAAGAAATTACCAAATTTATTTAATAAAGCAACCATGCGATTATCTGAAACAAAGGTTAAGATAATCAGTGTTGTTGGTGTATGTATTTTAATTGGGCAAGGTGCGCTGTCTTTTTCTGATATAGACAAAAGCGGCTGGATTTTGGTACTTGCATACATATTGCTGGTGTTGATTTATATTAAGTATCGGGCTCCTTATAATGAGCGAGCTTCGCGTCAAGCGATAAGTGAAAAATGAAATAAATTATCTTGAGGGTTTAGTTATGAGAAAAGATATACAGATTTTTTTATTAAGGGCTTTTAGGCTAGTCATTATCCTTTCTTTGATTTCCTGCTCAACTCAAAATGAGGCGAGTATAGAATTTGAGAGGTTATCTTCAATAGCTAAGAGTATTAATATTGTAAGGGACGATTTTGGCGTTCCACATATTTATGGCAAGACAGATGCAGATGCTGTTTTTGGTTTATTGTACGCTCAAGCTGAAGATGATTTTCCAAGAGTCGAAAGGAATTATATTTGGGCTATTGGAAGACTTGCAGAGATAGAAGGTGAGCAAGCTATTTACAGTGATTTACGAGCGCGGCTCTTCATGACAACAGAAGAAGCTAAAATGGCCTATGCCTCTGCTCCCGAATGGTTACAATTATTATGTCAATCATTTGCAGATGGCCTTAATTATTATCTAGCCTCAAACCCGGAAGTTACCCCAAAACTAATTACACACTTTGAGCCTTGGATGCCTATGTTTTTCTTTGAGGGGTCTATCGGAGGTGATATAGAACAAATTCCTCTAGCTGGTATCGAATCCTTCTATGGTGCCGATGAAAATTTTGTTGTTAAAGATACCTCAAAAACAGCTGTTTCTGATTTTATTGAGCCCAAAGGATCTAATGGCTTTGCTATATCGGGAGAACATACCGCTTCAGGAAATTCCATGTTATTGATAAACCCGCATACTTCATTTTATTTCCGTGGCGAAGTTCACGTGGTAAGTGAAGAAGGGTTGAATGCATATGGAGCGGTGACTTGGGGCCAGTTTTTTGTTTATCAGGGTTTTAATGAGAATACTGGTTGGATGCATACTTCAACACGATTAGATTTTATGGATGAGTTTATTGAGGATATCGATAAAATTGATGGAAACCTAGTCTATCGTTATGGCTCTGATTATCGTCCAGTTACGACCAAAGAAGTAACACTTAGATATAAAGACGGTGAGAATATGGCGGAACGGACTTTTCCCATCTACCGCACCCATCACGGTCCAGTGACACATAAAATCGATGACAAGTGGGTTGCAACAAAAATTAACTGGGATCCTGTTAATGCATTAAAGCAATCTTTTATAAGGACAAAAAACACAGGTCATAAGGGCTTCAGAGAGATGATGGATATTCGTACCAACTCATCAAATAATACGGTATACGCAGATTCAGAAGGAAATATTGCTTATTACCATGGAAATTTTGTCCCCAGAAGAGATACAAAATATGATTACACTCAACCTGTTGATGGCAGTAATCCTGAAACCGATTGGCAAGGCATTCATGAGGTGGATGAGATAGTCACTCTTCTGAATCCTGAAAATGGGTGGTTACAGAACTGCAATTCAACTCCATTCACAGCAGCCGGAAAATTTAGTCCTAATCCTGAAGATTATGCAGTATATATGGCACCAGATTTAGAGAATTTCAGAGGTCTTCATGCTGTTGATTTATTGAGTAATATGTCTAACTTAACGCTAGATGATTTAATCACGATGGCATATGACCCCTATCTTCCTGCATTTGAAGCTCTGCTACCTGGCTTAATTAGCGCTTTTGACCAACTAAATTCTGATAATAAAAGTCATAGTGCGGCAATTAATGTTCTAAGAGAATGGGATCATAAAACAGCAAGCGATTCCATTGCTATGACGATTGCTCATTTTTATGGATTGCATTATCTAGCCCAGGGAAAAAATCCAGAATTACTTAGAGGTAATGATCGAATAATCTATTTTGGTTCTGATTCACCCAATAGTGAAAAGATAGCTATTTTTGAAAAAACGATCGCTGCTCTTGAAGATGACTTTGGTGGATGGAATGTTCCGTGGGGAGAGGTAAATAGATTACAAAGAATTACTGGAGATATTGATCAACCTCATGATGATGATGCACCGAGCCTTGCTATTGGTATGGCTTCTGGAAAATGGGGGGCATTAGCAGCATTTGGAGCAACGCAATATCCAAATACAAAACGAATTTATGGTTATCGTGGAAACAGCTTCGTGGCTGTGGTTGAATTTGGCGATAAGGTGAAAGCAAAAAGCATTTTGGCAGGTGGGCAAAGTGGCGATCCTGATTCGCCTCATTTTTATGATCAAGCAATCGGTTATAAGGATGTAAAATTTAAAGATGTTGCCTATTACAATGAAGACGTTATGAGCCGAGCTATTCGGCAATATAGTCCGGGCCAATAATTCAATAGGATTAATAAAAGGGGCTCTCATACATTACGAGCCCCTAATTATTATTAGTAATCATCACCGCTTTCTGCATTCTCATCATAGAGAGCCATGGCAGTTAATTTTGGTCCTGTCTGTAAAATTATGTATTGCTTGCCTTTGTGAACATAATTCATCAAACCATAATTAGTGCGATCTTCCATCTCTACTCCACCGAGTTGTTCACCTGATACTTTATCTACGAAATAGAGCATATTCGTCCCATCACTGGCCATTGCTGTATACATGAACACTGTTTCGGTGACTCCCATTGCAGCATTTCTTCCAGTTCCTGTGGTAGGGATATCCATATCTTGTAGATCTGGATGATTGAGAACTCTTTCAGGAGTTTCACCGATAGGAAGCTGCCAAAGATGATCGCCCGTATTCATATCAATTGCAGTGATATGACTATAAGGAGGTTTAAATAATGGCAGATCATCTGGACCTTTTACATTGTCATATCTCAGTGATGCAAAGTCAGAAAATTTAGCTCCAGTGGGAAGTTTGATATTTTTATCCCGCTCTTCTCCAGAAACAATAATTCTACCTGTACAAGCCTTCTTAGTTGATACATAAAGAATTCCAGTAGTTGGGTCTGCAACGCTTGGACCATCGATGTTTGTTCCGCCACCGTCCCCAGGACACCAGTATGCAGCACGATACCCTTGGTCATTATCTCGGTGTAAAGGTGGGTTAAATAAAGGTCCGATTTTATGATTCTTTAGAGCATCAATAGCTCTTGCACGAAGGTCTGGAGTGAAATCAATAAGATCATCATGAACCAACCCCTGCATACCATATGCTAATGGTTTAGTTGGGAAGGGTTGAGTTTCAGAGAGTTTTTCTCCAGGTATATCAGAAGCAGGAACCGGAGTATCTACGAAAGGCCAAATCGGCTCACCGGTTTCTCTATTAAAAGTATAGACAAAATTTTGTTTTGTTGTTTGGGCCACTATAGGAATCTCCACACCATCAACGGTCACATCCAATAGGATTGGTGCTGTCGGCGTATCGTAATTCCAAATATCATGTTTCACTAATTGTGCGTGCCAAACTCGTTCACCAGTTTTAGCATCCAAAGCAATCAAGCTGGTTGAAAATAAATTATCACCCGGACTAAATCCGCCATAATAATCGATTGTTACTCCATTCGTTGGTATGTAAACAATACCTCTTTCTAAATCAGCTGACATCGGCGCCCAAGAAGATATATCACCAGTATATTTCCATGCATCATTCTCCCAAGTTTCATGACCAACCTCACCTGGTTGAGGGATTACATTAAATTTCCAGAGAAATTCTCCTGTTCTGGCGTCATAACCCAAAATATCACCAGGAACATTTTCTATTCTTGATTGGTAATAACCTTGCTCATGGGAGTTACCAACGATAATGACACCATTTACTACAATGGGCGGGGAAGATGTGGTGATATAACCTGTTTCTAGTGGTAATCCATCATAAGGATCATAATCATGCCCTAGGTCAGCGAGCATATCTACAACCCCACTTTCAGGAAAACCTTCAATTGGTACAGGTTTCCCCCAGTCTTCTAATGGTTGACCAGTTTTGGCATCCAAAGCCGTTAAAAAGAACGCCGGAGAACTGATGTAAATCACACCTCTACCATCAATTTCAGCATAAGCAACACCTTTGCCGTAGTCTTTTCTCATGGAGTATTCATAACGACCCGTTTTTGGCTCGCCATATGACCATATTAACTCACCTGTTTCAGGGTTAAGTGCAGTAACATACCTACGCGCACCTGCCACAGTATATAACGTCCCATTTATATAACTTGGTGTGGATCTTCCACTTTGTGCATTAAAGCTTGCTCCATCCCATGTCCAAGCTTCTTCTAGATCTTCAAAGTTGTCTGTGTTTATTTGGTTTGCTGGTGAGTAACGTGTATGAGCAGCATCACCACCAAGATACTCCCATTGGCCCTCTAAAGTACCTTGTCCTGAGGTGACTGTGACATTAGATTGATTCATTTCAGAATTTTCAGAGCAAGCGATAACGCCAAGGGTAATAAAACAATAGGTAAGAATTCGAGTAAGCAAAGTTAAAGTTCTGTTTTTCATGATAAGTTTCATATTTTTTTCCCTATTACAATTTCAAAGGTCCATTTGGAATGATTACTAATTTATTTTAAACTTTTTTATATAACATTGAGTCTACCCCAACTGGCTAAAAATTAAACCTTAACTAATATAATTTCAATATGTAAAGTGTATTAATCACTATATCTAATGATTTTATTTTTTTTATAAACTCTATTTATTTGGATTGTAATAATTTTTAACTTAAGGTGTGATACATATCTATTTAAGGGAAATCTATGTTTGATTATTTTTTACAGTTTATCGGACAATTGAGTGAATGGTTGTGGGGCCCATGGACGATGGCTTTTATTGCTTTTGTTTCGATTTATTTAACGGTAAAAACCCGTTTTTTTCAAATTCGTAATTTCAAGTTAATTTTTAGTAAAACATTGGGCCGTATCTTTCACGAAAAGAAACAGACATCAAAAAAGAGTATTTCACCTTTTCAAGCTACAACCGCCTCCTTGGCTGGTACCGTCGGTATGGGAAATATGGCAGGTGTTGCTACCGCCTTATCAATAGGTGGTCCAGGAGCTATTTTTTGGATGTGGGTGATGGCTTTTTTTGGCATGATTACAAAAGCGGCAGAGATCACTCTTGCTGTACATTATAGAGAGGTTGATGGCAGTGGCAATATTCGTGGCGGACCTATGTACTATATTAAAAAAGCGTTGGGTTGGAAGGTCTTGGCGACGTTTTTTAGTATCGGGATCATTGTTAATTGTATTTTTACTTCATCGCTACTGCAAGCCCATACAGTCGGTCGTGCCTTAGAAGCAAGTTATGATATCAATCCATATCTGGCTACATCTTTAATGGGTTTAATTACACTGACTGTTGCAGTTGGTGGTATCCAAAGAATTGGAAAAGTATGCGAAGCTTTGGTGCCACTAATGACATTGATTTACTTATTGAGTGGTTTTTTTATTGTATTGGCAAATTATTCTTCTATACCTGAAGCTTTTTCTCAAATATTTCACTTTGCTTTTGCTCCAGCTCCGGCGGTGGGTGGGTTTGCGGGAGCAGCTGTTATGTCAGCCATTCAAATGGGCATGGCAAGAGGTATGTTATCTAATGAGGCAGGTTTAGGAACGGCGCCTATGGTGCATGCAAATGCAGAAACTGAGCATCCATTTTTACAGGGGCTATGGGGTTCTGCAGAGGTATTTATAGATACCACTGTTGTCTGCACAATTACGGCATTAATTATTCTTTGTTCTGGTGTACTGGAAAATGGCAGCTCTGGTATTGAGTTATTATTGGAGGGATATGCCACATATTATTCTCCGTTGATTGCAAATGCGATTATTTCGATCGCTATTGTGACTTTTTGTTTATCGACGCAAATTGGTTTTTTTGTATATTTTGAAACCGCTTTGGTTGATTTATTTAATAAAAAAATATTCAACATTATTAAGTGGTTGTATTTTTTACCTGGGATTGTATTTGCCGGTATCAGTAATGTGGACCAGTTATGGATGCTGGCAAATATTTCAGTCGCATTAAGTGCCTTGCCTAATCTAGTGGCATTGTTATTTTTGATTGGTGTATTTCTTAAATTAATGCGTGATTATATGTCTGGTGAGCATAAATATGCGACCAAATTGACCGATAAGAATAAGCAATATATAAAGATTGCTGAATAATTTAACTTATAAATATTAAGGATAATTTTAAATGTTATATAACAAGCTTGATGAAACAGCCGAAGGTGTATTTATTATTTCAGCTACACCTTTTAAAGAATCTGGAGCACTTGATAAAGAGAGTACAAAAAAACTCATTGATTTTTATATAGAGAAGGGGGTTCATGGAATTACTATTTTGGGTGTAATGGGTGAAGCGCCTAAACTTACTCCAGGTGAGTCTGAATTATTTATCAGTACTGTTTTAAAGCAAGTAAACCAAAAGGTGCCGGTAATTGTCGGTGTTTCCAATGCAGGACTTGATAATTTAGCGAAATTGTCCAATATGAGTATGGAGATGGGGGCTGCAGGTGTGATGGTAGCCCCACCCATGGGTATTGGTACTGAAACAAAAATATATAACTATTTTTCGAATGTATTTAATGCGCTAGGCGATGATATCCCCGTGTGTTATCAGGACTATCCATTTCTAACAAAATCAGAAATTTCATTAGAAACATTTAATCGATTAGTCAATGATTTTAATCAACTGGTTATGTTAAAGCATGAAGAGTGGCCTGGTTTAGATAAGCTATCTAAAGTTAAAGCATCGATTCAAGATGGAGGCATTCGTCCGATTTCTGTATTAACAGGAAATGGTGGTTTGTATCTTCCTCAGGAATTACAACGAGGCGCAGATGGTGCAATGACGGGTTTTGCTTATCCGGAAATGTTGGTAGAAGTCTATAATTTACACAAAAAAGGGAAAATCGACGCTGCAGAAGATTTGTTTGATACCTATTTACCTTTAGTACGATATGAGCAGCAACCTGGTTTTGGTTTAGCTATCAGAAAAGAGATATTATTTCGCCGTGGCGCTATTGATTGTTCGAAAGTAAGGGATCCAGGACCTCGTATGAGTGACAAAGATCTTACTGAATTATCCCGAATAATTGAACGTGTCGAGAGAAATCTAGGTACTAATTGAATATTAAGATTAGTTAATTATTAGAAAGAATCGAGGATATTACTTGTTATGGAATTATTTGATTTAAAGATAACCAATGGCACAGTAGCAAATGCTACCGAAACATTTCATGCAGATATAGGCATCAAAGATGGCTTAATTACAACAATAGGAAAAAATATTGGTGATGCCAAAAAAGAAATTGATGCTGTTGGGAAATTAGTGTTGCCGGGTGGGATCGAAGCGCATTGCCATATAGAACAAGAATCGTCTGGTGGAGTTATGACCTCAGATGATTATTATTCAGGCAGTGTCTCTGCTGCTTTCGGAGGTAATACCTGTCTGATTCCTTTTGCAGCTCAGCATCGTGGTCAAAAATTACAAGATGTCTTAGAGCTTTATCATTCAAGAGCAAAACCAAAGTCAGTTATTGACTATTCGTTTCATCTCATCATATCGGATCCTACAGATGAGGTAATTAACGACGAATTACCTCTTGTTATTGAGCAAGGTATCACTTCATTTAAGATCTATATGACTTACGATAAATTGATAGTAGATGATCAACAAATGTTAAATATTATGTCAGCGGCTAAGAGATTGGGCGCGCTTACTATGATTCATGCAGAAAACAATGCCATGATAAATTGGATGAGTGAAAAACTAATCGAAGGATCGCACCAAGAACCAAAGTATCACGCATTAAGTCATCCGCGTACCGCTGAGTCTGAAGCTATTAATCGAGCGATAGCATTATCGAGTTTTATTGATACACCAATTTTAATTGTGCATGTATCCACTGAGGCTGGAGCTAGAATAATAGCTAAAGCTAGATATGATGGCCAAAAAGTTTTTGGTGAAACTTGTCCTCAATATATGTTTCTTAATGCCCAAACTATGGATCTTCCTGATATGCAAGGAGCACAATTTTGTTGCAGCCCACCCTTAAGAGACAGGGCATCACAAGAAGAGATATGGCGTTGTTTGCAAAATGGAACATTTCAAGTTTATTCATCAGATCATGCCCCCTATCGTTTTGATGAGACGGGTAAATTACATGCTGGAGAAAAGCCGCCATTCACTAAAATTGCAAATGGCTTACCGGGTATTGAAACTAGACTGCCTTTATTATTTTCAGAAGGGTATATAAAGAAACGGATTACTCTTAATCATTTTGTTGCTCTTGCAGCTACCAATGTCTCTAAAATTTATGGCTTGGATCATTGTAAAGGATCAATTACCGAAGGTAAGGATGCAGACATCGCAATTTGGAATCCTGAGATTAAAAAAACAATCACAGCAGAGGATATTCATGACAATATGGACTTTACTCCTTATGAAGGCATGCAAATTACCGGTTGGCCTGAAACGATAATTCAAAGAGGGAATATCATTATTGAGGATAACAAGCTAAAAGCAGATCGTGGTGATGGGCAATTTATACATCGAAAGAAAATTGATTGTACGGGTATGCCAGGAAGACTTGCACCTGAGTTAAATACAACAGAAAATTTTGGCACAAAGATTGAAATTTAATGCATAAAATTTTAGTAATTAATCCAAACTCTAATGTCTTGGTTACTGAAAAGATGCAAGATTCATTTGATAATCATAGTCCTAATGGAAGTGTTGGCGTTGATTTTATTACATTAAGTGAAGCGCCTTTTGGCATAGAGACTGACGCGGATATTAAGTTTGTTGAACCTTTAATTATTAATAAAATTTCAGATGAGCTTGATGAATATGATGCTTTTGTTATTGCTTGTTACTCTGATCCAGGACTAAATGAGGCAAAACAAATATTTAAAAAACCCATTTATGGTATTCATGAAACATCAGTTAAATTTTGTACTAAATTGAGACATAACTTTGGTGTCATAGCGCTCGGTGATGAGTCGATACAAAGGCATATAGATTATATTAAAGCACTTAATTTAGAGTCTTATTATATTGGGGAGAACGCATTAAATATAAGCGTCAATGAAGCGGTAAGTGACAAAAGTACGTTTAGTAAGATCATAATATCGGGACGTGATTTAATAGAAAAACAAAGGATAGAAATGATTATCCTTGGCTGTGCAGGACTGGCAAAACATCGAGCTGCTGTTGAAAGAGAGTTGGGAGTCAAAGTAATTGATCCTGTTCAAACCTCGGTTGAGGTTGCGGTTGATAATTTAATTAATTAATAGATAGTAAGGAAGATAAATGAATCAAGATGA
The DNA here is from genome assembly GCA_028227395.1 of Woeseiaceae bacterium. Lineage (GTDB taxonomy): Bacteria > Pseudomonadota > Gammaproteobacteria > Steroidobacterales > Woeseiaceae > SP4260. Next base: position 11,047 of record JAOIZZ010000011.1, on the reverse strand, counting down.
ACCATTGAATGACAACAAAACTTCCCGTCGGAATTTCGTAATAGGGACCAGTGCGACACTTGGCTTCGCTGCCTTAAATCAAACCAATGCATTTTCTGCAACCCCAGCTGCATTAAATTTTGCAGAAGCAAAACGATCAGAATTAATTGAATTAATGAGTCAATTAGTAAGTATTAGGAGTCAAACCGGCGAATCAGCTGAAGTGGCACAAAAATTGGTTAAAAATTATCTGAGCAAGCTTCCCTATAGAGTTGAACAATCTGAAGACAGGCCAAGTAAATATCAACACCATGATGAATACATGACTCCAAATCCACCGAGCGACGGCCCATTTGTCAATATTGTAGGCTGGCCAGAGCATGAAAAGTCTAATGATTGTGCTATTTTTTCACATATAGATACTCATACAGTGGAAGATGGATGGGATACTGATCCGTATAAGCCAGTTGTTAAAAATAATCGAATGTACGGTTTAGGTACAGCGGATGATAAAGGTGGTGTGGCAGCTATGCTCATAGCTGCAAAAGTATTAAGTGAAAATAATGGTCCGTTGCCAGTAGTGATGAGTTTGCATGGAAAAGGGGGTGGCAGTCGAGGTAGTCTCCCGATTTTCGAAAGGATTAGGAAATCTGACCATAATATAAAAGCAGTACTTTACGCACATCCAGCAGAAACAGGGAGAGGCTTAGAAGATATTAAAAATGCAGTTCAAGGGGTGTTTGATCTTGAAATCAAGGTGGAGGGCTGGCGAGGTAGGTCCATGGAAATTGGATCTATTGATTCAGCTGCTTGGGATGAAGGAGGTGATGCGATCGGTGCTTGTATAGAGCTTTTAAACCATTTGAAGTCGAAGATTTTAACTGATACTGAAGTTAATCTTGGAAGAATATCTGGTGGTGATCGTATTGGTTCGGTAGCAGATAAAGCGATAGCAAACGTGAGATTAAAATTTACAGGTAAAGATAATTGGTCGGCATTATTAAAACAGATAACAGTTGAAGCGGAAAATTTTATTAAAGATATTTCTCCTGATACAGAAAAATTTGCAGTCAGTGTAATAGCTAAAGGTTATCGGACGAATCCTGGTGAAGCTGAATGGCAAGGACCTGAAAGTATTATATTGAGAGATTCAATAGCAAACATTACAGGTCAAGAGCCAAAATCTTATCCAAATCATTATGCAGGAGACATTCGTTATCCAATTCGGTTACTTAATGTTCCTGCTTACGGTATTGGTTCATTGGCAGGTAATTTCTATGGCCCTAATGAATGGGTTGATATAGACGACTTGGTTAAATTGACGGCTGTCCTTATAGACACCATACAAGGGTGGTCCAAATAAAAAAGCACCTGCCAAAGGCAAGTGCTTTTTTGAAACAACAATTAAAAGTTTCTAAACGTTACTTAATGCATCAGCCAGATTATCAATTGCCTGTTTGATCAATGGTCTTGGCGTACCAAGATTCATTCTCATGTGACCATTGCCGCCTGTTCCATAACCAATACCTGGGTTAAGTTGAACTTTTGCATTATCAACAAACCATTTTTCGAGATAATGAGTATCGCTTTTCATTCCTTCGTCACTGGCATGTTTTTCGGCATCGATAGCCTCTCCGACAGCGCTTACGTCAAGCCAAGCAAGGTAGGTGCCTTGTGCTTTTTTATATTTTACATGTGGTAATTTTTCTTTTATGTAAGCTTCAGCAAAATTATGATTTTCATCGATATACGGTAGAAGTTGATCAAACCATTCTGCACCATATCGATAAGCTGCTTCATTGGCTACTATACCGAGTGAATTTATATCAGCACGATGCATATAATTTACTCTATCTAAAAGCACTGGATTGGTTGAGAAGTAATAAGCGCTTTTCATAGAAGCAAGGCTAAAGGTTTTGCTAATTGCTTTCATAGTGACACTATTATTCACAATTGCCTTATCCGGTAAGCTTGCAAATGGTATGTATTTTTGACCTTGCATTACAAAATCGCAATGGATCTCATCAGCGAGGACAACAATACCTTTTTTAAGGCAGAGCTCACCCATTTTTAATAAATCTTCTTCCGACCACATGTTGCCGGTTGGGTTTTGGGGGTTACACAAGATAAAAGCGTAAGTATCAGGTGTCATTTTTGCTTCAAAATCATCCCAATCAATGTGATAGACGCCATCATCATCCTTGTACATTTCACTGTCATTAATTTGGGTTCTACTCCAGCGAAGATCGCCATAAAAGCCATTATAGGTAGGTGTATTTAATAGAACTTTCGTATTTGGTTTGGTAACTGCATTCAAAGCTGCAATCAATGGGGTATGGACGCCCGATGATATTTTAACTGTCGCTGGATCTAATTCGTAGCCATGTCGCTCGCTATTCCATTGAACAATAGATTCGATATAAGATTTTCTAAGATCTTCATAACCCCAGTTATTGTGTTGAATTCTTTTATCGAGAGCTTCTTTGATAGCAGGAGAGCCACGAAAATCCATATCAGCAATACCCATTCCAACATCAATATTTTCTGCACCAAATCTTGCGTATTGAGAATCCCATTTAATATTTCCAGTGCCATCACGATCATAAATTTCATCGAAATTAAATTTACCATTTTTGATGCCACCACGACCCGTTTCTGCAGCAGATCCAATACTAGTAACGCTCGCTAATGACCCACCAACAGCAGTCAGGCTAGCACTTTTTAGAAAAGATCTTCTGTCTAATTGAATTAATTTACTCATTTCTACCCCATATACTTTGTTTTTATTTGAATCTTAATTAATAAATACTTATAGCAAGACCTTAACATTTCTTTGCAATACTTAACAAATTATTTATTAATAATTACCAGTAGATCTAATTTATCTTGTATTTTGTTACGTTCACCGAGATTAATAGATATCTAATAGGTAATATTTATTTTTTTCTTGGCTGTATAGTAATTAAATTAAGATCATCAACAGAATTAGATAATTCTTCTTTCCCTGAAGAGTATCGGTTGAGTGACAATATATAAGCCAATATATCGATATATTCTTGGTGAACCAAGGAGCCAGGATTATTCTCTGGCATGGATGAGCTCATTACTAAAAAAAATGTGCCTAAGGATTGATTCTCCCACGTTTTAAATACTGGTCGAAAATACTTTTTGTTATGACAAATTAAGCAATTATTTTTGTAAAGGGTTTCTCCAGTTTTTGCCTGTTTTTTTGTATATATCTTGTCATTAATTGAAGGTGCATCATCCGCGATAGACAAACTAACGAGGCTTAACGCCAGTAAAAGTAAAAAAATCTGATTAAAGCTTCTTAATCTATTAATTAATAGCTTTTTTAGGTCCATTTAAAAGAGCATCTTTAGTGAGCATGACGACCAAATCAACTTCTTCAGAGGTCATATTAAAGTGAGGTGTGTAACGTAATGAGTTGATACCGCCATGGATTACACCGAGACCATTTTTTCTTAAATATTCTTCAGTACTCTCTGAACCTGAACATTTGAATTGGGAGTTTAATTCACAACTTGCCAGAAGGCCGGTACCTTGGACATTAGTAATGTCCCCATCCAACTCTATGGTTAGTGAATGTAACTTAGAGACTAATTCATTGCCACGATCTTGAATATTCTTTCTAATTTCAGGTGATAAATTTTCAATTACAGCCACTGCTACATCCAAGGCTCTAGGATTACTGGTCATGGTATTTCCATAGATTCCAGATCTATATAGGTTAGCAGCTTGGCCAGTCATAGCAAGAACGGATAATGGATATTGACCTGCATTCAATGCTTTTGAATATGTTTCCATATCTGGACAATCTAATTCCTGAAATCCAGGATAATCGATGATTGATAAAACACCATGAGCTCGGAGTCCCGCCTGTATAGAATCAATCAGCAATAATGTCCCATAATTTTTTGTTAGCTCTCTGGCTTTTTTATAGAACTCAGGAGTAATAGCTTGTCCGGGATTTCCTTCACCCATTACTGGTTCCATAAAGAAAGCTTCAATAAAAATATTTTCTTTTTCTGCAGTTTTAAATATAGATTCCAATTCATTAATATCGTTTGGTGTCACAGTCATCAAGGTACTATTTTCAAAAGATTTTAAATGTTTTTGGTAACTTTTTTGAGTTGAATGTGAAAATTGCGCTGGTCTGTCAGTACGACCGTGGAAGCTTCCTTTGAGGGTTAAGCGTCCGATGGTTTTTCCTTCATGAATGCCACCTTTTGATGTTAATGCTTTTGCATTTACATCAGCTAATCTTGCCGCAATTGAGACCGATTCGGAGCCACTATTTAAACAACAAAAATCAGTGAAATTTATACTATTTTTCCTAGAGTGACCTATCTCCATTTTGAGCGTTTGAATAAATTTCATTTGACTGACTGAGGGAGTCATGATGTTGGCCATAACGTGCGGCTGGTTCATCGCGTCAAGCGCTATATCTGGTGTATGTCCTAGTCCAAGCATTCCGTAACCACCACAATCATAGATAACCGCACCTTTAAGGGTTACGATCCATGGGCCTGCAGCGCTTATGGCTACATAGGGGTTTACCATATCTTGCGCATAAAAATTTACAATACTTTCTTGTGTGATACTTATCTGTTTTTTTTCTGAAGCTTCAATTAAAGCTGGTTGTTTGAGTTTGAGAGATTGGAAATTTGAGAATCCATGATGAATAGCATTTTGAAGATCTAAATCATGGGCTAAAAACTCTTTAAGGACTTCATCATTGATACCGGTCGTAATTGCTTTACCACCGGTGGCACGCATTTCATTGAGCCGATTTAGAAATATATTTTGACTTAGTATGTCTATAGCTTGAGCCATGCCCATCCCCTTTGCTTTTAATATTATATTATACCTAAAATATTAATAAGTATTCTATTGCATATTGTAACAATCCAATCAGAAGGACAATATTTAAGCCAATAAAATCATTATTGCGGTTAATAAGATTGACCCGCCCATGATTAAGTTGAATTTTTTAGCATATTTCTCTTCAGTTACCATCTTATTTACTAGGTTACCAAGGAATAACCAAACGCTTGCTGTAGGAATTCCTACAGCTATAAAAACCCCTAAAATAATTATTAAACTTTGAAAAGGTGTTTCTGAAACATCAATAAATGAAGCCGCAATAGTTAATGCAACAATGATTGCTTTTGGGTTGGCCCATTGCATGAAAATTCCTTCATAAAAATGAAAGGGTCTGATTGAATTAGATTGATTTTCACGTTGTTTTTGAGAGTTATTAGAGAGTCCTTTTTTAAAAAACTGTACGGACATATTTGTCAACCATGCTGCACCAAGTAATTTAATAGCTATTAATAACCATGGCCATGACTCAATAATTGCCCCTAATCCATAAACAGAAGCGGACACCATAAGAGCAGAACCAGTGGATATTCCTAAAAACATAGGAATGGTTCTCCGCCATCCAAATAAGGCTGAAGATGACATGACTATCAAATTTGATGGGCCAGGTGTAATAATACTTAAAAAAGTAAGGCTGATAAGACTTATAAGTAGCGTTGTATTGATCATTTTATAATGGTGCTCTGGATTAGTTTAAATCACTTGGTAGCTTGGATTCTGATAATAACTGTTCGAAATTTTCCCATCTTACGTCATGACTGGTGCTTGAGGTTTCAATGTATTGTTTAACTTTATCTTTTCCAAGATTGTAGTTAATGACATAACTTCGATATTTATCGTAGAATTCCGTGCTCTTTTTTGCACCTTCTTTTGATGTCAGAGTATATTTAATTAGCCATTTAATGGCTTGTTCGCGTGATATTTCATTATCAAGATAGCGTCTTGCCACCTCGTTACCGGCATATTTTAATTCATCCTGAAGAGTGAGCAATTGGTAATAACGATCTACATCAGTGACATTTAATTTAGCTAGTTTAAATAAAATATTTTTTTCAAAATCCATTCTTTCAGTATTTGGAAAGGCCAGTTGAATACCATAGTTAGCACTTCCTTCAGCTATTAATGATTGCGGCCCAAATAATGGATAGAGTGAATATTCCTGCCAGTTTTTTTGGACTACTAAATTAGTTTCGATTAGAGAATTATAGGTATGATGTCCGGGGTAACCCTCATGGCAGCCAAGATCAACTGCACGATTAATCATAATAGGAAGATCGGTATTTATTTGAATGATGCTATGAGAATTACCTTGATACCAATTATAACCAGACCAAGGCTTATTCCGGACATATTCAATGGTGAAGTTTTCATTTTCAGGTAATTTAATATATTGCAATGTACGACGACGACATTCCTCAATGGCAGCATTAAATACTGTTTCAAGATATTGAGGTTGTATAATAAATTGTTGTTTGAATTTGTTAACACGAGTGGATAATTCATCCTTTCCAGGAATCAAAGCATCTATCTTGGTAAGTACAATGTCAAAATATTCAATATCGTTACTGGGAGCCACCACACCAAATAGTTCCTGTGTTTCACTATCAAAAGAAATTAATTCCCCTCTATAAATTTTTATTCTTGTTTTTAGGGCGCGAAGTCTTGCCTCGAGGTTTTTATTTCTCTGGATCGGCATTATTGAGCTATGAGTTAGATTTTTTAATTGTGTGGATAGAATTTCTGCTTTCTCTTGAATTTGATTTAGAGTTAGTTTTGTTTCTAGTGCTAACTCTTTGAGGTGATCTGGACCAAAATAAGCATCAACATGATCTTGATGGTGAACTCCCATGCTCAATTCAAGTAAAAGGTACTCTTGAATAATTGTCTCGATTTTTTCACTGGAATTTACTTGTGTATCTTGTGGATTGACGCAAGCTTGGAGAAAGAAAATTAGGATAATTAGATATTTTTTGAACATAAGCAAAAGTTTATTCTTTATTTGAAAGGGTCAAGTGAGAGAAATATATTTAAAATCATTAATTTAAGTATTATAGTTTTAGATAATGAGATCCATCAATATTGTATCATTAGGAGTCGATTAGTTACGTTATTATATAATGAAAAGATTTAACCCTTATCTGAATTACTCAATTGCGCTGATATTTATATGTATGGTGAGTTTTCTGTATTTTAAAATGAAATCTAATGATGATTTTATATTCAATATCGATAAAACCGTCATTCCATCAGAATCAATCGAAGCTAACATTTCAGATGAGCCGAGATTTCCGTTACCAATAGTATCAGTTGATAGGATTCAAAGACCAGACTTAATGGCTCTGCCAGCTCTGAATCAGAGTGATCAATACTTACATTTGGCTTTATCAGAAACCCTCAATGACGGGGTTGCTAAATTATTATCTCAAACTAGATTGATTGAAAAGATTGTAGCAACAATTGATAATCTATCTAGAAATTATATGGCTGAACGGATGCGTCCTATTGCCGCTATCGAGAATTCTTTTCTTGTTGAGAGGCAGCCTGGTGGTAATGACTTTATCCTAAGTAATAAAAGTTATGATAGATACGCCTTTTTAGTGGATCAATTGGCAATAATTGGAGCGAATGATTTAGCAGGTATTTATCTTCGTTTTTATCCTCTTTTTCAGGAAGCTTATGAAGATTTGGGTTATCCGAACGCTTATTTTAATGATCGGATGATTGATATTATAAATCATTTAATCGCCACACCTGAAGTTAATGATCCAATTATTCTGCATAGACCACATGTTTTGTATGAATTTATTCACCCCGAATTAGAAGCCTTATCGAGCGGTCAAAAAATACTAATAAGACTTGGCTCTAGAAACTCTATAAAAGTGAAACAATTTCTTATTGAGTTGAAAGCATTAATTTCATAATGATTACTTACGGAGAAAATGAATGAGAAATTTTGCCTTAGCCTTATTTTTTATATGTATGCAGCAGCAACTCAATGCAGAAACTATTATTGGCTTTAGTGAGGAAGGGAGTTTATATCAAAAACAAATTGAAATAGATTATGATCAGAATCTTAATGCCTCGGAGATGGATAAATGGATGAAATATTTATCTAAGGAGCCGCATCATGTTGGGTCCTTAGCAGGAAAAGAAAATGCAGAATATATTGCTCAATTATTTGAATCATGGGGTTTTGATGTAGAGATAGAAGAATACTATGTCCTTATACCGACACCAATAATACGTGAACTCAGCTTAATTTCTCCAACGATATACAAAGCAACTCTGACTGAGGATTCGTTAGTTGAAGACCCAAGTACATTTGTGCGTGAGAATTTATTGCCCCCCTATAATGCATTTTCAATTGACGGAAAAGTTGAAGGTGAATTGGTGTTCGTAAATTATGGTATGCCACAAGACTATGAAATTCTAGATCGTTATGGAATTGATGTTAAAGGAAAAATTGCCATCGCTAAGTATGGTAAATCTTGGCGAGGTATTAAACCAAAACTCGCAGGTGAGAAAGGTGCGATTGCTACCATTATTTATTCAGATCCAGCCGATGATGGTTATGGAGTGGGCGATGTATATCCAAAAGGCCCATTTAAAAATGACAGCGCGGTACAGCGTGGTTCAGTAATGGACATGCCAACGTATCCCGGTGATGTATTGACACCAGGTATTGGTGCTACAAAAACAGCCAAAAGATTAAGTTTTGAAGAAGCGACGACTATTACAAAAATTCCTGTATTGCCTATTTCTTATCGAGATGCATTACCGCTATTAAGTGCCATGGGAGGCCCTGCAGTTCCTAAGGAGTGGAGGGGTGGTCTCCCTATTACTTATCATCTTGGCCCTGGACCCGCTAAAATAAAATTAAATCTTAAGTTTAATTGGCAAACAACTACTGCCTATAATGTGATCGCAAAGCTCAATGGGTCTCTATATCCAGATGAATGGGTCATTCGTGGTAACCATCATGATGGTTGGAATCACGGCGCTGCTGATCCTATATCAGGCATGGTTGCTTTGCTAGCCGAAGCCAAATCAGTTGCTAAATTGGCAAAATCAGGTAATCGACCAACGAGAACCATAATATATGCTGCTTGGGATGCTGAAGAAGTAGGCTTGATAGGATCAACAGAGTGGGCTGAAGAACATGCTGATGAGCTAAAGGAGCATGTTGTTGCCTATCTAAATACTGATGGCAATTCACGTGGGTTCGTAAATATTGGTGGCAGTCATGTGCTAGAGCGTTTTTTTAATCAGATCATTGAAGAGGTTCGTGATCCTCTAATGGATATTTCTCTAAAGGAGAGAAAACGAGCAGATTTAAAAATAAATAATAATTCAGCGCAAAAACAAAAAGATGCTGAAAAAAGATCAGATATTCGCATTAATCCACTGGGCTCAGGCTCCGATTATACCCCCTTCTTGCAACATCTTGGTATTTCTTCAGCTAATATTAGCTTTGGCGGAGAAGCAAGGGATGGAAGTTATCATACGCTTTATGACACCTATGAGCATTATACGACGTGGCGTGATCCTAATTTAACATATGGTGTTTCATTGGCTCAGGTTGCGGGTAGAGCAACACTTCGACTGGCTAACTCCGAGCGACTTCCATTTGAATTTAAGGGCTTTGCTGACAATATTGATCTTTATATTGGTGAGTTAGAAGAGCTAGCAGATAACATGCGAATCGATACTGAAGACAAAAATAGTATGATTATTGATGGTACTTATATCGCAGCATTGGACCCCAAAAAAACTATTTCACCGCCAAAAGTAGAGGATAGCGTTCCTTACTTTAATTTTTCACCACTGAAAAATGCATTGGCAAAATTAAAGGAATCTGCCACTAATTTTGAGACTGCGGGTCAAATCAATAAAAAATCAACAAGAGAGCTTAATAATTTGTTATATACCGTTGAGCGATTGATGATTCGAGATGAAGGTTTGCCAAAGCGTGATTGGTATAAGCATTATATTTATGCACCTGGTTTTTATACCGGTTATGGAGTAAAAACAATTCCTGCGGTAAGAGAGGCCATTGAGGAGCGCGAATACGATCAAGTTGAGAAGCAAATTAAACTATCTGCTGAAGTAATTGAGAATATAACAGCAAGAATTAATGTCATTGTGGAATTATTAAAGTAAATGACTTAAATATTTTTTTTTCGAGTTAATTTACGCTTGATAAGATCCACTCCAGTGGACCTAAAGCCACGTAAATAAAGTGTGGGCTGAGATTCATTCATCTCCCGATAAGCCACAAATAAACCGCTGCTGATAATAATGAATGCCCCAATAATAACAAAACGATCAGGAATTTCTTGCCATATCCAATAACCTGCAATTGCTGCGCCGATAAGAGCTATATATTCAAATGGCGCTAAGATTACGGGTGAAGATTTTTTGTAGGCATTGATAAATCCAATCCAAGTCCCAACTGAGAAAAGACCAGCAAGAAAAAAAATTAACCAAGCAGAAATTGTTGGGGCAGCATAATTATTGGGTAAGAAGAAGAGGGAGGCTACAAAAGGACCGACTAAAACATATACAGACATTGAGATTGTTGATTCAGTAGTGGCTAATTTGCGTGCGGTTATAGCCAATAGCGCATAGCTAATGGCTGCTGCAAGTACAGATACCGAAGCTAATGAAAACATATTCGATCCAGGCCTAAGAATAATTAAAACCCCTAAAAATCCAATTAATACCGCTACCCAACGTCGCCATCCAACGGACTCTCTTAAGAGAGGTCCAGATAATGCAGTAACGATGAGGGGAGCAATATAGGCCAAGGTTAATGCGTTAACCAGGGGCATTAAGGTAATTCCATAAAAAAATCCGAACATAGCTACAATAGATAGAACTGCTCTTAAAAAATGCCATTTCCATCTTTTTGTTTTAATACTCTCAAGACCACCATACCAAGGAGCAATAAAAGAGAAAATAATTAAAGCAAATAGACTTCTTGCAAATATGAACTGTGATAGGGAATATTCCTCAAGTAAATGTTTGGCCAGAATATCAAGCGATAAACCGCAAAACTGACCGATCATTAGAAAACCTAAAGCCAGTCTAAATGAATCACTATTTGTTGTTTTTTTTTCCATTTTATACTCTAAGCATCATTATTTTTTGATGGATCATTTAAAAT
>JAOIZZ010000010.1 GCA_028227395.1 Woeseiaceae bacterium | reverse complement strand
TAAATAACTTAACTCTATTTCGTGGAGCAAAGTATTTATTTAAAGACATTTCTTTTGTTTTGTCCTCTGGTGATTTAATTTTAATAACTGGTCCAAATGGTTCTGGCAAAACTACTATGTTGCGCACAATAGCCGGTCTTTTAGAGCCTGAAATTGGGAGTATCTCTTGGGATCAAAAATCAATTTCTAATAATCGGCAAACTTACCATAAAAATATTTCATTTATATCTCATATACACGGATTAAAAGACAGCTTAAGCATCATAGAAAATCTTAGATTTGAAGCAAATTTACATAATTACTGTCTAGATAAAATTGACGAGGCATTAGATAAGCTTTCACTTCAGCCAATTAAAGATATTCCATTTAAACATTTATCTGCTGGTCAAAAAAGGAGGGCCTCACTAACTCGACTTATCTTAAAGGACTCTGCCTTGTGGTTACTTGATGAGCCCACTTCTAACTTAGATACCAATGCTCATAATATTTTTAAAGAATTGCTTAATGAACATATTTATAATAAGGGATTATGCGTTTTAGCAACTCATCACCCAGATGCATTCGATGAATGCAAATCTATTATCGAACTCACATGAATAAATCTAATAATATCTCACTGTTATCAGGTTTTAATGCCATGTTTCGCCGAGACTGCCTTCATTGCATAAAGAACCCTAGTCAATTATTAAATCCTTTAATCTTTTTCGTTATGATTACAGCCGCATTTCCATTTGCGGTTGACTCAAGTAAATCGCAGCTTACACAAATTGGCCCAGGGATCATATGGATAATGGCTATCCTATCTTATTTATTAACCTTGCAGCACCTATATTTGGATGATGCGGATGATGGATGTCTCGACTATATAATCCTGAGCCCTCAGCCCCTTCCACTTTTAGTTCTCGCTAAAATATGTGCACATTGGATTTCCAGTGGCCTTCCATTGATTATTGTAAGTCCAATTATTGGCATAATTTATCAGATGCAAGTCGATACAATTTTAGTGATGATTGCTACGTTATTTTTTGGTACCTTCGCTCTGAGTTTAATAGGTTCTATTGGGGCGTCTTTAACCATTAGTATTAACAATAGTAATATTTTAGTAAGCTTATTAGTCTTACCAATTATGATACCGATTTTAATATTTGGAGCCAGGACAATTGGATTATATCAAGCAGGAACTACAACAATATCTGGACTATATTTTATGAGCGCATACTGCATGTTTGCACTAAGTTTTTCGCCATTCGCTTCTGCCGCTGCGTTAAAAATAGGTTCTGAATAAAATTATGTGGACTTTTTTACATAAGATGTCATCTCCGAGATATTTTTATAGTATCGCTACCTCACTCATTCCTTGGTTTTTGGTGAGCGGCCTCATATTGATGGTTGCTGGCCTAATTAATGGATTATTTTACGCCCCACCAGATTACCAGCAAGGTGATGCATTTCGAATTATTTATGTCCATGTTCCATCAGCCTATATCTCTATGATGGCATATTCGTTAATGGCTTTTGCTGCATTTGTGGCTTTAATATGGCGAATTAAAATCGCACATGCTGTTATTGTGGGCGCAGCTCCTCTTGGTGCATGGTTTACATTTCTGGCATTGTTAACTGGATCAATTTGGGGCAGACCGATGTGGGGAACTTGGTGGGAATGGGGCGACCCACGCCTGACCTCGGAACTCTTAATGCTGTTTTTATATTTGGGTTACATGGCTTTAAGAGCATCATTACCCAATCTAGCTCAGGCAGATAAACTCAGTGCTATCTTAATTCTAATAGGTGCTATCAATATTCCGATTATTCACTTCTCGGTCGAGTGGTGGACTTCACTTCACCAAGGTCCAACATTACTAAAGGCGGGTGGACCTGCAATTGACTCATTAATGTTATACCCGTTACTTGCAATGATTATTGGCACTACATTATATTTTGGCTCATTACTTCTGGTAAGAACAAAAGCAGAGGTTCTCAATCGTGAAAAGAACTCACGTTGGGCAAAAAAGATGCTATTAGGCGATCAATTATGATGGAATTCTTTGCAATGGATTATGCGTTTTATGTCTACAGTTCATTATTGGCATTTTTAAGCGTAATAATTATTTGCACTAAAGATGCATTTTGCCATCTTTCAAAAACGTTAGGTCATATAAAAAATACAATTCATCAAATGGAAAGTGATAATGAAACCTAGGCAACAAAGGATGCTCGCACTTGGCTTATCTGCTATTGGTTTAATCGCTGCTTCTTTTCTAACATTCAAGGCATTCAATGAAAACATGATGTTTTTTGTTAATATTACAGATGCAGTTGAAAATACAAATATACCAGCTGACAAAGATTTTCGAGTAGGTGGCTTGGTTGTCGAGGGAAGTATCTTTCGTCAGCCAGGTAATTTAATGATGTCTTTTGCACTAACAGATAATATTAATAGATTAGAAGTTGAATATACAGGCGTGGTTCCAGATCTTTTTCGTGAAGGACAGGGCGTCATTGCACATGGCAGATTAAAAGAAAATGGTGTATTTATAGCAAAAACAATTCTTGCTAAACATGATGAAAACTATATGCCTCCAGAGGTTATGGAATCACTCGCAACAAATGCCTTAGAAAAAGTAAGTTCAAACAACAACTAATGATCCCTGAAATTGGCCAATTCGCTTTAATTATATCTTTGTGTCTGACGCTTTGTTTGGGTTGCTTTGGTCTTCTGGGTGCTCATAAAAATAACTCTGAACTGATGTCTCTGGTTAGGCCATTAACTCATGCACAATTTATCTTTATAATGCTTGCTTTTGTATCGCTAGCATATTCTTTTATTGTTGATGATTTTTCAGTTCTATACATAGCAAACAATTCTCACAGCGAATTGCCAAATCTATTTAAGTTTTCAGCTGTTTGGGGAGCGCACGAAGGATCTCTTTTACTCTGGGTTTTAATTCTGAGCGTGTGGATGGTTTTAGTTGCTAATTTCAGCAAAACACTACCCGATTCATTTGCTGCGAGAGTGCTAGGTGTTCTTGGTTTCTTGAATTTTGGTTTTTTTGCTGTTTACTTTAATCACCTCTAATCCATTTGAAAGAATCTCACCAATACCTATTAATGGATCTGATTTAAATCCCTTGCTCCAAGATATAGGTTTGGCTATTCATCCACCAATTTTATACATTGGATATGTTGGTTTTGCTGTAGCCTATGCTTTTGCAATTGCAGCAATGCTAAGCGGTAAATTAGATCAACGATGGGCGAGATGGACACGACCATGGACAACATCAGCTTGGCTATTTCTAACTGTTGGTATAGCACTTGGAAGCTGGTGGGCCTATTATGAACTAGGTTGGGGTGGCTGGTGGTTTTGGGATCCTGTTGAGAATGCTTCCTTTATGCCATGGTTAATTGGTACTGCACTAATTCACTCTTTAGCAGTGACCGAAAAAAGGGGTTTATTTAAAAGCTGGACGCTTCTTTTGGCAATATCAGCATTTTCGCTTAGCCTCTTGGGTACATTTTTAGTGCGTTCTGGGATACTTATATCCGTGCATGCATTTGCTACAGACCCAGCAAGAGGTGTATTCATATTAATGCTTTTGTGTATTGTGATTGGTGGAGCGCTCGTATTGTATGCATTTCGTGCACCAAATATAGATGAATCAATTGGCTTTAGTGCACTTTCTCGTGAAACTTTTTTGTTATTAAATAATGTATTATTAGTTATAGCAGCTACTTTGATATTACTGGGCACTCTTGCTCCACTGATTTTAGAAGTTTTCAATGGCGGTAAAATTTCTATTGGCCCACCTTGGTTTGAGTTAGCAATGATAGTTCCAATGATACCTCTCGTTTTTTTAATTAGCCTAGGCATGAATACTTTTTGGGTCGAACAATCAGCTAATAAACTACGTAAAAAATTACAGTTACCTTTTGTCCTATCAATTGCATTAGGATTGATTATTCCTATCTACTTTTATGGAAAAATTACTATATTACTAGCTGTTGGTTCAATTGCCTCACTCTGGATCATGATGTCATCAATTTTTCCTCTCTATAAGCAGTGCCAGACATCACAGGGAAGAAAATCATTAAATCGTTCTATTTTTGGTATGTCCATAGCTCATTTTGGGCTTGGATGCTTTGTTTTTGGTGTTACCATTGTTTCTGCTTTTAACATTGAAACCGATAGACGCCTCAGCCCAGGTGATTCAATATATGTTGCAGGTTATCAATATCAATTGAGAGGCTTAAAAGATGTTGATGGACCAAATTATCAAGCGGTAGAAGCTGAAATAGATATATTTAAGAACGGTGATTTTCTTACTCAACTTCGCCCACAAAAAAGAACGTATCGTGTGCAAAAAAGCCCAATGACAGAAGCAGGCATCGCAGCAGGCTGGAATCGTGACTTATTTGTAGCTCTTGGTGAAGATTTGGGTGATGGTTCTTGGAGCATTAGAATACAATATAAACCTATGATTAGATGGATATGGCTAGGGTGCTTTATTATGGCTCTAGGCGGGTTGATTGCCGTTACAGACAGAAGGTACAGAAGAAAGACAACGTAATTTATAGGATTATCCCTTTCAATGAAAAAGAAATATTTACCAATTATTGTTTTCGTCATTATGTTACCAATTTTTTTTATTGGTTTAAGTAGAAATAAATCAGAATTGCCATCTCCATTAATTGGTAAAGTGTCACCTTCTTTTGTATTACCTTCATTAATTAACCCGTCTGTAATCATAGATCAAACAAACCTAAAAGGAAGATTCGTTTTATTTAATGTCTGGGCTACTTGGTGTGCTGGCTGTCGTGAAGAGCATGAATTTTTAATGAATTTATCAGCCCGTAATGAAATAGCAATCATAGGCTTAAACTGGCGAGATAATAGAGATGACGCTTTGAATTGGCTTGATACTTTAGGTAATCCTTACGAGGTGACAGCTGAAGATAAACAGGGAAGAACAGCTATTGATTGGGGTGTTTATGGAGCACCTGAAACATTCTTAATTAATCCGCAAGGTGTTATAGTATATAAGCACTTAGGTCCGCTTACAGAAAGAGACTGGATGATGCATTTCAAGCCTTTCTTGAGTATTAATAGTATATGAAGACGATTTCAATAATATTAGTGATGCTATTTTCATCGATAGGTCATGCGATAGATAATGGACCAGCATTTACAAATGAAACATTACAACTAAGATACGAAAAAATAATAGCTGAAGTGCGGTGCCTTGTATGTCAAAACCAATCAATTAAAAGCTCAAATGTCTTTTTAGCTGTTGATCTGAGGAATGAAATTAAAAGATTATTGTCTATTGGCAAAACAGATAAAGAAATCGCCAATTATCTAGTTGAGAGGTATGGGGAATTTGTGCTTTATAGACCAAGATTTAGCGGTGGAAGGATATTCCTTTGGCTCGCTCCTGCTGCTTTCTTGCTAGCTGGTTTTTTTATGATTGTAAATATTGTGAGAAAAAAAACCTTGCTATTACCAACTCAAAATAATGATTAATCTCTAATATGTTGTGGTTTATTTTCTTACTGATGTTATTTATAGCGGGGATATTTATAGTATTGCCTGTAATTAAAAGAGAGTCTGTAATCAGAAGCTATATTTATATTTCATTTTTGTTTATCTGCTGTGCAAGTTCAATTTTATACTATTATCTAGGCAACCCGTGGATGATTGACGAGGAACAGCCAGTAATGAGTATTGATGCCATTACTGAATCACTGGAGCAGCGGCTAAATAAAGATCCAAATGATATTGAAGGGTGGAGGATATTAGCAAATACTTATTCCTTTCAAAAACAATTTCCAAATGCGTTTGAGGCTTACGAGAAGGTTATAAATCTAGAATCAGGATCCGTAGCAAAAACATTTTCTGATTACGGAGAATCATTAGTTCAATCTGGTAATGCAGAATACCTTCAGAAAGCGAATGAAATGTTTGAAAAAGCCCTTAAGATTGATGTTAATGATACAAAGAGCTTATTTTATGGTGGTATATCCGCTGTCAGTGTTGGCAATCCTTTACTTGGCGCTGAAAGATGGGAGAGACTCTTAGCACTTTCCCCGCCAAATGATATTCGAAATACACTTGAAGAGAAAATCAAAGAATGGAGAGGAGACGACAAAATATCATCGAGTGATATAAATGATGAATTTACAGTTCAACTCAATATAAGTACTAAAGTTTTAGTTGAGCTAGATAATTATCCTGATAAAGTATTATATCTAATTGCCAGAGACCCCTTAAAGCCGTCACCACCTATTGCAGCGATTCGAAAAGATGTTGTTTCAGGTATCAATATTATTGATAGCTCAGCTATTATGCTACCTGGATTAAAGTTTAGTAATTTTGAAGAAATTGAAATCATTGCTAGAATCTCATTAACGGGAGATCCATTGGATCGTGATGGCGATTATATGGACTCATTAGTAATAAAAACGACTGACACAAATCTAATAAATTTAAATATAGAGTAATCAAGTAAATCGAGGTAATGATATGACCGAAACGATTTTTGAGGGTGCATCTAATTGCTTTGCATGTGGTCCTGATAACCCTATTGGTTTAAAAATTAGTTTTAATCTTGATGATGAAAATAATTGTATTGGTTATTTTCAGGCCAATAATAATCACGTTGGATATGAGGACACAGTTCATGGTGGGATTATATTTACTGCTCTAGATGACGTGATGGCCAATGTTTTGTATTTGAATAAAATTAAAGCTTTGACTGCAAAATGTGAAGTTCGTTACAGAAATTCGCTGCATGTGGGTCAAAAAATAAAATTAACTGGGTGGATAGTTTCTCAAAAAAAACGCCTAATCACTCTTAAAGCTGACGCAAAATTAAATAGCGACAACAAAATTATAGCCGAATGTGACGCTAGGTTTATGCTTGTATAAAGGTATTTATGACTAATAAAAAAACACTCCTAAAGACACTCAAATTACCTTTGATTGGTGCACCACTCTTCATTGTATCCGGTCCAGGCCTAGTTATTGAACAATGTAAAGCAGGGATAATTGGTGCTTTTCCAGCTTTAAATGCAAGGCCAAAGGAAATATTGGATGAGTGGTTAACAAGGATTACAGAAGAATTAAAAGATCATCAAAATACACATCCGGGTACCTTAGTAGCACCTTTTGCAGTCAATCAGATTGTCCATCAAAGTAACAATCGTCTTATGCATGATATGGAGCTTTGCGTTAAACACAAAGTGCCTATTGTCATAACCAGCCTCAGACCTCCAGCACAAGTTGTGGAAGCAGTGCACAGTTATGGGGGCTTAGTATTTCATGATGTTATTAATATTAAACATGCTAGAAAAGCAATCGAACAAGGCGTCGATGGCGTGATCGCGGTTTGTGCTGGTGCCGGCGGCCATGCTGGCACACTAAGTCCATTTGCACTGGTCAAAGAAATCAGAGAAATCTACGATGGATATATCATACTTTCAGGAAGCATGAGTTGCGGTCAAGATATTCTTGCAGCTCAATGTATAGGCGCTGATCTTGCTTATTTTGGTACCAGATTTATCGCGACAAATGAAGCGAATGCGGTAGATAGCTATAAAGAGATGATTGTCGCAAGTAATGCAGATGATATTGTGTACTCTTCATTATTCACTGGCGTTCATGGAAGCTATCTAAAGGGCAGCATTACTAATGCAGGTTTAGATCCTGATAAATTAAATGATGGAGAAAAAGAAAAAATGGACTTTGGTTCAGATATTGCAAAAAGTAAAGCCTGGAAAGATATTTGGGGCGCCGGACAAGGTGTTGGTTCTATGAAAAATATACTTAGCGTGAGTGCTCTTATAGATCAATTAGTTGAAGAATATAACTTAACTAAATCAAAACTCATAAATTGATGCTGGTTTCATTTAATTCATTCATCTTGGTTGGGCTTGGAGGAGCTCTCGGGGCAATGTCAAGGTATGGGCTTACGGTTATATCGAATTATTATAATGCCATTACTATCACCGGAACGATCCTCTCGAATACAATAGGTTGCTTTTTAATGGGTGTAATATTTCAATACATATTAAATCTGTCTTTAGAGCCAACTAATAACATCCTTATCGAGCAAAATAGATTGTTATTTACTGTTGGATTTTGTGGCTCATTCACTACACTCTCTGCGCTGATACTAGAAATGCATAAATTTAGAGAGGTTGAAGAATATTTTCAGGCATTTATCTATTTATTTGGCACCTTACTTGCCGCATTTTTATGTTTTTATCTAGGCGTGATGCTGGTCGATTACCTGATAAAAAATAGATAAAATCAAATATACTATTTAAACGTATGTTTTATCTATAAATTTAAATAGTTGAATTTGGACGAATCGGGCTACCATCAAAGAAACGCTTCAATTTGAATGGCGCTAAATCAGTTGTATCCTTATTCTCAATCATTCTTGCAATGGCTTGACCTGCAGCAGGTCCTATACCAAATCCATGACCACTAAAACCCGTACCTATAAAAAACCCAGGTATCTCCTCACTCTCGCAGATTATAGGGACGACATCTGGTGTAGTTTCAACCATCCCAGCCCAGGTTTCAATAATCTTAGCGTCTTTGAATTCTGGAAATATTAATCCTAAGCTAGCCTCAATCTCAGCTACAACGGATTTATTAGGTGCAGGGCTTAGCACTCTCATACTTTCAAAGGGAGATGTTTTATCTAATTCCCATTGTTTAGGCACTTTCAACTCATCAAAAAAATCCATGCCAATTGATATTCTGAGGGCGTTAAATTCTTTCCATAATGCCCGTAAATATTTTGGTGCATACCTAAACGTAGAAGGGGTTATTGAATGATCCAATACAGAGCCATGAGCAACAGTATACCCGCCGTCATTACGTTTCCTTATGCCTATATTCTTATCAAATATATTTCCTTTGATGGGCGAATCAACTGCGTTAGTCCTTGCCACCGTCCCACGCACCCTAAGTTGGGGAACCTTAATGCCCAATGATCCACAAAATAAAGACGACCATGCACCCGCTGCACATAAAACAATAGATGTATTGATTCTGCCATACTCAGTAATTACCGCAGATACCTTGCCTGATGAAGTTTCAAGACCACGTACAGCACAATTAGTTAATATGATTGCACCATGTCTTTGCGCTCCCCGTGCGATTGCTAATGATGCTTTTTGAGGCTCTGCTCTTCCGTCTGATTTCGTTACAATACCACCCACCCAATTCCTGGATGCCATTCCAGCGGCACTTTTAAGCTCACTACCTGAAATAAAATCCGTTTTAATATTAAAATCTTTAGCTAAATCAACCCAGTCCTGATAATTACTCAGCTCTTTTTCTGTGTAAGCAGTATAAAGGCAACCATCTTCACGATAACCAACATCTTCTCCAAGGTCATTAGATAGGTTGCGCCAGATATCTAAACTTTTTAGCATCATTGGGATTTCTCGTTCGTCTCTTCCTTGAACCCTGACCCAACCCCAATTTCGTCCAGACTGTTCGCCCGATATATGGCCTTTTTCGCAGAGACAAACGTCAATGCCTTGCTTGGCAAGGAAATAAGCTGTTGAAACACCAACAATTCCACCACCGATAATTACAACTTCTGCTTTGACTGGAATCTCAGCAGATTTTATCAGTTCTTTAGACCATATTGATCGAACATTATCTTGTATATTCATAATGAGAGGGTTTTTATAAAAAATATGAATGTTTGCATTCAGGTAAAAAATAAAACTTAACTTGTTATATTATTATGGTAACAGTTTTTTTAATTTAGAGGTTAGTCGAAGTGCGTAAAGAGTTTTCGTATCTTTTTTTATTTTTAATATTGTCTTTGAATGGCTGTGCATCCATAGAAGAACTAGATAAATACAATAATAATAGCCTCAGTGAAATTGATCTAAATGGTAACTGGGTATTTTTTGGAAAGTTTGAGGATAACAAAAAATCGATTGCATCCGCCATTAAGCGAACCAACAACGTCAATTATCGTGGTATTAAAACTACCGGTGTTTTTGATGGTCGCAATACTTCAAAGGTTAAACCTAATTCTCGTGGTGTTGCGCACTTATTTTTTGAAAACACAGAAAAAATTAAACTTACTCAAACCAAATATTCGCTCTTTGTTAATTTCAATCGATCTATTGTGAAAGAGTATAGTTTTGGTGAAGTGAAAAAAATTACAATCGGAAATGTAACAGCAAGAAGATCATCGGGATGGGTCAACAATGTTTATCGAATTGACACTCTTGATGATCATGGTATGAAAATCACAGAAGAGTACAAGCTATTTAATAGTTCAAACATATTAGAAAGATTGTTGATCTTCAGAGACAGAGATTTAAACGAAATCAGCGTATTGCAAACTTACCAAAAAGAACCTTAAGCGATCTCTTTGTAACTCGATAAAGTAGCGCTCAACCACAATTTATTATCACGATACTGTTCTATCAGAATAGGTAAAAATCCTAACTTTTCTGCACACCAAAATATAGATAATTTTGATGAGCCTGACGCTTGATTTTGTATACCGATAACCTCATAGACTCCATGGTCAATAGTAATTACCTTAGTACCAAGGTTTGTGGTTTTTATTTTTTTGATTTTATCGTTCTCGTATAAACTGTATTGATTTTGAAGCTGATCGCCTAAAAGATCCATCATTAGAGCGTATTTAAGCGTAATTCGATCCTTGATGCTGTTATTTAATAATATCGTTGATTCTTTCTCATTATCATTAACTTTTACTCGATTGATAGCCCAATCAAAATCGAGCGTTAATCTCTTTTTTTCTTTTGAAAGTGTATCTAAGGAATAAAAATAACCGGGCTTAAGGTTATATCCTTCAAGGAAAAACTTAGAGGTTGATGTTAGTGTGCCTTTTAAAAAAACACTCGCTATACCGGTTGTCTTTATAAAGTCTTCAGCAAAAAAAACAACACCATCCGAAGTCTTTAAAGATGTCTTCAATTCGGCAGTAAAGCCTTTTATATCTACTTTGTAATTTGCTTCATGAGCTTTTAATAAGAATTGCTCCTCGCCATAAGAGGGCGCCACTAAATACCCAAGTAAAAAAGTCATAAACAACAATTGAAGCCCGTATCTTTTTATTTCTTTTCTAGAGCTAATCATTAGGTATAAATCCTTTGACATCCCTCATTAGTTTATTCATTTTATCTTGAACTTGCTGACGATGCTCTTCAAGCTCAATCAAAGAGCATTGCTTGGGTATATAATGAGGTTCCCCAACAGCAATAACCACTTTCGAAAATGGCTTTGGGATCATAAAATTATCCCATCGGTTCAGACGCCATGCGCGATCTGCAGCACAAGAAATAGGAATAATTGGTGCTGAACCTATTTTTGCCATTAGTGCCACGCCAATCTTAAACTCATACTTTGGTCCAAGCGGGCCATCTGCAGCTGTTATTATTGAAATTCCTTCTTTCATTATTTTATGAATACCCATCATTGCGGAGGCTCCAGTTCTAACCGCGGAGCCTCTAATAACATGCGCGCCCCATGAATGAGCAATTTTTGCAGGAACCTCACCATCCACCGAAGGTGAAACTATAAAGCCACCCTTAAAACCTTTTTTGAGCCATTTTGAAATCAATGTTAGGCATACAAAGCTATGCTCATGCCAATAACAAGGCGCAGTTGTTTGTTTATTTCTTATTAGATCTTCAATTACATGAGATCCGCAGATCACTTTAACCTTGTAAGTTCTAATTAAAACTTCTATGAAAAATTTCAAAATAGGAAGACTTAAAAAATAATAAACACGTCGACCAATCGAAAGATGACGCTTGCCATGATAAGCAGATGGCGAATTAGAATAATCTTTATTATCTATCATTATTTGTCTTATAATTTTTCATAATTAAATAATCAGTTTCAGTGATTGAGTACTCAATGTAATATAACTTTAGATATTATAATTCACTTTACCCATTCCATGAAAAAAACTCTTAAAATTAAATCGTGCCCACAAGTCAGTGATCTTAAAATAGATATTGATGTTAGTGCATCAACTCTAAACGAATTAACAAAACTACAACACCAATATGGAAATATTTTTAAAATTAACTCAAACAAGAACGTGCCTTCTTATTTTATAAATGATCCTACTTTAATAAAAGAACTATTAGTAAAAAATCACTCAAATTACCGCAAAGGACCAGGTTTCGAGAGAATTAAAATGCTTCTTGGTAATGGCCTTATTGTAAGTGATGGTCATACTTGGCGACGAGCAAGAACAATGATTCAGCCAACTTTTGCCAGGCAAAATATACATAAATTAATCCAGAAAATGATTTCTTGCTCTCAAAATAGGGTTGCCACTTGGGACGCACTCATCGAAAACAGTCAGTCAATTAATATCACTAAAGAGATGAGTGAATTTGCACTTGAGTTAATCTTAAAATCAATTTTTGGTGAAGATTACAAGAATTTGGTTGATGATAATGGCGAAAATCCATTTTCTTTTTTAAGCAAGGATACGACTAGGGACCTATCCGTGGTCATGAAAATGAGAAATTTGAGGCAAACATTATTATCAATAATAATGATACGGCGTAAACAGAGGCATTCTGAAGGTTATGATTTTTTGACGATGTATCTCAACGCGTCAGATAAGTTAGGAAATAAGTTTACGGATATAGAATTAATTGATGAAATTATTACTTTAATTGTTGCCGGCTATGAAACTTCAGCCGGAACACTAAATTGGGCGTGGTATTTATTGTCGACTCAACCCGATGAATTAGAAAAGCTATATCAAGAATCACACCCGATTTTTGAAAAACTAAACGATTTAAACCATGAAGCTATTAACTCCATGCATTTTACACAAGCGGTTTTAGAAGAGACATTAAGGCTATATCCACCTGTATGGTTATTTTCTCGTCAATCAACGAATGATGATCAATTAGGTAGCTATGAAATTGCTGTTAATTCTAATTTATTTCTATCACCGTATATATTGCACCGAAGTAATGAGTTCTGGGATAATCCTAATAGATTTAACCCAGATAGATTTATCAATAGAAATGGAGCAAAGGTTGTTAATATGGCTTATTTCCCATTTTCTCTTGGACCTAGACGTTGCCTCGGTGAGTATTTTTCATTCCTAGAAATGAAAATTCACTTAGGTTACCTTATTAGTAAATATCGTATAGTTGATTCTCAGAAAAATAATCCAAAATTAAACCTAGGAATCAACTTAAGATCCAATGATGATATTTTTTTTACAACTAGAACGTAGATAATAAATATGTTGAAAAAATATAGTACATTAATTGATCTGCTTCGTGATCAGAAAATCAAATCAGGTTTTATCAATTTCATTGATATAGATTCAAACGAAGAATCCATCACTTTTGAAGAATTTTGGTCTAAAGCAAGATATTGCCTTGGTCATCTTCAATCACAAGGCATAAAGCCCGGTGATGAATTGATCATCTGTACAAAGTCGAATATAAAATTTCTTACTACTTTCTGGGCTGCAATTATTGGGGGGATAATACCAATTCCTCTTGCTATTGGCATAAGCAACGAACATCGAAGTAAAATATTAAAAATACTTGCCGGTCTAAAAAACCCCAACCTAGTCACTGATGACAAGGTTAATGAAAGATTAAAAATTTTTATTGAGACTGATGGCTCATATCTTAACTGTAAATCGGTCATTGATAGGGCCATTATTGACTTCGAAAGTACTATTGAGGGGAATATCTATGAAGCTAAGTGTGATGATATCGCTTTCATTCAATATTCTTCTGGATCAACTTCAGATCCAAAAGGAGTCGTGTTAACCCATAAAAACTTAACCTCAAATATTTATGCCATTGGTGAAGGATTAGACCTACAGTCAGATGATATTGGTTTGAGCTGGATGCCATTAACTCATGATATGGGATTAATCGGCACACATATGACGCTGTTTTCAGCTGGTCTGAATCATCACATAATGGATACTGATCTTTTTATAAGACGGCCTTTGTTATGGCTTACAAAAACAAATGAATATCGAGCCTCCATCCTTACTTCACCAAATTTTGGGTACAAACACTTCCTGAAGGTATTTAAACGTAAATCAACAGAAAAATTAGATTTATCCTGCGTTAGACTACTCATAAATGGGGCTGAATCTATTTCTGTCGCTATTTGCAATGAATTCCTGGATGCCATGAAAAACTTCAACCTTGACGCAACAGCCATGTTTCCCGTTTATGGGTTAGCTGAAGCCACATTAGGAGTAAGCTTCCCAAAGACGGGGAGACATTTCGAGTTCATTGACCTTGATAGAAGGTTCTTAAGCACGGGCATTCACTGCAAAAAATCTATTCATGATAATGACAGTAACTCTGTTTCTTTCGTTAAGCATGGCTTGGCTATCAGAGATTGCACTTATAAGATAACTGATGATGAAAATAATAATCTTCCCAATGAATTCATTGGGAATATAAAAATTAAAGGTCTAAATGTAACTCAATCTATTTACCTAGATACTAATAAAACAAAAGAACTATTAGATGGTGATGGTTGGATGGATACGGGTGATTGTGGTGCAATTATTGACAATCAATTAATCATTACCGGCAGAAAAAAGGAAATAGTAATTGTTAATGGTCAAAATTATTATCCACAAGATCTTGAAGATATTATTATTCGTGGTGGTAATTTTGATCTAGGAAAGGTTGTCGCGTGTGGGGCGATAAACAAACTATCGGGAATGGATGAATTATTGGTGTTTGTTCTATACAAAAGCGATCTTTCTATATTTAGAAAAATAGCAGATCAAATACGACGAATCCTCAATCAAGAAATTGGTCTTGAAATTGATCATGTTATTCCTATCAAAAGAATCCCAAAAACAACCAGCGGTAAACTTCAAAGACTTAAACTTGCTGAGCAATATTTAAATGGTGAGTTTAATGAGGTACTGATCACAAAACAAAAAGAGCTGCCAACTGAAATAGACATTGTCGATAATGATGTGTTAAAGCAACTGCTAGTTATTACCAATGAACATGCTAAAGAGTTCACGATCAAATCCGGTGATAATCTCTTTGAAGTTGGTATTAGCTCGCTCACTCTGACCGAAATAATGATGGCCATTGAGGAACTATATCCTAATATGGTAGATATTGAAGATGTATTTGAGCATCCAGATCTGGATAAACTATCATTATTCATTAAACAAAAAATCAAACATCATTAATTTTAACGATCATCATGTTTGGACTATATTAATAACAAATTGTTACAAATTATCCAGAATACAGGATATTAATGGGTATTATTTCCCATATAACGTAATAAATGTGGTTTTTAAGTAGAGATCTACAGAAAATTTGTTACACTTAGTTACAAGTGTTACAAATTATATAAATAAAATGTAATGCAAAAGCGTTAAATTGTGATTTGAACTATGTTTCATCAATCCTAAAAAAGGGGATAAATATGGATGTCGGAAAAACAATAAAGCAAGTAGCAGCAGTAGTAGCATTAGTATCTGCATTCGCAGCATTACCACAAGAAGCTTTGATCTTGTGCGTACTAGGTCTAGCAGCTGGTTACTATATGTCAGAAGGCGATACAGTTCGTGTCTTGGTAACAGCAGCAGCATTGAATGTTGGTGGTGTAGCCGGTGGAGCTGATGCAATTCCTACAATAGGACCGATGATCGGTGATATCTTAGGTGCTATGGGGGCCGTATATACTGCAGCAGCTGTAACAATGATTGTAATGGGTGTTGTTAATCGTTTAAAACCCTGAATAATTATTAATAGCAATATATTAAGCCCGCATTATGCGGGCTTTTTTTTTGATGTTATGATCTGTATCACCATGATAAATAATAAAATATTATATCTATTCATCTTTCTATTTACCGCTTCGACTACTTGGTCTGAGACATTTGAAATAGGGGGTCTCTATACTTATCATTATCATGATGGTCGCTACGCTGATTGGGGGGATTATGCCAGAGTCTCTGCTCTCATGTCCCTTGAAATGATTAATGAAAGTAACTTTCTAGGTGATAATGATGAGCTAATTATGCGGCCAGAAAATCTAATCGACTATCATTGCTGGCCAAGTAACGCTGCAGCCATGGCTGAAACACTCATTCAAAAAAATATACTTATATTAACAGGTACTGATTGCAGTAGTCCTGCCGTGGAAATTGCAAACATAGCAACAAAATATGAAATACCAGTTATATCAAATGGAGCTAATGCCTCCAGCTTATCCTCTAGGGCTAAATTTCCATGGTTTATTCGTGTGGTGACACCCAGTGAGGAATACGATCGTTACTTGATAGAACTTGCTAGTCATTTTAAGGTCAAAGAAATTGCTTATTTTTATACCACCGATGCCTGGGGCCTAGGTGCTAAGAAAGTAATTCATCAATCAGTCAAAGATAAGGGCATTAAAATCACCAAAGAATTTGGCTTCGAGCGTGATACCAATCAAGCAACAATCAATCAATACATGGAAGATGTGGTTAAGAGCAATATCAATCATATCGTTATAACCGGACCTACGCCCGATACAGCTAGAGTATTTAGAGCCATAAATAAATTTGGACTCAATAAAAAAGGCAATACAATTTATGCCACAGAAATGATTTCTGCTGATGAAGCGCCTGATATTGTTCAAGGCAGCAAAGGTTATTTTGCACCGATGACGTTACTTGTAAAATCTAAACAACTCGATGAATTCAAACTATCACTTGAAAATAAACTTGGCAAGAAAGTTGATGTTAATTCAAAAGCTTTTTTTTACGGCGCTCTAAGCTATGACCATATCATGACAGTAGGTTATGCTATAAGAAATATGAAAAATCAGGGCGTTGATATCACCAGAAAGAATTTAATGTCATTTCTCCGTGATGTCGATTTTTTAGGTGTAACTGGAAGGGTTTATTTTTCAAAAACTAGCAATGACCGCATCAATATGCCCTTGCAAATCGTTAATAGTCACGGCCTCGACGCCGCATCAAATACAGTAAAATTCGAGTCGATTGCAATAGCAAATACAGAGGGTGATCTTGTCATCGATGATTCGAAGATATTACTACCAGGATACAAGTTTTTAACAAACTAAATCCGTTAATAATAATGCTTAAATTCTATTGCATAGTAATTATAATTTTCTTTAGTAATCTCTACGCCGAAACATATGATTTAGCTGGGATGTATACACAACATTATCGTGATGGTAGGTATGCCAATTGGGGCAAGTACTCACGTATTGGTGCACAGATCGCAATAAACAATATCAATCAAAATCATATGCTTGGTAATGACAGGCTCCGTATGTCTCCAGAAAATATTATTGATTATCATTGCTGGGTTGAAAATGTTGATTCCATGGTTAAAACATTAAGCTTGAAACCCATTATTGCAATTACGGGTGCAGAATGCAGTGAGCCGGCGGCATTAATGGCTGAATTGGGTGAGCTATATAAAATACCAATTATTTCATATGGTGCCAATGCCTCTAAGCTTTCATCAACAAAAGAATACCCATGGTTTGTTAGGGTGGTGTCGCCCAGTGAATTCTATGAGGGCTATTTGATTCAGCTTGCCGCTAAATTTGGTATTAAAAATATTGGTTACTTTCACACAACGGATGCATGGGGAAACGGGGCAAATGATGTTGTTCAATCAGCTGTTAAAATTAATCGCATTAATATTATTAAGAAATATGCTTTTGAAAGAGACACCGAACAAACCATTTTGGACTCCTTTATTAATGACGCTAAGGATTTAGGGATTAAGCATATCGTCATCACAACACCCACACCTGATACGGTGCGTCTTTTTAAATCTATCAATAAATATAATTTGAACGTACCAGGAAATACTTTATTTGCAGCAGAACTAATTTTAGATAACGAGAGTCTTGATGCGGTAAATGGCTCTATTGGTTATTTTGCACCAATCGCGAAGTTAGTAATGTCTCAACGCTTAAGGGCTTATATGGATGATTTTAGAGAATTTTCAGGTGAGGATATTGATACAGAATCGGGAGATTTTATATATAGTGCATTAAGTTATGATCATATCATGTTGATTGCAAACACAATTAATTTATTGAAGAGTAAAAACAAAGAAATCACACCTGAAAATATTAATAATTACATCAGGAGTGTTAATTTTGAAGGTGTTTCAGGAAATATCTCTTTCTCAAAAGGGTCTAATGATAGACTTAATATGCCAATTCAAATCATGAATAGCCATGGAATGAATGCTGATGGAAAAATGAATTTTGTTCAAATAGCAGAAATTAATCAAAAAACTGGTCAACTTGAGGTATATGAAGATAAGATACTATGGTCAGGAAACACGAAAAATCATCCGTAATGTAAGGGGCTCATTAAGTCATGAAAGAATTCAAATCGTCTAAGAAGAGTGACCGGCTGTTAGGTCTAAACCAAAAAATTGATCGGCGTGACTTTCTAAACTCATCTTTACTAGGTGCAGGAAGCGTACTTTACTCTATGTCTGCCCCATCTATGCTCTTTGCTAATGAGTCCCTACCCAATCAAGTACCTGATAATTGGTATGGATATGGGGGTGTTGGAGATTCAAAAACATCTCATGGCAATACTCCCGAAATTTTAAAGGCAGCTCATGCCGTTAGAGATGGACTGTTAAATTCTGATAAGGCAAAAACCATAACGGCAAGTGAAGATTACGATTTAGTTATCGTAGGGGGAGGGTTATCTGGCCTAGGTGCTGCACAAAGGTTAATGGAGAGAGATCCAAACAAGAAATGCCTTATTTTAGACAATCATCCTATTTTTGGTGGTGAAGCAAAAAGAAATGAATTTGAGATTAACGATCAAATCATTACTGCACCTCAAGGATCGAATGGTTTTTACTATGGCACTCAAATTGATTTTGATGAGGATCGAAAATACATTGATCTTTTGGGTGTACCTGCGGATGACTTTACGTATGGTGAAATGGAAAACAATCCCAAGGAAATGGTATTTGCTCAAGATCACTATGATGTCCAATTATGGGCAGAAGAATATATTTCTAAAGGTCATTTTGTTGACGAGCAATCACACAATGTTAAGCCTCACTGGGTCAATAACCCATGGAAAAACAACTTAGCGGATTATCCTGTGTCCGACAAGATCAGGAAAGATTTACTTACTTGGAAATACACCACCAAAATGCCAGCATCGGACACAAAGACCAAGGCCTGGCTAGATAACATGACTTATAAAGACTATATTGAAAAAATAATGGGTCTCGATGAAGCTGTAACAAAATTTGCTGACCCAGTGATTGCTAGTGCTGGCGGCATGGGCTGCGACGTAATGTCTGCTTATACAGCTCAATTGCTTGGCATGTATGGTGTTGCTCCAGATGAACCTATTAAGCCTGAAAACCGACATAGTTTTCCCGGTGGTAATGATGGGTTTGCAAGACATTTTATAAAATATTTAATTCCAAACGCTATTCAAGGTGGTAATAATTTCCAGGATATTATGCAAAAACCCATTAATTTTGGCGCGCTTGATCATGCTAACAACTCAGTAAGATGTCGACTAAACAGTAATGTCATTGATGTGACCCACGTCAACAAGGTTGGCAATTCTGAATCGGTTGACGTCACATACTATAACAATGGAAAACTTCATAAAGTGAATGCAAAAGCTGTCGTTATGTCTTCAGGTGGCTGGATCAATAAACACATTATCAGTGATTTACCTGAGGCACATTCTGATGCTTATGCAAAATTCAATCATGCTCCTATGTTGGTGGCAAACGTCGCTTTAACTAATTGGCGTTTCCTAGATAAATTAGGTATTACCGCCTATCAATGGACAGGAGGCTTTGGGTATCATACTAATATCAGAAGTCCGATGCATGTAGGCAGCGATAAGCCTATATTAGACCCTAATACGCCCATAGTATTATCATTTTATGTATCTTTTGAGAAAGCAAACTTAGGGTATACGCCACAACAACAATCTCGACTTGGTCAATATGAATTACTTTCTAAATCCTATATAGATTACGAGCGCGAAATTAGACAACAAATGCTAAGAATGTTTGGTGGTAGCGGTTTTGACCCACAAAATGACATAGCTGGAATTATTCTAAATCGATGGGGTCATGGCTATGTAACTCCCACGCCAGGTTTCTTCTTCGATAAAAATGGAGGCCCGGGTTATGCTGATATAATCAAAACCACTCCTCATGGACGAATATCTTTTGGTCATTCGGAGGTAAGAGGCTATCAACACTGGGGGCCTGCCGCTGCCGAAGGCGGAAGAGCGGTAGATCAGATTTACAGTTATCTGTAAAAGAAAATGATTAGATTTAATTATATTCATTGGTCATTATTACTCCTTCTAATCTTTATTAGTTGCTTTAGTATCGCCTCTACGAATGAAACTATTGAGGCAAAAAAAATAATTGAACAATATGGCTCTGATTTCTCAGATAAAAATTTACGTTCGTTGCGAACTATTTATAAACAACATCTAGTCAAAGCAAATTACCCCATTCCAAATATATATAGAGACCTCTCTTACGGTGATGATCCGCAGCAAATGCTAGATATACACATTCCAGACAACCTACTTTCAAAAAAATTACCGGTAGTTTTATTTGTACATGGTGGAGCATTCGTAAAGGGCGATAAAAGCGATCATATAATATTTGATAATGTCCTAAATTATTTCACTAGAAATAATGTTATTGGAATTAATATTAACTACCGGCTTGCACCAAAACATAAATGGCCCAGTGGTGCACAGGATATTAGTGCAGCAATTGAGTGGACTCATCATAACGAAGAAAAATACAATATTGATAAAGAGAAAATCTTTCTAATGGGACATTCTGCTGGTGCCGCTCATGTAGCAGCATATTCATTTGATGAGTCATTGCAATACAATAGTGGTGATGATGGCGTCAGCGGCTCGATTCTTTTGTCAGGCATATATGCTGAAAGTAGCGATACATCAAAACAAGTCTATTATGGTTTTGGAAAAAATAATATGCCGATTGATTACTTGGATGGAAGATCCGTACCTTTATTTATTATCGATGCTCAATACGATAAAATGTTAATGCAAACCGAAGCTATAAATCTTATGCAAAATGTCTGCAAAAGAGATGGCACATGTCCAAATCACAAACAAATACCCGGACATAATCATTTTTTCAATGATGTATCATTTTAATACACTGGATGACTCGATTGCTCCTGATATACTAGCTTTTATCAATCAATACACAAATAACTGATGGAAAAGACCTTACACAAGGATCATTACACTAAATCTAATTGGTTTTCTGAAGAAATTAATCATATTTTTCATAATGAGTGGGTCTGTGTTGGCAGTGAGGGTGACCTTAAGGATAATGGTGATTACAAAGTCATAGATTTTTACGGTGAAAGTATAATATTGCTTAGAGATAATGACGGGCAATTAAATGCATTTATAAACCTCTGTAAGCATCGTGGCTGTGAATTACTAGATACTCAAGGAGGTGATTTATCTGGCCACCTTAAAAATAAGATCAGATGCCCTTATCATTCCTGGACTTACAATCTGAAAGGACACCTCATTAATGCACCGCACCTAGATATTGATCTTAATGATACTAAATTCCATTTAAATAACGTCAAACTTAAAACATGGATTGGTTTTATTTTTATAAACTTAAATCCAGATGCCTTAGATCTATATCAACATCTTGAAAGCAAAACTGAACAATTTTGTCGGTATCCGTTAGAGCAATTAATACCAAAAGTACATATCCCTTATGAGATAAAAGCAAATTGGAAAGTTCTGCTAGAAAACTATAACGAATGCTACCACTGTGCTGGAGTTCACCCTGAGCTTTGTAACATCGTACCCGCATTCAGAAAAGATGGTGGTGCCAATCTAGAGTGGGAAGAGGGCGTGCCTCATAGAGAAGGCTCAAATACATTTACTTTTTCAGGTGTTACCAATAGAGAACCGTTCCCAGGTCTTAATGATTTAGAAAAAGAAAGACATTTTGGCCAGGCGCTCTATCCAAATTTTCTCATAAGTCTATCAATGGATCATGTCGCAATTTTTATACTTCACCCAATCTCAGAATCAACCACAAAAATTGATTTTTATATATTATTCCATCCAGACTCCATAAATGACGATGACTTTAATCCAAGTGACGCAAAAGATTTCTGGGATCTTACAAATAGGCAAGACTGGAATATTTGTGAAAAAGTCCAAAGAGGTATGCAATCTAAGACGTTCAAAAAAGGTTATTATGGAAAAATGGAAGATGAGAATCTAGATATAAGAAAATATATCTCTGAAAAATTAAATATAGATATTTAATTGGAATTTTATAATTATGAAAAGACGATATTTTAATAAACTAATCAGTGCTTCAGCATTGACTTCGTTACCTATAATGGGGACTGCTGACTCTAAATCATGGTCTTTGGAAGCGAATATTGCTGAATGCTGTAGCTGCGCTATACCATGTCCTTGTAATTTTGGTCGCTCAACAAAATTTAAATGTGACGGTACCCGATTAATAGAAATTAGCCAAGGCTATATTGATGGCAGTAATCTTGCAGGTATTAGATTTATCGTTACCTTTGAAATGGGTAAATGGTCTCGAATTTATGCAGATAATGAGATGAATCAAAATCAAATAAATGGTTTCAATCAGATTCTTCCATTGGCATTTAAGGGCTTTGCAAAACAAGCAAAATCAATTGAAAAAACGTCATTAATGGTTGAGCGTGAGAGAAATTTGATTAAATTCTCATCACCCCAAAGTGAGATTGAAATGAAGCCACTTCTTGGAATGGATGGTGGGCTAATAAAAATTGATGGATTGCCTTACAAAGCATTTTATAACTATATTCAGTACGAGTCAGTGAAGCATAATCATTCTAGTTTAGGTACTAAATGGAGTCACTCAGGTACAAATGGTTTCACATCAAAAATGATTGCATCAGGTTAACATTAGTAACCAGAAGCAGGGAAGGGTGCACGGGCATTCATAAATTGAAATGGCATAATCAAATTTATAGAATAGTTTGATTGTGAAGGATCTAACAAATCATGGATCTAATAAAGTCAGCTTTATCAAATCATTAAACCAGCCTTCAACAACTGTTAGAGTTATTTTTTTATCTATCATATCAACCGAATTATCATACAAATCTGATGACTCACTATCTGGGGTAGAAATCATAATAAACCTATCGTTGATTGAGTCATAATCCCAAGCTGGAAAAGTAAGATGATTCTCAACAATTGTATGCTCAAACAATAATTCTGGCTCGCTCAAGTTAAAAAAAGATGTATCTTCATTGTCAAAAATCTCATATTTAACCTTATAGATTTTATTGCCGCTATGAAAAAACAAGTCATTGCTACTCGCGGACCATATAGGGCTCAAAGCATCTTTTGCACTCACTTGCCATTTACCATTATTTATTTCTGGATAAGGCCTAATATAAAGTTGATTTGAGCCTGATTCATTGCTGATATATGCAATCCAATTACCGTCATACGATATTGATGGTCTTGCCCACCAGACTTCCTCTGAGCTCGATGAAAGGTTGAGTTTTTTGGCTTTCAATTCAGAATCATTACCATCATGAAGACTAAGAGACCAAATGCTATTATTTACACCCATAACACCAGCAGTTTCTACGTCCGCCAAAAAAAACAGTTCATCGCCAACAGGGGAAACGGATTGCAATAAATAGGACCTGAATTGATTGATGTTACTGTATATTTGCTGATCTCTTCCTGCACCATCAGATGAAACTTGTCGAATACTGCTACTAAAATTTGTATCTAAATCGATATCTTGATTATCATTAGAGAAGCCCGAGATAGAAAAATTATTCGTATAGATTATATTTTTTCCATCAGGGTCCCAACGAGATCGATCAGAGCGACCATTAAATGTTCTTCGACCAGTTGTATTCTTGTCAAAGTCATAAACCCAGATATCTGCATCTGAGCTATCATAATGAGTGTAACTCAGCATTTTACTATTGGGTGACAAGGATACTTGACCAAACCTTCCTTCAATAGGCAATGACTTAATAATCTCACCTTTTGAGGAGACGATATCGATTTTTAAATTAGATGCTACTGCGGTATCTGAACCCTGAAGATATACAAGTCTGCCATTGTCAGACACAGAATAAGCCGCACTACCAAGTATTCCGTTTGTCTGAATACTTTCAACTAATTGCACCTCTTTACCACTTGCTTTTAGATTTTGTGGGTTAAATTTTACACCCCATAACGATGAATCTCTTACAAATATTATATGATTTATTGAGGGTAAAAAACGTGCGTTATATGCATTTGGGATTACAGTTTCATGATCACCTGTAACCGAATTATAGAGTAATATATCTGAGTCATTGTTAGCAGCGACAAGGGATGAAGAAGATACGATTATATTTTGGTTATCTGGCAGCATTTGTGGCCACCGATATATCCGATTATCTAATTTGTCAAAATTATAAATAATTTTTTGCTCACCTGTCTCAAAATTCTTAGTCCAAAGTAAATCACCGGGGCCAGTAAATATGACAAATTCTTCTTGTATATCATAACCGCTGGTTCTTCCGAGGCGTGTTTTAAGTACTGTTTCAGGCGACCCACCAGTTATTCTAATTTTTTTTAATATTCCTGAATCAAAGTAAGAAATCCATTCATCATCATCAGTAAAATCTAAAATGCCATGAACGTCAGTACCCCAAGAATATTCAGTTAGAAGCATTGGTGGATTAAAGCTCCATAAATCTCTTATATAAATATTACTTGAGATTTCTTTATTTATTGAATAAGCAACATATTGGCCACTATTGGAGATTGATATTTCGGTAAATAAGCCCCATTCATTCGATGAAGATTCGCCTAAATTTAGATCAAATTTAGATGAGTTGTTATTAATGCTATCAAGAGATGTACTCAGATCTTGGTAGTTCCTTTTTGGCTCATAATCAAAAACATAAGGAGAGACATAGAAAGCAAAAAGACCGACTATAGCAATACTAA
The DNA here is from genome assembly GCA_028227395.1 of Woeseiaceae bacterium. Taxonomy (GTDB): domain Bacteria; phylum Pseudomonadota; class Gammaproteobacteria; order Steroidobacterales; family Woeseiaceae; genus SP4260. Next base: position 24,912 of record JAOIZZ010000010.1, on the reverse strand, counting down.
ATAGAGAACCAATTAATATGGTTCTTTTCGGCAAATTATTATTTTGTTGAGAATCATCCTTAGTTTTTAAATTATTTGAAGTAAGGTCTGATGCCCACGCAATTAAACATGCAATAGGGAAGCCTATCAATATTAGAAAAAGAATTATTTGAGCAACCCATATGGGAGCTCCTATAGTTGGTAAAATAGCGTCCTGCACTTGGAGCAAAATCCAACAAACAACGCCATACGCTGTAGCGACTTTAACAACATTACTATTTTTTATTTTATCCCAGAGTCCATTCATATCTAATATCCAGATTATTAGTTAATCTTTATTCAAGTCGTTATATTTCTCTACCTTTTCTAGGCTTATTTTATCCTTTAGTGACATTATATAAGCGGCTCCAGCAAGAATAAGTATCGCTCCAGCTTCACCTAAAATCAAGACTGCATTCATTTCTTTGCTTTCCATCACTATCAATCTGCATAATGCGGTTATTGCGATAATAATAGGCAAAGTTACTGGAATTCTAGTGGTTGAGTAAAAAGCACCAACCATGCCAATGATTTCAACATAAATAAACAACATAAATAAATCAGCAAGGTTAACCTCTCTATTCAAAACCATCTGATAAAGGTATTCAGCGGCAGCAAAACAGGTAACAATCCCTATAATAGCAAGGAGAAGCCTCTCACTAGCGGTTGTGGTCCAATGAAGACCACGCATAATTTTTGTAATTTTAGTTTTAATCATAATGTATAACCCTATAAATGTATCAAGTGAAACAGTTTAAAAACTATAGAGATTAATAGGTTACTCGGTAAATACAAGATAAATCAATATTATTACCTTCATCAGTCAAAAACATATACCTAATATTAGTGTTCAACATTAAACATAACTACAACTTAAGAAAATAATATGTTAAAAATACTTATTAAATATTCTTAATTACACCTTAAATATGAATATAAATATTATTATAAAAGAAATTAAAAAACGGTCTGTATGGCAGGTTATAGGTATCTATCTAGTAGCAGGGTGGGGCGCCTTCGAGGCTATCACGAGCTTAACCAAAACAGCTGGACTCCCAGAATGGTTCCCAGCTGGATCATTAGCAATATTAATTCTTTTCCTTCCAGTTGTAATTGCTGTTTCCTTGTTAAGAGATTCAGATGAAGAGAGGCCTTTAGTGGCAAGCAAAACGATTGACGCTAATGATAACGTCAAGAGCGACATCGAAATTAATTTAGATAGATCAATAAACTGGAAACCCGCATTCTTCACAGGCGCTGGAATCATGATTATGCTGAGCATATTAAGTATGATTTTCTTGCCCAATGAAGAAAATATTGAATCGGATGAAAGTTCAGATTTAGCCTCAATGGAAACTATTAGTGAAAAAAAATCTGAATATGTTTCAATAAAATTTTCAACAATACCTAATGAGTCAAACATTATTTATAGTTCACTCTCAGATCAGCTTGATATACAAAAAACGATAAATACAAATGACAAAGAGTTAAAATTGATTCCAGGTAATTATCAATTTAAAATATCATCAAATGGATATAATAGTCTGATTTATATACAAGAAATAATAGAAGATGAGGTAAGAAATGTAAATATAGTATTAACTCAAGATTCAGTTGCAAATATTGATATGGTTTATGTAGAAAAAGGTTTTTTATCAGCAGACTCTTCTGGTTTAATGATCGATGAATTCAAGATTGATAAGAATGAGGTAACAAATAACGACTTTATGAAATTTGTTAGTTCTGGCGGATATGGAAATGCATCACTTTGGAAGGTAAAAGATTCAAATCTAATCAATGAATTTATTGATGAAACAAGATTACCAGGCCCAAGAAATTGGTCAGGATCAATTTATCCGGAGGGTACCGATAATAAACCAGTCTCAAACATTTCATGGTATGAGGCAGACGCATATTGTAAGTGGCAAGGAAAAAAACTACCAACATTCAGGCAATGGTGGAGGGCAGCAATAGGTGATGAAGAATATAGTTACCCATGGGGAAATAGTGACATAAGTATAGAAAAAAGAGCTAATTTCGACACGCAAAGAGCATGGGATGTAAAAAATAACGTATTAGGATCAAGCAAATATGGTGCATATGATATGGCTGGGAATGTAGCAGAATGGTCAAATATAGAAGTTGAAGGTGCAAATTCTGCGGCTATATTAGGCGGCTCATGGCAAGACTCTAGTTATATTTTTGACATCAATGTAAAAGAAAACCTACCTTTAAAATTTAACTCAAACAATATAGGCTTCAGATGTGCTATTTAAATAATATTAAAAAAAAAATCATCAATAATTATAATTGCAATAATAATTAACCTATCATTTACTAGCATTTCATTCTCACAATGGGCCTCAGACCAATGGCTAGATGAGCCAGTAAGTGATGAAATTTTCAATACATACCTAGATTTCTTTGTATATGAAGACCAATTAGATTTTAAGCTTAATATTAGAGAGACATCGAATAATGACGGCATATACAAAGAACGTATAACATTTCAAAGTACCGTTGATATGGACGTTACCGCTGATTATTATAGACCACAAGGAACAAGCACTGATAACAATAGGCCGCATGTAATTGTGGTTCATGGAGGAACACCCAACGGTAAAGACGGAATGTACAATCGAGTGGTAAAAGGTCTAATTCGAAGCGGCATGAACGTCTTAGCTATCGATTTACTACATTTTGGTGAAAGAAAGACAGGCTTATTATCTTCATTTAAGAACGATGATAAAGCACGAAATCTCTATAATCGTAAATCTTTTTACCTAGAATGGGTAATCCAGACAACAAAAGATGTAAGCAGATCAGTTGATTTACTGTTAAATCATTATATGGCATCGCCTGAAAACATAGCTTATCTTGGAATAAGTAGAGGTGCAGAAATGGGCTTTATAGTTACTGGCGTTGAAAAACGTTTCAGTGCTGTGGCACTACTTATTTCTGGTCATTTTGATGCTTTAGAGACAGGTCATTTAGCAGCGGCATGCCCCGCAAATTATGTAGGCAGGATAGCGCCAACACCAACTTTTTTTATTAAATGGAAAATATGATAGCGATTATGATTCTGAAAAGTCAGTAAAACCCCTCCATAAACTTTTCAATGGCAATACAGAAATACACTGGATGGATTCTGGTCATACCGTATCGAAAGATAGCCTTCAGTTATTACAAGGATGGCTTGTAGAGACATTGCTTTAAATTATAAAATATTCGTAAATAAAATAATTAATCCCAAATCACAATCATTTCTATTTATTCTCATTTATATTTATATTAAGTGCGTATAATGTATATTATGTTAAATAGGATAAATATAAATAGATGTTAGAGGAAACCAGGATAGCTTTAATAGTCTATATATGTGCTCTATTGCCAATATATTTGCTCGTATTTAAATTTAAAAGCCACCCAGAGATCATGTGGTTTCGATCCATATTTATCTTTAGCTTTGTAATGTGCTCATTGGGATGGGAATTATGGTTTACTTACGCCTTGGTTGATGGCTTTCCAGTTGATATGCGTCGATCTGAATTATTAAATACAATCATTCCAATTGATATTAACTGGTTAGTTAATTCACTTGCAGATGCCGGTGCAATTTGCATTGGCGGTATATTACTTATAAAACTTAGAAGTAACAATAACGATGTATTTAAAAAATGGAATTGGTTATCTTTTGCATTTTTAGGTGTATTTACTATTGGTCAAAACTTATTTGTCGAAATGTTTTTATATTTCGATCAATTATCAATTGACAAACCCTTATCTTGGGCACCATTCTCGCCATTTGGGAGCTTTTTTAACCCTGTGTTGATGCAATTCGGTGAGAGATCTATATTACTGCAAACTCAGCTACCGTGGCTGATAATGACACCTGCCCTTTATGCCTACTCAATATTTACATTCAAAAGGCTGCATAGACATACAAATTTATAGTTTGATCATAAAACCATCAAAAAATGACTCTAGCTCTTGGAAGCCGTTTAATGGCAAGATATTTGCTATATGCTGATCAGGTCTAACCACAACCATGCAACCAGTTTCACGATTTATACTTCTTGACTCATAGATATCATTGTCTGGAATAGGGCTAAAAACTTTTTCGTAATCTTTAAGATGATATTTACCTTTAGTCGGTAATAAGAAGTCATGCAGATGCTCAATCGATAAATCATCACGACACTGCAATATTGTATATATATCGATAACTGAATCAATATCACTTCCCTTTGGTGTATATTTTTTTATAGGTGAATCCTGTGATTTTGATAAATACTCAAAGAGCTGGTGACAACTAGACTTAGAATCTATCGGATTCTTTATGTCACCAAATATGAAAATTCGCCAACGCCCATCGGCTTTATTAAGGTGGCCAAGATGCAAGCAACGCCCATCTGCCAGTCGTTTTACTTTTTCAGAATGAAACCGCTGACCAACATAAAAGCCTTTTGCTAGATCTTGGTGTTTCGTTTTTGCACTGATCAAAGACGCTCCATACTTAATACTGGTACCAGCGATAAAACCAGTTTGTTTAGTAAAATAATCTTTTATAGCCTCAGTATTGGCATTCTTATCGACAATCTTTATCTTGTGCTGCTGTTTGCCAGCCACTAATTTTGTAAAATCTTTGTCCAGAGTGATAAGGTCCTGAGCAACAGCCCTTCTTTCTTGAGAGTATGTGTTAAGAATTTGTGGAACACTGCGATTAAGTATTACAGAAGCCAATTTCCAGCCTAGATTGAACGTGTCATGTATTGATACATTCATGCCTTGGCCTGCTTTAGGACTGTGCGTATGACATGCATCACCAGCTATAAAAGCACGGGGGTGCCCACCCTCTTCTTTGTTTGGGGTTAAATTATCAAATGATTCTGCGACTCGTTGCCCTATCTCATAAACCGACCACCAAGGCACTTCTTTTATGGTCAGCTCATAAGGGTGAAAAATACGTTGTGCTGCAGCTGTTAGCTCCTCAAGACCGATATTTAAATTAGCGGCCCTCTGGTTTAGTTCTAATTGCTCAAGCTCAATATATAAACGCACCAGATAACCACCTTCACGAGGCACAATTAAAATTGATCCTTCATTTTCAGATTTGATAAATGCTTTGACTCTTATATCGGGAAAGTTTGTTACAACTAATGCATCCATCACACCCCAAGACTTATTCGTTGAATCGCCCTGTAATGGAATTCCTAAGCATTTTCGTACTTTACTTCTTGCCCCATCACAACCGACTATATATCGAGCTTTAATCGTTTCAATGTTACTTTTTTTATTCTTATCGATGCTCTCAATCGATGCTTCTATGGGGAAATCACTTAAATCATTGTAGCATTTCTCATCAATACTTACGTTTACTAAACGATTGTTATAAACGGGCTCAAGCTTTACAGCTGAATTTCGCATGCCACCCAAAAGTAAATCATGAATTCGAGCTTGATTAAGAACGACATGCGGAAATTCAGAAAGCCCCATTCTCGGATCAGGCACTTTCTGAATACGTTTAATATTATGACGAGCCCCTTCTTCAGGCTCCCAGAAGGTAATTTGATTGAGCCAATACGATTCTTTTAATATTAACTCACTAGCATTGTAAGCTTCCATTATTTCCATAGTACGACAAGAGACACCATCAGCTTGACCAAAAAGCATGGGGCCAGATTTGGGGTCAATAATACACGTGGTGATTTCTGGAAATTCCGCGAGCTGTCTCGCCAGTGTTAAGCCGGCCGGTCCACAGCCAACAATGAGCACATCTACTTCACTAGGAATTTTAACCGAACTGCTTACAGCTAACTGTTTTCTAGCTGACTCAGAGAGTTGTAGATTTCCTGGAACAAAACCATTTAAATGAAATTGCATATAAAATTATTAATAAACATTACTGGATGGTTATTATTTTACCACCCATGCCGCTATGAACCGAACAATAATAATACAGAGTGGCTGATGTGGTTGCAGTCACCTTTAATGTTGTCTCGGTGGAGCTTACTTTTGTCACACCTTCAGTATAGTTAGTACCACTTGAATGTGTGCCATCAGAGGTTGTTGAAAATACAAGTGGATGACCAGATGGATTTGTAAATGTATAGGTTTTACCTGCTTGCAAAGCTAGCGATTTTTGTTGCACGCCATCGATAAAATATTTGTTTGCACCACCGTTATCAATAACTTTTGGAGCAGCTACTAGGGTAATCGCTATCGGTGTATTCTCAGTGGTAGGCAAAAGATTAGCATGCAACATCTGATTTTTCGTTTTAATCGATGCCTTAAGGTTTGCTTTTGTGTCTGATCGAATCCAAGTATTAAAATCAGTATAAAATGTGCTAATTTCATAGGGATTTCCATCCTTTTGAAAAGTATTCTTAAAAGCATCAGCCCAACCATAGCCAGCTCTTAAGGCTTCAGCTTCGGCCCAGTTAGCATAATAATCAATCATAATTTTTTGATAATTAGCATCATCTTGAAGCCACAAGTACATTAATGCAGCAGCACCAGCTGAATATTGTAGGCCGGGATTTTGACCCCCATTATCACCCATATTAAAATCTTCTAGGGATAATGAAGCATTAGCGGCAAAGCCATCGAATGCTGCTCCTATATGATTGTTAAATTCATCTTGAGCTGATGAAGAACCAGAAATATCTATAGAATTATCTGCTACATACTTGGCCGCTATGATGATCCCACCAAATTCTGCACCACCCTCTTCTATCCAATTTGGCATGTATTTTGGAATCGACGCACTATCATATGAACTGCTATTGCCAGGCCATGCTTTAGGAATGGCAAATTTATCGGTTGCCTCGATATAAAATTTCAAGCCATTCTGATGAACATGATAATACTCATGAGCAATTACTTTAATAGCGCTGAACGTTCCATTGGTACTACCCCATAAGCCGTCTTGGAATAGCTGTTGATCACCCCCATTAGGGAGTTGTTCAAAGCCGACACCTCCTGCTGCAGAGCGATTAGTCATTGGATCTGAACCAGCAACACATTGAGATACTTGGTTTGCATTAACAATAGTACAAAAATCTGTATTAAATTGTGTTGTTTCAGCAGCACTTGCCGATGCTCTCGGGGCGGCTAAAATAAAAGCATTTATGGGAACAATATGACCTAGAGTAAATTTACTGTAGTCATAGATGCCTTCAATATAAGTTTTCCAAGGACTTGTAATGGTTGCCGTGGCCTCATAATAGTTTAAGCATATCGGTAAAAGCTCAAAATCAATGGCTTGCCATGAATATGAATAGTAATTCATCACACTGTCTGATGAGGATGCTGCCGGTGGAAGTGTTGTATAGGATGCTGTTTTACATGCCAATGGATTATCAGATAAAGAATCTGCTATGTTGATCGTCAAATTCTTTGAAGCAGATAAGGCCCCATCAGATACATTTAGTATAACGGCATAGGAGCTTTTAGTCTCAAAGTCAGGTGCAGTGTTAAACGTCATGACACCACTTGATGAATTGATAGATAACGCACTCGCATCAGTGCCAGTTAAAGAAAAAGTAAGGGTACTAGAATCAGAATCAGTGGCCGTCGCAGTACCAATAGCGGTTTGATTTTCTTGAACTGAATATGAAGATGCTGAACTAATGACAGGTGCTGCAGGTCCTACAGCAGAATAGGCATCGGTGACAACAGGAGCTGTACCAGCAGCATCGCCACCACCACCGCCACATGCAGACAGTGAGGCTAAGAATATTAGAGAAGAAATAGTTTTGTAGTTTGTCATCTTAATACCTTTGAATTACTCATTTTTATAATATCACCAATTTGAGTATATTAATCACCTTGTTACGATCTGATTCATTTTGGCTATGAGAGCGATATCATGGCTTTAGCAATGCCAATATGATGGTTATTAATTCTAATCAGATGGCAAGAGCTTTTAATGGTTATTTCAAATCCAGTATCGCGATAAAGTCAGAATTTAAATTACCAATGAGTAACTGATTGCCCCATTGATTAACACTTGTTAATGTGTCAATTGGAGAATTTAGGTCTTGCAAATTTCTTACCACTTCACCGGATAAATTAATTCCCAGGATGAGTCCATGCGTATTTTTTGGCACCAACATACTTCTGGGTAAGCCACCGATTAATTTACGCACAAATGGTTTATCTGCTAAGGCATCGATTGCAGGCTGTCGAATCCCTGCAAAAGCTACCCAGAAAATATCTTCGCCATTAAATGAGAGGTTATCTGGATAACCCGGAAGGCCTTCTATCAAATAGTCAGTTTTCCCTTGCTTTGGGCCTGACAACCACAATCTTTTTATTTTTGCACCACCTGTCTCGTTTACTAAGACATAACTCTCATTGGGACCCAAGGTAACTCCATTTGCAAAGTGTAGGTTGGTGAGATGAACAACAGTTTCATTTGTTAGAGGTGAGTAACTAAGCAGTCTCCCAGTCGCTTTATTTTCCAATAGACTGTAAATACTATTATCATAAGAATAAAGTAGCGACGCATCTGAAAACCAAATTGTGCCATCATTTGCAATATCAAGATCGTCGACAAACAACATTTTTATGCCATTAACACTATCAACTAATACCTTAATGCTGCCATCGCTATTGATGGACAATAAGCCCTTTTCTGCATCGGCGACGATTAAATTACCGTTTGCATCAAATTCCATGCCTAATGGTTTGCCGTAACTATTCGCAAACTCCTTGTAATTACCATCTAAATCAAAACGTATTATTCGACCGTCTCTATAGGCTGTAAAGTAATGACCATCTGGACCTTTCACAATATCTTCACCACCCACACCAACACCATTCAATAGCTGCTTAATTTCTTTTAAGTCTGAGTTAATTGAAAGCTTATTTATAAATCCTGGATTGGCAGATGGTTCCCATGAAATTGGATTTATAGGTGATACAAAATATAAAATAGATAATAAAATCATCAATATAGGAAATATTATTGATGTTAATTTGAAAATAGAATTAAATACTTTGATAGTAAAATTATATTTCATTTTTATTATTCTCACACGAGGTGAGCTAACGATCAATCTAAATAACCTTTGTGACCTTTATATTTTTCTGGATGAGGATAATAAGTTATATATACTCTATGTGGGTGGCGTTGAGAAAGCGATTGGTAACCGAATTAATTCAGGATCAAAAAAATGAATGAGAGATTAAAGAAAAAGATTCTAGGTATTACATTCTTCACTATCGGGTTTGTGGTGTTTATAGTGCCTTTTTTTTGGCTCATCTACATGGCAATGACAAGCTAGGCTTATACAAATGGCTATTTTTTTAGTTTCTTGTATCGCTTTTCAAGTCCCATTAAATCTTCATAATGACTTGGAAATAACCTAACGATCACGTCAGCTATTTTTGCGTCCCAGCCAATCATTATCCTTCTTTTGCCTCTCTGGATACCTTTTATAATATCCATTGCCGCTTTATCAGCGGTGGTATAAGTTAATTTATTGAATTCTTTAATTAGTTTATCTCTGGACGCTAATGTAGTTGAGCCCACTCTGGCATTATTTGCAATTTCCGTTTTCACCCCTCCAGGATGGACGCTGCTGACTTTCACTTTCGTACCCGCTAATTCCATCTTAAGGGCCTCTGTAAAGCCTTTAACAGCGAATTTTGAGGAATTATAGGCTGCTTGCCCGGGTATGGACATAATTCCAAATATACTTGATATATTAATTATATGTGCTTCTGGCTGACGCAATAAGCTAGGCAAGAAAATTTTAACGCCATTGACTACACCCCAAAAATTAATATTCATGAGCCAATGAAAATCATCCAAATTACCATCAATAAATTGGTCCATTAAATTAACACCAGCATTATTAATCAAAACATCTATATCACCATGCTTTTCAAACACTGCCGATGATAATTCTTGCATGGCTGGGTAATCTGATACATCCACATGATGATAAGAGCATTGTGCAGTTATGGTTAGGATTTTTTCATGGCTCGCCACTAACCCATTAAGATTATTATCAGTCAATATTAGTGTCGCCCCCATCTCAGCGAATTTAATGGCTAATGATCGACCAATACCCGATCCAGCACCTGTTATAAGGATATTCTTGTTAGTAAAATTCTTCATTGGTTTCAATGGCCTTTTTCAGCACTAAGTACATGCTGTGAAATTCGATCAGTAAACTCATCTATTAGCTCATATGGAAAATCATGACCCATTCCAGGAATCCGCCATAAAATAGAGTCTTTTATAGACTCAGCTGTATTTATACCACATTCGACAGGAACTAAATTATCTTCATCACCATGAATTATCAATGCGGGTATGGTTAAAGACTCTAGATCGGCACATCTATTTCTTGAGGTTAATATAGCCAATAATTGCCTTGCTGAACCGCCTGCTGTCATGCCTCTACCCATAATTCTTCTTACAAATTGATTCAACTCCTCCGTTGATCTTGGGTATTTTGGGCTGCCAATTAATTTCCATAATTGATGATAGAAAGATGAGCTATCATGAATTTCTTTATTACGTGATCCCAGCAAAATGAATTTAGCTACCATCCATTTTGGTCCTGGCAGTTTGGGGTTTCCTGTAGTTGACATTATAGAGATTAAGCTTTTTATTTTTTTAGGATGATGAATTGCCATTGATTGTGCAATCATACCTCCCATTGATACGCCTAGAATATGTATAGACTTAATATCAAGTTTAACGAGCAAAGCATTGATATCATTCATCATATCATCGAGCTTATATAAATATTGCACTTTAAAGCCAAGCTGATATTTGATCGCTTCCCAAATAATATTAGGCGGAGTACGATCGAATTTCTCTGATTGACCAATATCACGATTATCAACCAGTAATAGACACAATCCCTTTTTTACTAATTTTTCAACGAGTTCTGGTGGGGTTGCTGTTAAGGGCATACCCAATCCTTGAATAATCACTAATATTGGATCAGATGGATCACCATGAAGCTCATAGGCGAGATTTAAGGCTTGATTCGCCATCAGATAGCGTCCACTTCCTTCACCTGATGATTTTTAGGTGTAAGCGTAAAATCATCTCTTTTAATAACCGACAGATCCTTTTTGAAAGTTCTAGCGTTTTCTGGGTAAAGTGTATTATTTTTACCATTTGCATTGAGATACCAGCTATTACAGCCACTAGACCAAACTCTATTTTCTAGTTTTACTTGTATCGCTTCATTGTAATCGTCTTGCTTGGTCTTTTTGACTTCTATATGAGAATGGTTTCTAGCAAGCTTAATTAATTCAACAATATACCCAACCTCTTGCTCTATAATATGTATATGAGAGATTGTACCCGCACCGGTATTTGGACCTGTCACAAGGTAAGCATTTGGAAAACCCGCTATACAACAACCACGATAGGCCTCCTCACCTCCAGACCAAGCCTCAATCAACGTCTTCTGATTAAGCCCAACAACATCAATTGAATGAAGATGCCCCGTGATATCAAAACCCGTTGCTAGAACGATGATATCAGCGTGATATATTTCATTATTTTCAGTGACAAGATGATTTTCTTTTATACTTTTTATTGGATTGGTAATAAGCTCAACATGATCTTTGTTAATTGCGTTATATAAGCTATCGGAAAGCAGTATTCGTTTGCAGCCCAATGCATATTGGGGTTCTAACACATCATGTAATGCTCTATTTTTAATGGATACACGCATATAGTTGGTAATCTTTTTTGCCGCTATTTTGCCAATTTTAGAGTTCTTCTTAATGACCGGATAAGTAATTAACTCCAATCGCATGAACATGACCCAACGATAAAATTTTGCTAGCCATGGATATTTTCGAAAGCGTACTTTTTCTTTTTCTGTATAAGCCCTATCGCCCCTTGGCACGACGTAATTTGGCGTACGTTGAAAAATATGAAGATTCTTTACCTCTTTTGCTAATTCAGGTATCACCTGAATTGCACTTGCTGCACTGCCGATGATTACTACATTCTTATTAGTAAAACTTACCTCATGATCCCATTCTGCTGTGTGCATTACAGTACCAGTAAATGTGTCCATACCGTCAAATTTTGGCTTATTAGGTTTATGCAAGCCTCCACCACCATGAATAACATGATGCGCATGAACTACCTTGTTATCAGCAAATTCAACTTCCCATAAACCGCTATCCTCATTCAGAATAATGCGAGATACCTGGCATGAGAAATTGGCATAATCCAAAAGATCATAATCAGTTACCACATTTTTTAGGTACTGCTTAATCTCAGCTTGCTTTGAGTAAACTCGCGACCAATCAGGATTTGGAGCGAATGAAAAACTGTATAAATGAGATGGCACATCACAGGCTGCCCCAGGATAGGTATTGTCATGCCATGTCCCACCTATATCATCAGATTTTTCATAGATTGCGATATTTTTAATATCATTCTCTATTAATTTTATAGCTGCACAAATTCCCGAAAAACCCATACCAATGATAAGTACGTCGAGTGGATGATTTCCTGATTTTTTATTGGTTTTACTCATAGACAATTATTTAGCTATAAAGATTCAATCATTTTAGATCTACAGTTAATTTCACTCAATAAGCTTAGGGATAGCTTTAGTTATAATCAATATATACAGACGAAAAAAAACAGCACGCCCAAGGACGTGCTGAAATTTTTTTCTTGCTATATTTGTCTAGATTAATCGAAATTAATTCTAAAGTTCACACCCCAAGTACGTGGCTCAGTAGTATATGCTCTCAAATTACCACTTTGTACTGGTGTATTAAAGACAGACTCATAAAAACGTTCATCTGTTGCATTTCTCACCCAAATAGCCAGCTCAGAATTAAGTTCTTCGAAGATAAAACCTAAACGAGCATTCGCAAATGTGAATGACGGTCTAAAGTGCAATGGATCACCAGAGCCTAATGTATCTGACTCACTAACCGATTGGTGTTCTAATCTTAAGTAACCGGCTGTATCACCCAATTTAAAGCCTTGTGTTACGCCTACGAAGAGACGATTTTCTGGCTCTGCTTTAGTTAACCCAGAGTGATCACATGATGTAACGTCAGCATTTCCTGCCGCTGTGCCTGCACCCGGATCAATTTTACCTGTCTGGAACGGGCTAGCAATCCAACATGATGCGCCTTGGAAGTCTTTCGCAGTTGCGACCACTTGTGAGTAAGCCATGTCCAAACTAAAGTATTCAGTTGGTGCCCATGTAAGATCAATCTCACCACCAGAAGCCTCAGTTCGGCCAGCATTTGAAAGATTAAATGCATTCCCTGCAAACGTTGATACTTGCAAGTTATCTACATTCATTTTCCAAACTGCCATGTTCAAGCGCAAGGTATCACTTAAATCCAACTTCGCACCAGCTTCTAATACTTCATTTGTTTCTGGTAAGAAAACATACTCTAATCCTGGTCCTAGACGATCAGTATTGGTACCGCCCGCTTTATAACCAGTCGAATACGAACTATAGATCAACATATCGTCATTTGGTTGGTAGGCAACTTTAATATTACCAGTTACACGATGATCATCAAGCTTGGCATTCTCTGCCGCATGCGGTGCTAAAGACGGCTGTGTGTATAAACCCCAACCCGGTGCATATAGCGGTGCCAACGTTGATAATAAGGTAGCTGGTGGTATCGATGCACCTTGTGCTAGCGCACCCAATGTCCATAAAATAGATCCTGGAGCAGTAGACACAATATCTGGAACTCCACCCATTGTGCTATTAGTGAAGGTACCGTTCATGGTTTTTTCTTCGTTGGTGTATCGCAATCCTGCCGTTAACGTCCATTTATCTTGAACCGGGATATCCACTTGACCAAAGAAAGCATAACTTTTATGTTTTTGCTTCATTACATCGCGAGCAAATGATCCGTCTGGAAATGAACTTGCTGCACCAACGGGAAATGGGTTATTAGCTGCGGCAAAGGCGGCTGCCTGCGCATCCGTAATCCCAGGAGTTGCTGCTTTGGCTCCTGCTATAAGCGTTGCGTTTGTACCTGCATGAATACCCGCAAGCGCATTAACCGCTGAGGTAAGTGTTGGATCGGCATTTAAAAACGGCGTGGCATGAATTCCAGCCGTTAACTTGGAGTTATTGTCCATGTCTTGACTATAATAGTAAGCCCCAAACTGATAATGACCGTCCCTGCCATTGACACCGGCAAAATCACCTGAGAATCTAAGCTCTTGGGAAAAAGAACTTTGCTCAAGAATGTTTCTGTCAGTCAGTATTTTAGCTGCTCCGAAATCAGCATCAATAAAATCATTCGTATCAAAATTACGTATGGCTGATACTGAAGTTAAAGTGAAATTTTCATAATCACGGTTAATCTCTAAAGAGATACCTTTGTCTTCTGCAGTCGAAGATGGTGCATGAGTCAAATATACTTCTTGTTTATTGAAGTCTTTTGCAAGCATCACAGGTTGTCCCAATGCGACTCCGATTACCGAGTCTGAACCAGGCGTCTTGCCTGTGTAATCTAAGAAGTTATTCATCTTTGTTAGTGCAGCACAACAAATTTCATCTACTTCAGAATAATCAGCAATCAAACGCATACTAGTATTTTCGCTAGGCGTGTACATCACTTGAAAACGACCGCCCTGTCTATCTCGATCATTTAACTTAGGACCATTTGGATCTGATAGATTTTTAACAAAACCATCTCTCTCACTGACAAATACTGTACCGCGAATTGCAAGCACATCTTCAATCAATGACATGTTAGCTCCGGCATTAACATTTACCAGACCAAGATCTCCACCTACAATCTCAAAGAAACCGTTGCGGTCATGACTTGGTGCAACCGTTCGAATATTGATGGCGCCGGCTGAAGTGTTTTTACCAAATAGCGTCCCTTGCGGTCCGCGTAGTATTTCGACGGCTTCAATATCTACCAATTGATTACTGATAGCACTCTGACGAGCACGATAGACATTATCGACATAAGAGCCTACTGCTGATTCAAGGCCAAAGTTTTGTGAACTGGTGTTTAGTCCACGAATTCCCCAACTTGAAAAACCTGCACTTTGACTTTGAAATGACGCCAACGAAGGTGTCATACCTGCCAAGTCTCGCATCGTTTTAATGCTCGATCTTTGTAACATGTCACCGGTAAAGGCGTCCAATGCAACAGGCACATCTTGTGAGTTTTGAGCACGTTTTTGCGCCGTTACAATTATCTCTTCAATTTCAAGAGCGTTAACACTAGTAACAGAAAAGCCAACCAGTATGCAAAGTGATTTCGCTAAGAAGCGACGAATATTAAAGTTCATATTTCCCCCCGAAAACTCAGTCTAACTCGTTGTTAGACATTATAAGTTCGGTATTTACCAAATTATACAAACCCATCATCATCATGATTATGGGACCACATGCAGTTGTAATTACTTACTTCTGCTACGTATATAGCGATAAAAATATCTCTATGTCTCTAATGATTACATGTATTAGGCGTTTTTGGAAGCCCATTTGTCACATAAGTGACATGTTATAGGTCGATCAACAAACAACAAAGTTTCGTCCACTAAAAAAGAATAGATTGAAATTTTAATGTGTATTGATAAAAAATAGTATATTTACTTAGCTCTAAGTTCCTAATTTTATCTCCAACTGGATGCTTGCCCAATTGAATTGAGACAGCATGTTTATCTCTGAGGTACCTTGCTCAAGTTGATCAATCAACACAGAAGACGCCAGTGGTATTCCATCAAAAATACCCCGCATCTCGAAGAGCTCCATTACTTTAATTGAACGGTACTTGATCTTACAGGAAGCGCTTAACTAGTTGGTATTTATCAAGCTAATTGTTTGATCGACAAAATCAGTAAACAAACCATCAACTTTTAAATCATTAACGAACCAATTTACCATTTCCGCATAACTTCCAAATGCAAGCGGGACGCCGTCAGACCTAAATGTAAATGGATGCACGAGTAAGTTATGGTTTTTTGCGAACTGCATTAAGTTTGTTGAAGAAACCGAGTTATTGACGATGCTGGCTGTGTAGAATAAATCCATAGTAGGACCGATGCCAACTGCATATTGGGCGATATCCTTGCACCCTAAATTGGTTGACATTTTACGAAAATCGTCCGGTGACTCATTCCATGAGTTTTTCCCTATTAACTGGATTAAGGGTAGCTTTGATTTGAAGTCATTTTTGATTCGTTTTAATTCCTTAGAATCAAAGCATTGTAAAAAGATATTATCCGACTCTACTTCATAATTATTTTGTTTTAAGACATTCAGGGTATGCAGAGTGATCTCTGCACCTTCTTTGTTGTGCCAATCTGGTTTTTTTATTTCAGTATAGATTCCAACTTTTCTTCCAGTAGAATGATTTAAGCCTTGGATTAAATCTATCTCTTCTTGCAATGTTGGGATTTGAAAATGACCCCGCTGATAAGGAAATCGCTGAGGAAATACCGGACCACTGCCGTCTGAATTGGCTCTTTCATGTACTTCTAACTGCTTAAGCTCTAACAGCTCGAAATCACGAACATACCAATGGCCGTCATCTCGATTACGTTGTGGAAATATTTCAGCAACATTAGTTACTTGATCCAAATGGATGTCATGCAAAACAATGGGACAATCATCTTTAGACAAGACAATATCTTGTTCAATAAAATCTGCACCCATACCGTAGGCAAGCGCCGCCGCACTCAATGTATGCTCAGGTAAATACCCGCTGGCGCCGCGATGTGCGATTACAATTGTCACTCAATTAAACCCCTAAAAAAAGTAATGTGATAAGAATAATAGTAAATTATACTAACGTAATTATAAGATTATTATAGGCGTTAACCATGACTAATAAAGCGAAATTTCAACACTGGACATTAAATCTCGATAAAGACGATTTGGCTTGGCTTTGTTTCGATAAACATGAAAGCTCAGCCAATGTTTTATCGGCGTCTGTTTTGAAGGAATTTGCGTCCATCTTAGAGCAACTTCAGCTTAACCTTCCCGATGGATTGATTATTTACTCGGGAAAGAAAAATGGCTTCATCATGGGTGCTGACATCAAGGAATTTACCAAGATCAACGCTGAAGAAGAGGCATACACATTAATTCGTCAGGGTCAAAAAGTTTTAGATGCGTTAGAGGCACTTGCCTGCCCCACTCTATCAGTGATCAACGGTTATACTTTAGGTGGTGGACTTGAATTAGCGATGGCCTGTAATTATCGAATTGCGATTAATTCAGATAAACCAATCATAGGACTGCCTGAGGTTCAACTAGGTTTGCATCCTGGATTTGGTGGGACCGTCAGAGCAGTAAAAATAGCCGGTGTACGAGCAGCGATGAAATTGATGCTCACTGGGAAACCGATTCGTGTAAAGGCAGCAAAAAATAATGGCTTAGTTGATCGATTGTGCTCTGACGAAGAATGGCAAAATCAAGCAAGAGCGATGATAAAATCAAAGCCCAAGCAAACTTCTGCCCCGCTAATTGAAAAATTATTAAATCTGCCTTTTTTAAGAGGCTTCATTGCAAAAACATTAATCAAACAAGTTTCCTCTAAAGCGAATAAAAATCATTATCCAGCACCTTATGCCATGATAGATCTGTGGCAAGATCATGGCGCTTCAACAACTAACGGTTATAAAGCAGAAGCAAGATCGATGGCAAAATTAATGTGTGGTAGTACCAGTCGTAATTTAATACGAGTTTTCTTTTTGCAGAATAAATTGAAATCTCAATTCCCAACAAGTGACACCCATATCAAAAACATTCATGTTATTGGTGCCGGAATAATGGGGGGTGATATTGCGAGTTGGTGTGCCCTAAAAGGCTTCAATGTGACTCTTCAAGATCGCTCTTCCGACGATATAGCTCCAGCCCTAAAAAGAGCTGAAAAACTATTTGCAAAAAAAATTAGAAATAACTCGCTACTCGAAAAAACTCGCTCAAGATTATCAGAAGACCTCCTTGGTGATGGTGTAGTAAACGCAGATTTAATCATTGAAGCAATTTATGAGAATCTTGAAGCCAAAAAAGATCTTTACAAAAAAATTGAAACCAATATGAAGTCATCCGCTATATTAGCGACCAACACTTCAAGTATCTTGCTGGAGGATTTAAGGGTCGATTTAAAGCAACCTGAAAAGTTTATTGGTTTGCATTTCTTTAACCCCGTTTCACAATTACCTCTGGTGGAAATAATCAGCTGTGATGATACCGATAGCGATACGCTTCAAACGGGATTTAATTTTGTTAAAAAAATTGGTAAATCACCTTTACTTTGTAAAAGCTCAGAGGGCTTTATTGTTAATCGTATCTTAGCCCCCTATATGGCAGAAGCGATGCATCTTAGCGAGGAAGGTATGGCATCGATAGATATTGATAAAATTGCGGTAAATTTTGGAATGCCAATGGGTCCTGTGGAGCTTGTTGATACTGTAGGGATAGATGTTGCATTGAATGTATCTAAGGTACTAGGCAAAGCATTCAATCGACCCATTCCAAAAAAATTAATAGCTATGGTCGAAAACAATGAGCTTGGAAAGAAAACAGGCAAGGGTTTTTATGACTGGACATTTGACGGAGTATCTAAACCCAGTGCGACCGAAGATGAAACGGCAAAAATCCCAGATGACGCAGAAGATAGACTTATTCTACCGATGCTAAATGAAGCGATTGCTTGTCTTGAAGAAGGTATTGTTATTGATTCAGATATGCTCGATATTGGTGTGATTTTTGGTACGGGCTTCGCCCCTTTTCATGGCGGACCAATACAGTATGCAAAAGAACGCGGCCTTGATAATATTATGATGGCTTTTGCTAAACTCGAAACCAAGCATGGATCAAGATTTAAAGCTCATTCTGGCTGGCTAAAATTAACAAAAAAACACTCATAATTATCGATTAATACTTTGAAAAAAATTAGTTGGTAAACGATCAAACGTGACTTGATCTTGATTGCAGAATTTTAACCCCATAGACCAATCTACCAATAATGTTTCGTAGGCCATTTGTAAATTATATGAACCCTGAGGTTGATTGCGTAATTTGTAGATAGTATCTAAAAAAATAAATAAATTAAATTTATCTATCTTACTTAACATTAATATATCTGACTCGTCGCCCATCGAGGGTCTTGACCCAAAGTACTGATAGATTAGGGTGGCTATAAAATTAGCGAGCCAGTCCATTACAAAGTGAGGCTCTTCCTTGCTCCATTTTGCTGCCAACTGGATGGGTGATTCTTTTTTATGCAATAATTCAATGAATTGTTGCTTGAATAACGGTATCTTTTTAAATTCTTCAACCTTACTTAATGCCAATAATGGATGCTCAATAAGATGTTTGGGCAACTCATCCCAGCACAATGTGTCATTTGCACTTTTCAACCATTGGATAGCGTCGACCATGGAGGGTTTATTTATACTTAATTGCTGACAGCGACTTTTAATTGTTGCTGGTATATTCTGCATACGATCCACAATCAATATAATAAGTGTATTACCACTTGGTTCCTCTAATGTCTTGAGCAAACTATTAGTCGCATTTACAGTCATTGCATTTGCTGGCTCAATTACTGCAACCTTGCCAACACCTAAATAGCTTGTCTTCGATAAATCTTCGGTAAGCACTCTAATTTGATCAACACTAATTGAGGTTTTACCGTCATCCGGAGAGACACGATGGATGTCTGCATGCTCATGATCAAGGTGTGGATGAATGGGAAATTCTGTGGCCGGTGAAATTCGCAAAAATTTCTCTATCTTCCATTCCGCTAATGATCTTTTACCAATTCCAGCAGATCCAGATAACAACAAAGCATGTGGAATCTGGTTGTTTGCAATTTGCGTTACCCATAATTTTTGCTGCTCTCGATACCAAGGTATATCAGCGACTCTTGATTGTTTTGTATTGTTATTAGTCACTCCAATAACCGATCCAAATGAAATACAATTTCAGCTTGAACTGATCCTAAAGATTGAGATGCATCAACAATAATAAATCTATCTTTATGCTCGTTAGCAAGTTTTAAGTAGCCTTGTCTAACACGCTCATAAAATGAAATATCTTCAGTTTCCATACGATCGATAGAACCTCTATTTTTAGCTCTTTGCATACCTATTTCTGCTGGAGCATCTAGCAAAATTGTTAAATCAGGTTGTGTGTTTTTTTGTACCCAGGCAGCGATTATATTGATATCTTTAATATCAAAGCCACGACCATAACCTTGATAGGCAATAGTGGCGTCAGAGAAACGATCACAAATTACATAATGTCCTTGGTTAATTGCGGGCTTTATTAAATTCTCTACATGAAATGATCTGGCAGCAAAGAATAGGAGTAACTCTGCGATCTCTGGAACAGTTTCACCCTCTGTATTCAATAGCACTCGCCTTATCTCTTCAGCGGTCTTCGTACCACCGGGCTCTCGGGTTTCTATAGTCGTTATATCTTTGCTTTTGAGATAATTCGATATAAATGCAATATTTGTTGACTTGCCAACACCTTCGCTGCCTTCAATGGTTATAAATTTTCCTATCCTATTCATACCTGCTATTTATCCCCTGATTTGAATTTGATTTTATCAAGATATTCCTTAACAGCAAGATTATGTTCATCTATATTTTTAGAAAATTTATGCCTTCCATCTTCATCGCCAGTAGCAACAAAATATATGTATTCTTCATCGCTTGGATTAAATGCAGCACGGATTGAATCTCTTCCGGGCAGAGCAATAGGTGATGGTGGAAGACCGTTTCTAGTGTAGGTATTATAGGGAGTATCATGACGAAGATCACTTCTAGTCAGGTTCCCATCAAATTTAGATCCCAAACCATAAATTACCGTTGGATCTGTTTGAAGTCGCATATTTAACTTTAAACGCTTTATAAAAACACCGGCTATTCTTGCCCTCTCATCTGCAACTGCAGTTTCTTTTTCTATTATTGAAGCCAATATAAGCCCCTCATAAGGAGAATAGAGGGGTAAATTGTCAGCACGATTATTCCATTCTTCATTGAGGGCTTTCAGCAAAGAGTTATGTGCATCTTGAAGCACCACTGCAATCGGAGTTGATCTTGGAAATAAATACGTCTCAGGTAAAAATAAACCCTCTATATTTGCCTTGGAAGCAAACTCGGAAGAATCCGCGCTTAGTTGATCCCATTTGATATGTAGATTTAAATCTACATCCTTATCAGCAAATACTACTGAAGCTCGAAGATCTTGCTCTAACTCACTCGCTGTCAATCCTTCTATGATTGTGAAAGGATGCAAAAAAACTTCACCTGAGATAAATTTATCGATAATTAATGATACATTTGTCACCCCTTCAAGCAAATATTCACCAGCTTGAATTTTTGTCCCTTTTTGAGTCAGTCTTGCGTAGATTTTCAAGGGAGTAATATTTTCAATCAGACCTTGTTTTTTTAACTTTATCAGAACTTCACTAAAATTTTCACCGGATTTAATTTCAACAAAAATTGGCTTATCGTTTAAATCAATCGTCGAAAATAATATTCTGTAAAAAAGTAAGACAGCTACCAATAGGACTGCCATGATGGCAGCGATAGATAATTTGTTTACTTGAAGTTGATTAATTAAAATTTTTATTCTCTGTTAGTTTAAGCTCATCTTGCAAAGCTTCATCGATATAGACGTTCTTTACATTTGAATATACAACAAAAAAACGCCTCTGATGAGGCGTTTTTAATAATACTTAAAAGAATGAATTATTCCTTCATTTTGCTCAGTAGTTAAGCAGACTTGTGGGCAGTCACAAAGTCTATAGCTTGTTGGACAGTGGTAATCTTTTCAGCATCTTCGTCAGGAATCTCAGTATCAAACTCCTCCTCTAATGCCATTACCAATTCTACTGTATCTAATGAATCAGCACCCAGATCATCAACGAAAGAAGCCTCATTAGTCACTTCATCGCCTTTTACACCCAGTTGCTCCGCAACAATACTTTTAACTTGCTCTTCGATATTACTCATTTTTATCTCCTTGAGGACTAGTTAAAGAAACTCGATAAATATGTTAACTATCGACTTTTTTACTGTACACAATGCCTAATATAGACAATTTATCTAGACTATATATGCGGTAATACAAAATACCGCAGCCGTATTGTAGGGGAAAGTCACCTTTCAATCTACTCAGGATTCAATTCATTAACATCCCACCATTAATATTAATGGTCTCACCAGTGATATAAGCGGCTGAATCGGAAGCCAAAAAAACCACGGAAGCTGCTATTTCTTCTGTTTCTCCAAATCTATTAAGCGGAATATTTGCTAACATTTTTTCTGTTTGATCGGACGTTAATTTATTTGTCATATCTGTTTGAATAAAACCAGGGGCGATAATATTAACCGTTATATTGCGTGTTCCTACTTCACGAGCCAATGATTTTGAAAACCCAATAACACCAGCTTTGGCTGCGGCGTAATTAGCTTGACCTGGATTACCCATGAGGCCTACCACCGATGAAATATTGATGATTCGACCATATCTTTGTTTCATCATTGGCTTAACACAGAGCTTACAAAGTTTAAATACTCCGCTTAAATTTGCATTAATTACTGCATCCCACTCACCGTCCTTCATTCGCATTATTAAATTATCTTTCGTAATGCCTGCATTATTAATCAATATATGTATCGTTCCCTCATTTTCGAGGATATCTTTTATAGCTGAATCAATTGACTGACCGTCTGTCACATCGAGTATCACCCCTCTTCCTCTTCCAGCTAACATTGTTGTAATGCGTTTTGCTCCATCTTTAGTAGTGGCAGAACCAATTACAAAAGCTCCAGCTTCTATGCAAGATTTAGCAATAGCTGCGCCAATCCCTCGACTCGCTCCTGTCACAAAAGCAATTTTATCATTCAGTAAATTTGGTAAAAATATATTACTCATTGTCTTCCTCTGGTGTTAATTTTTGAGCGATCAATTCATTGATCAAATCAATTGAATTTATAGAGTCGAATTTAACTGCTCTTATTGATTTGTCAATTCTTTTGCAAAGACCACTAAGGATACCACCTGAGCCAAATTCTATAGCAATTCCGATATCTTTTTTGATGAAATAACGAATTATGTCCGCCCATCGAACTGGATTGGATATCTGTCTTGTAAGACCTTCAATAAGATTATTTTGATCAGTATATAAGGCCACATCAACATTATTTATAACAGGAACGCATGGGATTGCAAGTTGAATACTCTGGAGCTTTTCTTTAAGTTGCGCACCTGCTGGTAACATTAATTCACAATGCGAAGGAATACTGACATTCAATAGAATTGCCCTTCTAGCGCCTTTGTTTTTAGCAATATCAATCGTATTTTCTACGGCAATTTTACTACCAGCAATCACAACTTGTCCTGGTGCATTAAAATTGACCGCCTCAACAATACCTTTATTTTTTCCCTCATTGCATGCCTCTATTACGACATCATCATCAAGACCTATAATTGCGGCCATAGCACCTAAACCATCGGGTACAGCTGCTGCCATATATTGAGCACGGCACTTAACCAGATCAACAGCATCTTTAAAAGCTATGGCTCCAGAACATACTAAAGCTGTGTATTCGCCAAGACTGTGCCCAGCCATAATAGAGGGAGAATGAGGAGATTTGGAGGTGTAATATCTCCATGAGGCAACTCCCGCCACCAGCATGGCAGGTTGAGTGTATAAGGTATTATTTAACTTTTCATCTGGACCATTCTGCATTAATTCCCACAAATCAAAACCCAGAATTGTTGAAGCTTCAGAAACCGTTTCTCGAACTATTTCAGATTCATTATAAAGCTCATGCATCATTCCGATTGACTGAGATCCTTGGCCAGGAAAGACAGCTGCGAACATATTACTCTTCCATTGCTTGTATGCTTATAATTATTTTCTATTATAACGCCGCAATAAACAATTAACATTAATTCTTGATGGCACGTATTCTTATTTTTTATTTTTACAATCGGTGTATGATCAATATAAGTATATGAATGAACTGAATAGATTTAAGGTGGACACGTGAACAGACAAAAAAAAGAAGCTGGTTTTACACTAATAGAAATTATGGTTGTTGTTATTATACTAGGAATACTCACTGCCATTGTTGCACCAAATATCATTGGTAGAGTTGGAGATGCACAAATCTCTGCAGCAAAACAAGATATTAGAAATATTGAAAGCTCACTGAGACTTTTTCGTCTTGATAATTTCAACTATCCAACTAATGAACAGGGTATTAAAGCGTTAACGGCAAAACCAGTTGGACAAAACACTAGAAATTGGAAAGGACCATACTTGAATCGAATGCCTGTAGATCCATGGGGAAAACAATATCTTTATATGTACCCAGGACTAAATAGTGAAATAGACGTATATACTTATGGGCGTGATGGACAGCCGGGAGGAAGTGGAGATGATGCTGATATCGGCAATTGGGATAGTCAACAATAAACTCAACTATCAATCCTTAAAAAGACACGCCCCAGAATACAAAAAAAATGGCTTCACACTTATAGAGCTATTAACTGTTATTGCAATAATTGGCATAATTAGTGCGATATCGATATTCGCAATCAATACAACAAATAAAAATGATGATCTAACAGTTAACGCTACTAGATTAGCCTCATTGATAGAACTGTCAAGAGAAGAAGCGATTATGCAAGGACGTGATTATGGAATTGAATTCATTGAGAATGGCTATCAATTTCTTGAATATGTTCCAATGTTAGAGTCATGGGTTGACCTACAAAATGATCACCTTTTTAAACAAAGAAAACTTCCTAGCGGACTTCAATATGAGCTGGTCATTGAAAACAAGGAAATTCAAATAAAGAATAATAAAGGTAACCCATTCGATGAATCATTGGATAAACGTCGAATAGATAAGGT
>JAOIZZ010000001.1 GCA_028227395.1 Woeseiaceae bacterium | reverse complement strand
TAATATATAGTTATTTAAATAATAACTCCACACAAAATAAACTAATTGGATAATTATTTAAATTATTACCTTTTAGCTAAAACAGCATCGATCAAACCATATTCAACTGCATCACTAGAGCTCATAAAATTATCTCTCTCTAGATCTTTTTCAATCTTGCTTATTTTTTGCCCAGTATGCAATGCCATAATCTTATTCAATCGAAGTTTTAACTCTAAGACTTCCTTTGCATGAATATCAATATCGGTGGCTTGCCCTTGAAAACCTGCACTGGGTTGATGCACCATAATGCGTGAGTGTGGTAAAGCAAATCGCTTGTCTTTTGAACCACCGCTTAGTAATAAGGCACCCATACTGGCTGCTTGCCCAATACATATTGTGCTTATATCGCAACTGATAAATTGCATGGTGTCATATATTGCTAGGCCAGCAGTCACTGATCCACCAGGTGAGTTGATATAAATATGAATATCTTTTTCAGGATTTTCTGATTCTAAATAAAGTAACTGAGCAACGACGACATTGGCCATATAATCTTCAACAGGGCCTACTATAAATACCACTCGCTCTTTGAGTAAGCGGGAATATATATCATAGGCTCGCTCGCCTCTAGAGTTTTGCTCAACGACCATTGGTACAAGGTTTAATGCTTTTGTATTCATATTAATAGTCCATAACTTAATATTTTAAAAAAAATAACAAGTAATTATTATTTATCCATATATTTAGTGAAATTTATTTTTTTTATTTTTTCTTTGGCTTTTCCAGCTATCAACGCGATCGCTTGCTCTTCTATAACAATTGGTTCAATTTGCGAGATAAATTGTGGGTTATTCATGTATTGATCTATCATTGTTGATGAATCCTCATAACCAGCACACATTTCTTCAACTCTTTCACGCATTTTATTAGAGTCTACGGTCAATGATTTGTCTTCAATAAATTGACTTAACAACAAACCCAACTTAACTCTCTTTGTCGCCAGTTCAGTAAAATTTTCTGCAGGTGGAACTTCTCCATCCTCTTTTATACCCATTTGTCGCATTGACTCTTTTTGCATATTGGCAATTTCATTTTTATGCATCACATCAGGTATTTCAATATTATTAGCTTTTATAAGACTGTTCATTATTTGTTCTTTTAGGTCTTGAGTAACCCTTTGATTTACTTCTCTAAGCATATTATCTTTAACGTCAGATTTTAACTTATCCATCCCACCCTCTTTAACACCAAACTCTTTTGCTAACTCATCATTGAGCTCTGGTAAAACCGGTTCTTTCACAAGATTAACACTCACTTCAAAATTTATTTTTTTTCCCGCAAGCTCCTCAGAATGGTAATCTTTTGGAAACTTTACATTGAATTTTTTTGTATCTTCAGGTTTTAAGCCTAATAACGCTTTTTCAAAATCTGGAAGCATTTGACCTTCACCAAGAACAACCGGTACATTCTTACCTTCTCCGCCTTGAATTACTTCGCCGTCTAGTGAGCCTTTAAAATCGATAGTTATTTGATCGCCTTTAGTACTTTTTTTGGTAGTCTCTGACCAAGTTCTTTTCTGTTTCCTGAGCTTCTCCATCATCAGATCTAAATCTTTATCAGTGATATCTACTTCGGGTTTATCAATCTTAATTCCATCTAGTCCTTTTAGTTTTATTTCCGGAAGTACTTCAAAGGTTGCTTTATAGATGAAATTACTATTATTTTTATTTTCTTGGGGCTCTATTTGTGGCGAACCCACTGGGCGAAACTTATTCTCAGCCATTGCTTCAGAATAAGACTGCTGAATAAGCTCTGAAAGTGTTTCTTGATTAGCTTCAGCACCATAATGCTGCTTAACTACATTTGCGGGTATTTTTCCAGGTCTAAAGCCTTTGATCTTGGCCTTACGTCCGATAATTTTTAATCGCTGTAAAACCTTCTCTTCAATAATCTCGGAAGGTATTTCTATTATCATTTCTTTTTTAACATCAGAAATGGATTTAATATCAGTCATATTTTTTTCCAAAATAATTTTATTAATAGATCTAAAAATTGGTGCGAAAGGAGAGAATCGAACTCTCACGGGTTACCCCACAGAAACCTAAATCCTGCGCGTCTACCAATTCCGCCACTTTCGCATTTATAGCTCAGATAAGATGCTGATTATATCAGTGATTCAAGTAATCTTTATAATTTTTTTATAAAATAAAAAATAGATAGATGAGAAAAAGATCAGTTCAAGCATAAACAAATAAAACCAGCTAATTGATGTGTTATTAAAATATAGTAGCAATGATGGAGTAGACGAGCTAACAGCTATTCCAATACCTGTAATTGAATTTGCTAGATGCCTTGTAAAGCCAAATGTTAATAAGTATTCATAAACGTAATTATGTAAATGATAATTATCAGGGCTCATTAAAGAAGTTTTATTCATGAACCTAACCAATAATGACCGACTAAGCTCAAAACATGGATAAATCAGAATCGACGCTAATAAAAAAACAGGTATATCATACAAGACATAAATCTCTATACTTTTGAAAGCGACGAAAGATGAGAGCATGTAAGAGCCAAAATCACCAAGAAAAATTCGTCCTGTACTTGCATTGTAAATAATAAAAGCAATCGTTGTGGTTAGTAATGAAAAATTAAAAATAGAATTTTCAAGGGAATATAAGACCATAAAAAAGACTAGATATATACTTGTTAATAATCCATTCGCTCCATCTGCAATATTCCCAGCATTTATAAAGCCACAAATCATCACTAAAGTTATCGTGAATACAAAAAACCGATTTACAGTAAATCCATTAATATTAAATAAATCTAATTTATAGGGTATCAATTCAGGGATAGCGAATAAAGCCAAGGAAACAAACACAAAAGTAGTTAATAGCCTAATGATAGAGCTTAATTTCTGACTCAAATCCTCAGCTAAACCTATCAACCCAATGAGGATTGAAAATAGTACAATACCATCAATTTCTTGTGTGATACTTTCTAACGATATTGTATCGAAGAAGAATAAATTAAACAGTACACCAAATATTATCGAGAACATTATAACGACACCACCCATCCTCGATGCTCCTGATGCAAGGCCATGCTTAATTTCTGGATCTCTACCAAAATTAACTCTTGATATGGTCATGAGCAATATATAAGTTATAACCCCATTAATTCCAGTAACAAGAATAGTAATAATTGAAATTAATGATATTTCATTATTTTTGATTTTTACTTCTTGCATGAATGAATTATTTAAGGATAGTGCTAAAAGCAGCTATTGAAGCAATACTTTGGAATACCACTTGAGAGACAGTACTATACAAGTTCAATGGAGTCTGATATGAAGATTTTATTGGTACGACTATTGTATCACCAACTTGTATTTCATTATTACCATCATCGAATGATAATAAGCTTCTTTTATTATTTTTCTTTACAGATCCATCTGCTTTTATTATATAAATTTCTTTCTTATCACCCCTTGCTGTCATACCGGCCGCTAATTGCAAATACTCATCTATTGAATAGTTATTTTGAAGCACAAAACTACCAGCCCGCCTAACCTCTCCAACGACCGTAACTGCACTAGTAAACTTAGGGATTGTTAAAACGTCACCATCCTGTAAAACTATATCTGAACTTGAATCTCCGCTCATCAAACGAGGTATATCAATAATTAATCTTCCATAGATAGCAGAAGAAAGAAGCGCTTCTATGCTTGCCTCAACCTCGCTGGAACTTATACTAGAATCTTCAGATTCTTTTGTCATAGACCTAGCAGCAGCGTCACGCCTTATATTATCACCCAATACCTGAAGTTGTTTTACTTCTTTTTCTTTTATGCTTTCTCTTGTGAAAATCGCACCTTCAATGAAGCTTTCGTTCGTAAAACCTCCCGCTCTGTTTATGACGGAAGATAAAGGCTCATTGGGACTAATCAAATAAGCTCCTGGATAAAAAACTTCTCCAGCTAGTATGACAGTATCTCTAGCATCCCAGTCTTTTACACTTCTTATATGAAGGTGATCTCGCTCTTCTAATTTAGTTTCAGGGAGTATGGTTAAATCCACATTAGATGTTTGAACACCCAAAGAACCTGACATATCTACCAGCGTATGCCTTACCTCTGCCGCCTCAATGAAAGCATCGTCTTTATAACCGCCTGCAAGCTCTATTAAATCCATATAAGTTGCGTTATGAGTTAAGGGATATTCACCCGGTACTTTCACTGCACCACTAATCGAAACTAGTTTTGATCTCTCAAATAAGTTTGCTTGTTGCTTGATTTTATCCAATATAGGTTTAAGCAGTAGTCTTCTTTTTCCTTTATTTATAAGATCATATTCTGCTTTCTTTTTTGCCTCATACATCTCTACACGATATTCCATATATGACATTTGGTTCTTCATAGCATCATCTTCCAATGATGACTCAGCTATGACTCTTTCCTCATCAGTAGATATTTGAGCTTGAGTATCTAGATCCTTTATTTCACCGTCTTCTCCAGAAGAATATAAAGGGTGACCAATATCTATCCTTGGGTTATAAACTTCAATATCATTTAACATATCATCGTTAAAACCTTGAGAAAAAATTAATATCTCATCGTATAGGTTTAGCAATGGATCTTTTTTGGTCATTGGTGACTCAATCGCATCCTTTATACTAAAATCAATAACCTCAATATCGTAATTGCTATTACTCTTTCTTCTAACTATTAAACCTTTATTCATATCGAAGTTATTAGAAAAATCAATATTAATTGAGCTCAAAATATCAGAGAACCTTAAGCCTTCGTACCAGCCATATTTTCCAGGTCTCTTCGCTGCGCCTCTCAAAATAACCGAATTACTCAATCTATTGGTAATTTCGGCTATTCTAATGATGTCTCCATCAATAATTTCAAAGTTTAAATTTTCATTGTCAGTTAAATCCAAATTAACTATTGATGGTATATCCGTTTTATAATCATACCTTTCTATAGAGATTTTTTTGAGATAAGCACGATTTTGAAGGCCTCCAGTTAGCTCTATTAGAGTAGAGATTGATTCGTTATCAATTAACTCATATTTTCCCGGTCTTCTTACTGAGCCATCGACATAAACTGTCTTTTTTACAGTTGGTATAAAGACAACATCACCGGACTGAAGCCTTATATCATCTTTAGCATTACCCTTGATCAATAACTCATATAAATCAAAAGTTGTAATTAACTTATTTGACCTTCTTACTTCTATATTTCTTAGGCTTCCAATATCAGTAATACCTCCAGCGACGAAGAGAAGCTGAGAAACTGTGGATAGGCCGGATACTGAATAAGTTCCTGGGATCTTAGCTTCACCTGCCATAAAGACATTTATACTTCTTAAGCGGCCAATTGAAATACTTACCTCTACTCCAATCATTTTTGCCGATACTTGGCTTTTTATATAGTCCCGTACCTCTATAAAAGTCATACCTGCTATAGTAAGCTCACCTAATTCTGGGAAGTTAATCATCCCTTCACGACTAACGACAAGACTGAGCGTAAGATCTTCAATTCCATACATATGAACCTTAAGTGAATCACCGGCACCCATAAGATAGTTATTTGGGACAGAAGCATTATCAGTCGGAGCAAAAGTAGAGTAATCCCCATCAAACAAAAACTGACCATAAATAGGTAGATCATCTATAGTTGAATTATCTCTTTCAAAAATAGGGGTATTATTTTTTCTATATTCTTCAGCCCTGTTTCTATTATCTTGACTATCAATAATTCTTTCATAAAGCACTTGATTAGCTTCTGAAGAAATTTCATTACCAGGTGCGCCTATTTGATCAATCCCAAGGTTTTGATTATCTAGGCCCAGATCATTCATATTTAAGCCATATTGAGAGGCCATTTCTCTTTTTTGAGATGGAGACATATTACTAAACTGAGATAGCATAGATGATGAAACACTCGGCACTCCGAGCCCTTGAGAAAAAATATTACCGCTGGCCGTAAAGACGAGAAAAGACAATAGACCTATTTTAATTAATGTTTTTTTAATCATAATTTTAATACCGATTGATTGTCATCATAAATCTTAATTACATAAAAATATAAAATATTATTTAATTTTTTTATGCATCTTATTATAACTTATTGTTTAGTTCATGCTCAATTCCAATGATGGATAGTCGGGGTGTATCTTGAATATCATGTTAGTTATAAGACCATCAGAATTAATAATTATTTTATTTTTATAACTCTCTTGTGATATTTGCTCATAGCAAATTCGTGAATATTTCTTGTAATTATTTTCTGTTGTTACTTTCAATATTTCACAAAAATCATCTGTAACCTTAGCTTTATTGAGAAAGTAGACCAAACCTTTATCGCTAGATTTAATCTCAAGATCTAAATTATCTGGAAACAAGCCAATAATTTTATAAATCTGATTATCTTCAAAATAAATATTTATTAAATTATCTGCAAAAATAATTTGCTCTTGAAAATTGATAGCATAAAGATAAGTTTTCTTTTGATTCCAATTTAAGGTCCAATTTTTTACAGGTCGCGCGTCGTTACTTTCTTTGATTACGATTTTTTTTATAAAATCATATTGCATTGATTGAAAGCTACATGAGTTCATGAAGATTAGAATTAACGTTAAAAAGAAAATTTTTTTCATTTTGGCAACATTCTTTGTTTGTTTTTTATCAGATTATCATAGCGAACATTTCTCAGGTCATGCCATAATCTTCCAGAAAAATCATCTAGCTTCTGACCACCATCTCTCTGCAATGATCGAATTACGGTCGATAGACCTGCTTTCGTATTCGTCATTGAGAAACTATCGAAAGGAATTTTAAAGAACAACCCTTTGTCAAAACTTCCCTCTCCAAAATCTGCAGCAGGCACATTTGTTAGCGTAACAAATGCACCGACTGCAAAACCATTATCAAACGTTCTCCTAACTTCAAGTGTCGCACCTTTATCTCCTGCTAAATACCTTCCCACATGAAGAGCTAGATCATAATTGTAGAATGGTGAAGCATAATAAGCACTGAGGAAACCAGTAGTGGTGGTATAATCTAGTAATTCAAAATTCCTTTCATACCCTCTTTTAATTACTTTGTTTATTGTCGCACCAAAGGCAACTCTTGACATAAAAGGCTGATAAAGAACTTCAATACCAAGACCACTATACATTGATTCCAGTATTCCAAGGTATAATCTATAATATATCTTATTGTAGATTGAAGAGTACCGCTCTAAATAGAGGGAGTCTATACCCGTCTCTCCCTCTACTAAATATCTATTAATATCAGTTCTAACATGATCAAGTACAGACCCTGGACCTCTATTCATGTCAAAATTATTATCTAAATCAATGTGGTAAGAACCAATAAGATTCCAACTTTGAGATAAATTTACTACAGATCCAATTTTTAGATAAACCTGATGTTTAACGGGCAAATCTGGATCAAATAATTGAAATTTAGCTGCTATATTTGCATCGAAATTAATTGAAGGAACTTTAAATTTCGTAATATTTGTTGGATTAATAATTACTTTTGGTGGTGATAATGAAATCATATTGGTAGCATTATTTGCTTCGAATTTTTTCATGTTATTATTTTTAATGTACTCTACCATCACTGCTTTGTAACCATTTTCATTTAAAAGTATATTTATTTTTTTAATATATTTTGGGACATGGATTTGACTTAAGGTTAGGGCTCTTTTGATTGCATCAGCTGATGAATTGTATCTAAAATTTGATAATTCTATGGTGACTAAATGCTGCTCAGGTGACATCTTTGCACTTCGAAGTAATAAACCTGATCGCTCAAAATCATGAAGCAATCGATCATACCAAGAATCAAGATTAAGTGTTTTTGGGGCAGCTGATAAATTATAACCATCATATGATGAATAAAATGGATCTATCTCACGAACTAATGACGACGACTTTGTATCAAGTTTCGTTGTAAATCTAAGCCCAAGCTGATTTCCTTGCTGATGACTGAGGCTAAAATCAAATCTCTCCCAACCATTCCATTCGACACCATAGCTTAAAGGAGAGCTATCAGGTATGACTCCTAGTCGAACTTCATCTTTGTAACTATCAGTGTTGTACTCGGCTAGTAACTTTAAATTAGTGTTTGGTATAGAGTATTTTATACCTCCAAAAACTCCAACATTAGATCCCCTGAAAAAACTGTTTCCTCTAGATTTTCCACCATATCGACCACCAACGATAGATTCACGTGGCCTATGCTCAAAAGAATCATTAATGCTTGCCAAAGGGTTTTTGATAGTATTATATTCAGCTAATCGACCCCAACCAAGACCTAGCGAAATATCAAAATTATGAACTTTCTTAGTAGCTACTATATATTCGGAGTTCCAAGTACCAGTTCCTATTATATCTTTAATGCCAATCGCAATATTTGGCATTAAGGCACTTTCTTTAGTAAGCGTAATTTTTGCCGAATAACTTCTATCCTTATAATTTTCATTATCAGTATATCTAAATGTAGTTTGAAGCCAAGGTGTTGCCTGATAGGTTATATTGGTAATATTCCCAATATCTTGCTTGCTATAAGTTATTTTCAAAACACCGTCAGCGTCCATTCTAGCGCTGGGAATGTCTATAATTCCTGTTGTTCCAAAATCAGATGCTTTGATATTCGTGGATAGGATGAATAATAATATGTAAAAAAATTTATACATTTATATCTCTTAAGCTAAGCACAAATAAAAAAAGCGGCATATGCCGCTTTTTTTATTATATTTTTTTAACTTAATTTAATTTGTGGTAGTTGTCGTCGCTGTTGCTGCAGTAGTAGTTGTAGTTGCTGCTGCTGTAGTAGTAGTAGTAGTTGCTGCTGTAGTAGTAGTTGCTGCTGCTGTAGTAGTTGTAGTTGCTGCTGCTGTAGTAGTAGTAGTTGCTGCTGCTACTGCTGCTGGTGCTGCTGCTGCTGCTGCTGGTGCTACTCCTGCCGCTGCTGAGCTAGAACTGTCACTCAATGCAACTAGTAAAGCGGCACCTACGATTCCTATTGCAACTGCTGTGCCTGCTGTTATACCACCCGCTGCTCCACCCGCTGCTCCGGCTGTTTCAGTTTGTGAATAAACATTCATTGAAGACATACTAAAAGCCGCCGATAGAACAATTGCTAATAATTTAATTTTCATATTTTCCTCTTAGTTTCCAGCTGTTTTTTACCTGTTTTTTAATCTAAAATCCTATATTTTTATTTTCTCATGCTTTAAATCTAATAAGCAAGCTATTTATTCCCTGAATTTTATTTCAGTGTAATCAATTATTTGAGTATTTTAACAAGAGATTTCCTAAATCGTGCAGACAACCTTACCTTTCACGAATCTGATCAAACTGACTAAATCTAAGCCTACATGCTAATATAATTACTTATTAACTACAAATAATTAATTATATTTATTTTTTACCTAACTCTTGTAAATAAACTACAAGCAATCAATAAGATTTGCTACATTCACTAAATTCAACAAATACTTATTGTAAAAATATTTTACCTGTAATTTTTCCCAAGGGCGCTTTAAACTGAAATTTAACGGGTAAATAATCCAGGTCTTCAGAAAACCAGATATCAACTACCTTATCATTACCATCAAAAGGCCAAAGATTTTTTATAGCGCTAGTTGCTTTACTTTCATTGCTTAATATACTTATCTGGCAGTGATACGTATCCCCCTCAAACCCTTTTTGCTTATATGCGTCAAGATATTCTTTGCCTATAAATGTAAGTTTAGCTTTAAATCTTCGCTTACCATCCATAATTGTATATATATCATCGCACTTTTTTTCATTACTCACGTCTTCCATACTTTTTAACAAAACAGAGAATGGATCTATTGCACCTTCATCTAATAAAGAATCGATTTCTATTGGTGATACACCAGTATCATCGATAAATATCTTAATTTTAGGTGAACTATAAAAAAAATAAGTTATTAATTTTTCTTCAAATTGGCCACGATCACTCCCAGATAAATAGTAATCCAAACTAATATTGTTACTTTTAATATAGCCCTCAGACGAGTAGTTCCTATATAACTTAAGTGGACCTTTAGTTGCTAACTTAAATCCTACTTCAGAAAAGTCCAACTTATTATTCTTTAAAGTAGCGTCATTGAAATTTATTGATAATTTAGCGACAGGAACATATAGCCACTGAAATTCATAACTGAACTCTTTTGCATCAACCATTTTCGAGAATAGTAAAACAGTTAATACAAAATATAATCTCATAAATTTATTATTGCTTCTTATCATTGGATCTTTATTCCATACTTTATTATGCTTCAAAATCTCAACACTTCAGTCATTAACTATAAAAATAGTTACCAAAAAAAGGTAAAAAATTAAATTTTACTTCATAATATATTAGCTAACTATTATGAAAAAATTGACAAAGCTTAATCTCATGAACTCTAATCGACTTATCAATTTATTCACAAGGAGATTGATGCTTAAGAATTAAAAGTTTTGATTAGATACTTCATAAAGGTATATTCTCCATGGTGATCGCATTTCCTCAAATGTTTGAACTAATTGTATGTTATTATCAACATTATTAAGTATCTTATTAGCAGAAAAAATATATCTGCCGCCTAACTCATATAATGCAAAAGTATTTATATCTATATTAATATCCGAGTTACTATCTTTAGTATTTACCCAATTTCTACCTAATTGAGAAGATAAGATATAAAACCTGCTACCCCATTCATCAAAATATTTTTTGTGATAATGCTCACTCTTATCTAACTCAGGTTTTATAACTTCTCGAAACTTATGCTTATAATCCAACGAATATATTGGTAAGTACCCATCAAGCGTACTAAAACCATTATATCTGGCGATAGCAGGATGAATACCTATGCTTACTACTTTATATTCATCTTTATTTTTCCCTATAAATATATCTATCTTGTCAAACAAAGATTCAGAATAAAATTCTTTGTAAGTAATATTATTCGTTCTGTATTCATTTACAAAGTCACTTTTAAAAACTATCGAGAGAAATACGAAAAATGACAGAATTAGAATCAATATATTTTTAAATTTATAGTCAAAATTTTCGAAAAAATATCTGATCGATAAAGCAAATAAAACATACCAAATAAACGGGGACATATAATAGAAGCGTGAAAAATTCAACAAACTCATCCACTCGTTGCTCTCCTTAAGAATTGCAACGCCTTCATAATTCCAAAATCCATAGATCAAAGAAATTACCCCATTCACCAAAAAAAGCCCAACAAAAACCTTATCTATTCTTTTTTTGATTCCATTAAAAAGAAACATGCTCAAAACAAAAGGTAGAAAAATTAAATGGACACTATGAGCATGGTACTGGCCCAACACAAAATGTTTCCCAGATGATAATATTGCACTTAAGAGGCTAACACTATCACTACCTCTCTCAACTCTGTGTGTTATAAATTCCGGCGTGAAAAGAAATAAATCGAATAACCTATAATTAACAATAATAAATAGAAAGCTAAATATTGATAAGCCAATAAACAAGTCTTTTGTTTCATTTCTTTTGAGTAAGTCATACATAAAAACCAAACCAACGAAAATAATATAAAAAAGCATACTGTGCTGAAAAGAACTATAAAATGGAAATACTATTAGAACAAACCAATCAAATCTTGATGCTATTCTGTGCCTAAGGTTTAAAAATACATAGGTAATTATAGGTAATCCTGCTATGCCAATTCCAAAATTTGGATAAAAAGGAAGCAAGCTAAATAATATTGCTATTAAATATGAGTATTTTTGTAATTCTCTTGAAAAAACATACCTATCAAGCAGCAATAAAAAACCGATAAATGCTGTAAATCTCAATAATATTTGATTTACTACATATGCTGTATATGGTTCAAAAATATAATTCAACCAAAGCATTAGGTTTAACTCATTACCCAACGACACTCGAGATGCGCCTGTCATTATGGTAACTTCTCTAAGATTGTTCTCAAATATTAAACCGCTTTCTAGTAATGTTTTATGCCACACTACATAGGAATCTAAATTATCAAATAATAATACATATGTATTTTCACCAAAGATCAAAAATCCTGATACATAAATAGATAAAAGAAGAATCGAATATATGAAATATTTATTAACTAATTTAATTGTTTCTCTCTTTTCGAATCTATTTATATTCATAGGTGGATTATCAAAATATAGTAATTAGTAAGCTATTCTCTAGATTGACCCCAAAGATACAATATTTTTTAGCTTTATTATAAATAATAAAATAATATTTATTCAATTTCAGTAGGAAGGTGGCAATAATATTTAGTATCTCAGTTTGTCTAAAAAACATATTTTTTATTTAGAATATAACTTAAAGCAGGTAAATATAGTAATGTCATAAATTGAGAAAAATAAACATTTAAACTAAAAAAATCTACAGCGACCCAAAGATGGATTAAATTTATTAGGTAAATAAGTATATAAATAGCGAAAAAGAAAAGTAATTTTTTTGCGCTATGATTGCTTTCAAAAACGTAAGATCCTATCGTATGATAGTTAAATAAAACCGCTATTACGAAAGATAGTGTCAGTGATAATTCTTTTTGTTCCAAAAAAAAGAATATGGTCGAAAAGACAATGTAGCCAAAAAGTGTATTTAAAATACCTACAAAAATAAATTTACAAATCTTATTGTCAATCAACCTTAAATCCAATCTTCTTCTCTATAACGAACCTATCATTGTTTTTAACTCCATCGAGTATCCTCCATATGTATTCTCCAATAACACCTATAGACAACAATATTAATCCCGAGTAAAAGGTAACCAAAAGAACAATGGTCGTCCAACCTTCAACAGAAGTTTCTCCAGTTAACCATAAAAAAAATACAGCCAGGAAATAAAGGGCACTTATTGAAGCTGAGATAGCTCCAATAGTTGATACTAGCCTTAGTGGAAGGTATGAATTTGAAGTGAATGTATCAATAAAAAGCTTAATTTTTTTAGACAAGGTCCAGCCTGACTTGCCCAATTCTCTCTTTTCTCTCGTATAACTGATTAACTCATGTTTATAGCCAAAACTTAACAATAATATTGCTAATTCACTATTTCTATCTTTTGCATTCAAAACACTACGAGCAACGCATTTATCGAAGAGACAGAAATCATACCCACCTTTTGGAAAGTTACTATTAATGTATTTTTGGATTAAGTGGTGAGTAAACTGTGCAAAATATTTACCAAAACCAGCATCTTCTCGTTTTTCTCGCCTAGCAATAACTAATTTAATATTGCCATTTAACTTATCTGCCATTTCGAGAAAAAGATCAATTGGATCCTGTAAATCTGCAGAAATAAATCCCACATAGTCACCAGTAGCATTTGCTATGCCGGCTTCAGTTGCATAATATTGACCGAAATTTCTAGTCAACTTAACGATTTTAAGAATATCCAAATCTTGATTTTTTTGAATTAGATCTAATAACAAACTATATGAATTATCTTCGCTGCCGTCATCAACAAATATACATTCAAATTCATAGCCTTTAACCTTAAATGCATTGCTTAAAATAATGATTTTTTCTACGGTATTTACTAAATTTAATTCATTATTAAAAACGGGTATTACTATAGATATTTTTTTTGATTCCAATTTAATATTCATGTTTAAATTTTTTTCATCCCAAGGACCAATTAACTAACAACAACATTTAATGATTTTTCATCTATAAAATTTCACAAAAGAGTCTAAATAGCTAATATATTGCACAGGATTTTAGATTTTAGCAAAAACTATATTTAATACTTCTTTGAATTTTTTACATGCAAAATTTAGCTCTTCATCAGTCATTAAATAGAATGGTAAGCGTGCTATCGAGGATGCCACATGATCGGTTATTGGTAATTCAAATTTGTCGCCACCTAATCGTTTTCCCATTGGAGAGGAATGAAGGGGAATATATCCAATATAAGGATTCAGTTGCTCAGATAGTGATAGCTTTAAAAAAAGCTCTCTTTGTTGCGGCTTCTCAAATAAAAGCCAAAAAGCATGATAATTTGTTTCTATATGCTCTGGCACGTAAGTCATTTTCAGTCCATCATCAGCGAAAGCTTCAAATGTTTTCAAGTAATTATCGTGAACTTTTTTTCTAATACCCTGCATTAAATCTATATTTTCTAATTGACCAAAAAGCAGTGAAGCTAAAATATCAGAGGGAAGAAAGGATGAACCATAATCAACCCATGAGTATTTATTTTGTATTCCTTGGACAACTAAACTTCTATCAGTTCCTTTCTCCCAAAGATATTCAGCACGCTCAAAATAACTATCTCGATTGAGTGTTAAAGCACCACCTTCTCCCGAGGAATATGATTTTGTAGCATGAAACGAAAATGTCCCAATATCAGACAAGCTTCCTGCAAACTCTCCTTTATATTTTGAATTTACCGCTTGTGCAGCATCCTCTATTACTGGAATACCATACTTCTTTGAAATGGAGCTAATATGTGACATTTCTGCAGGTACTCCAGCATAGTGTATGGGGACTATTGCTTTTGTCTTAGTGGTGATCAATCCCTCGATTTTATTTTCATCTATATTTAAGGTATCCATCCGAATATCACAATAAATTGGAATCAAGCCTCTAGAGGCAAATGCATTTGCAGTACTAGAAAAAGTATAGGAGGGAACAATAAATTCATCGCCAGGATCTGCATCAACTAAAAATGCTGCCATTTCAAGTGCATCAGTACAAGATGTTGTCATTAGAACCTTTCCGATACCAAAATAATCTTCAATAAACTTATGACACTTTCTCGTAAATGGTCCATTTCCTCCATGAAAATTACTTCGAAATGACTCAAGTAAATATTTCTCCTCATTTCCAATCATAGGTGCTTTAACAAATGGTATTTTCATCTACTTTTATTCCGTATTTGCTCTAGTAATTTGGCTTGATTCATATTTTGACTATGTTCCCGCTCAATATCACTTCTATTATTAATTAAATTAAAAAAATGTTGCAGCATATTAACAAAATGATCATCTGGAGGAATCAAAATAGAGCGATCGCCATCGTCATTTTGTATTTCAACCGTTGAAGATGATCCGGGCGGAGAAGTGAAAATTCGATTGGCCTGTATTTTGCCTTTTGAACCCCATAACTCAATATTACATTGATAAAAATTATCAAAGCCGAATGCACACTGGGCTGTTATTTTTAATTTTCGGTCATTAACCTGAAAGCTTCCGTATGTATCTACTCCAAAACTCTCATCTATATATAAATTCGAACTTGCAATATGGATATCGTCACTCATGAACATTTGTACAATTTTTAAAGGATAAGCCCCTGCATCTAATAGTGCACCACCACCCAATTCTTTTTTATAACGTATATTCTCAGAATCTTGAAATGGAGGAAAGCCAAAAGAGCTTCTTATATTTCTTATACAACCGATCTCACCATTAGTGATTAAAGATTCAATATAATGCAACTGAGAGTGAAACCTAAATTGAAAATTTTCTAAGAGAACTAAGTTTTTGCTTTTTGCCATTTTTGTAAGATTAGATACCTCATCAAAATTACATGCTAATGATTTTTCAACGAGTACATGGAGATTATTATCGAGTGATTTTTTTATCCATTTGTAATGCAAACTATTTGGAAGAGGAATATATATGGCATCGATACTATTGGAAATTATCATATCCTCATAAGTCTCAAATATTTTCATAGAAAACTTTTTTGCGAACCTACTTGCAGAATCGTGTGATCTACTTGAAATACCTACCAACTTATAGTTTTTTGATGATTGAAATGCAGGTATCAAGAATCGTTCTGCGATTTTAGCGCAACCGAGAATTCCCACTCTAACACTATCATACATGCGCCAGTATCCCTCTTATATGTGGATTTACCCAGGCATCCTCAGATAAAAGTATTTTAATTTGATAAAGACTTAACCAAATAAAATTACTATTAGGGATTTTGATCTCATAATTTTCTGGAACCTCTACAAGCATTCCTCTATTTCTTTTTAAGTAAAGTCTACCCCCATCCTCAGCAAGCCAAGCATCAAATAATGTAATAAAGCTATTAGAACTTTCATCTAAATTTTCAAAAATTTCTAGAAAATGAGGTCTTCTCCCTCCATGAGACTTTGCTATATTTGCGAAAGTCGCCTGAAGCGACGGACTTAACTGTACTTTACCGTAGTTGCCAGGCTCCATCTTTGCCTCACATAAATAATGAGGAACCCCAGAGAATCTTTGCCTTACAATACCAAGTAAACCACCATCATATCCAACTTGTTCCAAAATAGGCTGTTCCCAGCCTGAAGCTACTTCTCTACTTTTGGTATGTATTCTTAATCCACGCACTATAAAAAAATCGTTAGACTCATGGCTTATGTTGCCAGTGCTTTCATCAGACCCCCAACCAACAAGTTCATTCAGAGGTATCTCAGTTACTTCCATGTCAGAATCTTCTCTTTTTTGCCTGAACCAATTTTTTACTTCAGCTAAAGAATGATGTAATGACCAATCATTTAATGATTCGAATGAAGATTCAAGTGTATTTTCATATAAATCAGATTTAGAGAACGAGGATACCACCTCTAAATACTTCTCCAAATTTTTTCTATATTCTTCTGATTTAGCCAATATTAAACTCCAAATCTAAGTCAATAATTTTTTCAAATACGAGCTATAACTGTTGTTTGAGAGTTTTTCCACAACGGCAAGCAAACAATTTTCATCAATCCAACCTTTCTCAAATGCTATCTCTTCAAGGCATGCTATCTTATAACCCTGTCGCTGCTCAATTGTTTGCACAAATGTCCCTGCCTCAATTAGACTGTCATAAGTCCCTGTATCAAGCCAAGCAAAGCCACGCCCGAGTAACTCTATACTTAGCGTATCTCTGTTTAAATATTCTTGATTAATACTTGTAATTTCAAACTCACCACGGTTTGAAGGCTCCACAGATTTAGCAATTTCAATTACATCATTATCATAAAAATAAAGCCCTGTTATGGCAAAATTTGATTTTGGATGTCTGGGTTTCTCTTCGACACTAATAACTTTATTATTATGATCAAATTCAACCACTCCAAAACGAGCTGGATCCTTAACTGCGTATCCAAATATAGTTGCGCCTTTCAAATTCAAAACTGCTTGCTCTAATAATGAAGTAAAACCATGGCCCCAAAAAATATTATCACCAAGAATAAGACAGACATTGTCATTGCCTATAAACTTTTCACCTATGATAAAAGCTTGTGCCAATCCGTCCGGCGAGGGCTGCTCAGCATATT
Organism: Woeseiaceae bacterium; assembly: GCA_028227395.1. Taxonomy (GTDB): domain Bacteria; phylum Pseudomonadota; class Gammaproteobacteria; order Steroidobacterales; family Woeseiaceae; genus SP4260. The sequence goes on along the minus strand of JAOIZZ010000001.1, from coordinate 184,573 downwards.
GAAATCTAATACCAAAGTCTGAACCGTTACCAAGCAACGCTCTATAAGATGGCAAGTCTTCAGGAGTTGAGATAATTAAAATATCTCTAATACCAGCAAGCATAAGAACTGAAATAGGGTAATAAATCATTGGTTTATCATAAACTGGTAATAATTGTTTCGAGATACCCTTTGTTATAGGATGCAATCTAGTACCTGAGCCCCCAGCTAGAACTATTCCTTTCATTCTTTTATTACTCCTAATCTTTCACCTTGGTAACTACCATCTTGCACATGCTCGCACCAAGTAGCATTCTCCATATACCAGTCAACTGTTTTTCTAATACCTGATTCAAAAGTCTCAACTGGAACCCAGTTAAGTTGATTGGCAATTTTAGCAGCATCAATTGCATATCTAAAATCATGACCAGCCCTATCCTTCACGTAAGTTATAAGTTGTTCGTATTTTTCAATTCCATTATGTTTACTAGGGATTAAATCATCCAAAATTCTACAAATCATCTTTACGACATCTATATTTTTTAACTCGTTATGACCGCCAATATTATATGTTTCACCAATTTTTCCATTTAGTGCAACATTTAATAGAGCCCGCGCATGATCATCAACAAAAAGCCAGTCACGTATTTGCATACCATTTCCATAAATTGGTAAATGTTTACCCTTTAATGCATTGAGAATTATCAGAGGAATGAGTTTCTCAGGGAACTGATAAGGGCCATAATTATTAGAGCAATTTGTAATTAAAGTTGGGAGTTTAAAAGTCCGTTGCCATGCTCTAACAAGATGATCTGAACTTGCTTTCGAGGCAGAATATGGTGAACTAGGAGCATAAGGAGTACTTTCAGTAAATAGTGCGTCAACATCCTCCAAATCACCATAAACTTCATCCGTGGATACGTGATGGAAAATAAAGTCTCGTTGCTCTTCAGCATCTAGTCCAGTCCAGTAGTTTCGTGTCTCTTCTAGCAAGATATAGGTACCAACAATATTGGTATTTATAAATTCACTTGGGCCATCAATTGATCGATCAACATGTGACTCAGCCGCTAAATGCATGATTATATCAGGATGATACTGGTCAAGTACTCGCTTAATATCTTTCGCACTACATATATCAATTTGTTCAAATATATATCTTGGATCAGAATCTATCGAGATTAAAGATTCTAGATTGCCAGCATAAGTTAGCTTATCAACATTAATGACACTATGATTGGTATTTTTTATTATATGACGAATAACTGCAGACCCTATAAATCCTGCTCCACCAGTTACTAATATTTTTTTATTATTTATCATGATAGCTATAAACCACTAGAAACTTATTTTAGAAAAAAAACACTAAAATTTTTTTATCGATAAAATACTTAGAATTAAATTTAATTTCTTTCAATTGCAAGCCGCTATAAATGAAATTATTTTCACGATTAGAAAATCACAAATCCAGACAGTTAAGATATTTTTTAATAACAATTCTTTCGTCAAATCTATTTACTACTAACTCACGACTTTTAAAGCCCATTTTACACCGATCACTATGACTCATTTTAATTAATTTTTCCAAATTAACAATTAAATCATTTAATGAATTAGGCTGACATAAAAAACCATTTATTCCATGATCTACCGTAGAGGAGCAGCCAGGCATATCTGTTGTAATAATCGGTTTTCCCATCGCAGCAGCTTCAAGAAGGGACCTAGGAGTACCTTCTGGATAAACGGATGGTAACACAACACAATCAGAAATAGCGATTTCAGGTCGGACATCCTCAAGAGCGCCTTTATAAATTAAAAAACCTTTAGAGGTCCACTCATTCAATATTTTCCTTGGAACTGCCCTAGGATTTACATCATCTATAAATCCAACTGCATTAAATTCCACACTCGTTCCATATTTATTTTTACAATATTTGGCAGCTTCGGCTAGCAGCGCAACCCCTTTATCATAAAGCATTCTGGATACAATTACGAAGCGAATTACCTCATCATTGGGTGCGCTTACTATTTTGAACCTTTCTAGATCAACACCTGATCCAGGAAGATAATCGCACCTATCTTTAGTAACAATTTTTGCTTCAATAAGTCGATTCATATCATTTTTATTTTGAAAAAAAACTTTAATCGCAAAGCGTTGAGTAAAACGATACAGCTGGCTAACAAATGATGAGAAGGCTGAATTCTTTGAAAAAGCTTCACCTAAACCGGAAATATTATTAACTATTTTAGCCCTAATAAAAATAGCTGCGATAGTACTATATATATTCATTTTGGGAGTAAAGTTCATTACAAAGTCTGGTCTCATTTTTATGTAAATTATAATTAATGAAAATATAACCATAATCTCTTTAAAAGGATTTGTACTTATCGGATTTAAATTAAAACCAACATGCTTGGCACCCAAATCAGTAAAGTATTTTGTATACTTATCATTTGGTGCAACAACGAAAACCTCATGGCCTTTCTTTAAAAATTCATTAATTGTATTTTTACGAAAGTTATAGATATACCAGCTGCTATTGGCACAAAGCACAATTTTAAGGTTTCTATCATTCATTTTAATAATTACCGTCTTTTATCGCAAAAAAATTAAAGATAAATCATCATATATAATTGGTTATGATTTTAATTTTTAATTTCATAAACTATTACTCTATTTGAATTTCTAGCTAAATCGAGAACCAAGTTACGAGTACTAATGGTCGCATCAATCCCTAGATTAATTAGAGATTCTTCGAGACTATTTATAGGGCTAGAACCCTTAATTTTACGGGTAGCTAATCTAGATAAGATGGTGGCCTTATCTGACGAAACTTCAAAAACAATTACATTGGTCAAAGTAAGATGATCCATCAATTGATTAACCAAGCCAGTTAAGCTTGAAGAAATTTTAGAATTTAAAGGCTCTTGATTATAGAAATAACATGACCACAGTGCTTGAAACAACCCTTGATCAAATAGAATCGGTTTAAGTCTTGATCGGTTGGTTGAAATTATCGATGATATTAATAATAAATTTATAAATAATCTAAACTTAATTAAACCTTTTATATTATTAAAACACATCACCATCATGAAGTTTATCCTTAGGATACGAGGCGAGACAACAATACCCTTAAAAATTATTGATATTTTATGAAGTAATCTAATAAAAAAATTTGAGCAATAGTTATCAATCGAGTGGTAGATAATACCCCCATTTTTTTCCATGCATTGATCTCTATAATGAGCACAGATATATGATTTGCCAACGCCAGGCATACCGATAGCCTCAATAATAGTATTCCTATCATCAAAACCCTTAAATATCGTATCTTCTAACCCTTCAAATATATTCATTTGCTTTCTCCTAATAAGTCAAAAAACCTCTAACTTATTAAAATAAATCTTCTTATATAAAACGTATTTGAAGATCCATATATCCTTACGAGTAGTAATTATTAATTAGAGCGCTTTTCCCATACAGCTATAAAATTAGTACCCTGATACTTCAGCAATTTTCCCATTAAACGATTAATTGCCTCAATTACCCAATTACCTCGTGAATCCCCAATATGCCTATAAGTCCTATAGTACAGAAGATTGAAATCAGATCCCAAGTAACTACTCAAATCCTCAGCATTCCAAAACCCCTCATTATACTCTTTTGGGATATTTAGCTTCATCCAGTCGTTTTTATAACCAACCCCATAATCAATTATCCGTCTTATTAAAAGCGGACTCATTTTTTTGTTAATATTACCTTTTTTAATCAATTCCTCGTTTATAGAATTCCAGCGATTTACGTCATTTTTTCGAGATCTTGATAGAAATGGAAGCCTTTTTAAAAGAGCCGTACTAAAGACAGCCCTGATAAGTTTCTGAATAAACATTAAAATTTGCGAATAATTATTATTTGGCTCGTGACCTAGAACAAATAAATCTCCAGCTTTCATGGATGCTTTAATATCATCTAACATTGGCTCAAGCCAGATTATATGATGCAAAGCTGAATTAATAATTAACAACTTATTAGGCTCTTCTTTTATAACATCAACCACATCAGAAAAATGTCCATTATGAAAACTAAGCTTGTCAATTTTATCTTTAGTGAGACTTTTTTTAAAAATGCCCATCATATCCTTGCTAGGCTCAATATATTTAAAGTGATGAAATTTTAATGAAAAACGCTTAAATAAATCATATTCAAAACCAGTTCCACCACCAATATCCACAATATAAGGCATATTGATTTTATTTCTGATATTAATGCTATTAAACATGTTCTCGTACTCCCTGTGAATATCACTAACAAATCTAGAGGAATATAAATTTGCACTATTAGAATAATAAGTATCATTTATTGAGGTTATGAATTGACTCAGAGATGTAGTAGTAACATTCGCATATTCAGAATATATCCAATCAATTCGGTGAAGTTTTTTGTTAATTTTATACATATTTTTCACTTGTAAGTTAGCGTAAGATTTAACTTTATTTTTAAGTACCAACAGATAGAAGGCAAGAAAATAATATATAAAAACAAATTAATAAACTCCAGCATCTGAAGTTCAGTTTTTAAAAATTTCCTCTGCTTCCTTTGATTGAATATTACCTATATCGTAAAAATATGCTCATGATTTTATCAAAATCATCTCACCCCATACTAAACCTTGTAATTCAAGAAATTTTTCATCAAGGGGTCCTTCATTGTCAAAATAAACAATTTTTTTACAAAGAGGTATGATGGCTTTATTATCAAGATGCCTAGTAATTATCTCTTCTTTTGTCTCTTTGTCTACCTTTACTCGTTTTTCATTCCTAGCCACTGCAGTATTAACATCAACCTTTAAGTAAAAACATACATCAGCTTTGGGAATTTTCTGATAAGTTTCTCTTTCTATTCTGGCTAAAAATTCTAAAGTCTGAGAGCTATCTTTACCAGTTATGATTTTTGGGCTATCCATTTTACCTAGATTAGTTGTTGGCCACCTATCAACGAATACCAAGTTTCCATCATTTGCTTTTTTTCTTGCAATTCGAGCACTTCTTAGTCTAAGGAATCCTAGGATTACAGCAGATATGGCTTTTTTTATCGTAGTGTTTTTAATAAATTTACTTTTTATAGGTTTTTTTATTCTACTTTTTGAATTAATTAGCCTCCTAAGCATCTCAATAATTCTACCTTGAGGCTTGCCTAAGCTATAAACAAAGCAAGATTGGAAAGATGAATGAAATTTACTTAACCTTGAGATCATAGATGACTTTCCAGCACCGTCGGCTCCTGAAATTGCTACAATCAAACCCTTTGATATAAACTTCTTTTTTTCTCTAAAAACTAATTTATTCAATAGCCTCTTAAAAAAACTTCTTAACCTTAATGACGGAAGCAATAGAATAGAAAACCGACAAAATCTCATTAAAGATAATCTGAATTTTACTGAATCTAACAATCTTGGTAGGTTAAATTCTGACACCAATCCAGATCTAGCTATATATGAATCTAGGGAAATTATATCTGCATCATTCAAATCCTTGATTTTTGTTTTACAAAGTATCCACTCATCCTTATAAGAATCCATCTCACGCCAATATAAAAAACGCGACATTAAAGAGCCTGTTTTCAGAAAATGCCTTACGATGAAAATACATGCTTGGGCCTTATTACTCAATATCCAAATATTATTATTAGGACATATTACTCGTTCCTCTATCAAAAATTCATTCAAAGGAAGAACAAATTCCTTAATCCAGCTCTCACCAGTAATAACTTTAAAATATACATGCAAATGATATATTTCACTCCTATCTGAAATTTTATAAAGATGAATAACTGAGGGGAATTTTGCTACTGGATTTACTAATTCTAACCAACCATGTTTTTTAGCAAGGGAGTAGAACCTAATTTCACTTATAGATTCTACCAAAATATCAAGATCACTCTGACCGCTTAAAGCTTTAGAAAGCTCATGATTATTCTTCCAACTAACATAGTTTATATTTTCCTCATCAAGAGTACGTAAAAAATCTAGTAACAAATCAGTGCCCCTTCAGATCAACTAAGTTATTGAGTATGACTCGGTATAATAAAATAGAGGTCAATAAAAAAAGATTCTGAAAAGTTGAAATGAACATAAAATAAGCTAATCCGCAATAAATCGAAATAGCAGCAAACAAGAAAATATCATTTTCTTGTTGTTTATAATTCAAAATTGCACTAATGAAATGAAAAATAAACCAGAATACAAACAAAAATAAAATAATTATTCCTGCCTCTGCACCGAGAAAAATATACCAATTTATAGAACTATCTTTTCCTAGTGAAGACAAGTAGCCTAATCCCACGCCAGTAAATGGATAGCTCGTTATCATCGAAAGGCCAGAGTTAATAGCCTGAAGCCTTTGGTTAACTGAAGTTCCATATACGTCCCTTATGTTACCTGTACCAGTAACGTTCAAAATAGATAATTTATCTGAGACTTTACTAAAAGCATCAAACAAAACATCTCCTATACCCAGGTAATAAATCAAAAGCAAAAAGAAAGACATTAATGCTATTAATATAATGCCAATCGTTTTGATAGTTTTTAGTTTTTGATTTGTAATTATCAAGGTAACTAATGTAGCGCTTAAAATCACCACAACTAAAGCTGTTGAAACGGTAAGGAATGCAGCTATTATTAAAAAAACCGAGTAAACACCAATCTGCTTATCTTTTATATTCAATCTGTACCAAATAGCATAAGGTGAAAAACAAGCAAAGTAGTTAGCAAGTTGTGTAGGTTCAGTTGATAAACCATAGCCACGTCGATACCCAATACTAAAGTTAGCAGTTGCTTCTTTTGTCCGAGGAATCCATTCGAATATATCAAACCCAAGAGCAGATTTTCCTACAACTTCTAAAATTACAAATAAACAAATAAAACTAATAGCATAATAATTATATTTTAATATTTCTTCAGCGTTTATTTTACTGATCCCAAGTGCCGAATAGATAAGGTATAATCCAAACACAACACCATACGCGAGGATATAATTACCACCTTTAGGCGTGGGATTATAAAGAACATTAAGACAAAGAAGAAAAAATGCTATTATGATGACAAAATCTATTTTATAAACCTTTAACAATACATTTTTATCAAAATTAATTTCAAAAAAATTACCTATCAGAGTTGAAATTAATGCTAATCCCAAAAAGACAAGAGGAAGAGGTGCCCAATCACCAAGTCGAGCAACGGCAGACCAGCTCAATGTTATTATGTGTAAATATAGAAATACATGCCCCCAATTTCTATTTATTAGTCGCATGAAATTAACCCCACATGAATTCTCAAATTAAAATATTTTTGCAATTGAGCTATAGAGCACTATATATGATTAATTAAAAGAATTTGATCTAAAAACAATAAAACAATAATCCTATAAGCTCATTAACTTTTTATCAAACCAGAATAAACATCTAAATATTTACCAACAAGTACACGAAGATCATAACGAATTCTAGTAGCTGCGGATCTTGCCAATAAAAAACTCTCTCTCTTTTCGTAATTGACTATCTTGGTATCAATTATATTTGCGATATCTTTTTCAGAACTATCTAGATCTACAAGAGTTAGATTTTCATCTATGAACAATTCATTATGAGGTGGAATTTTTGACAATATAACTTCTGTTGGTAATGATAAAGCTTCAAGATTAGCTACTCCGAGACCCTCCCATTTAGATAAACTAAAGTAAATTTTGCTCTGGTCGATCGCATTCAGAACTTCCTGCCTTGGTCTTATCCCTTTAAATTCAAAGACTGAGGCTAGACAACCTTTTTTGACTTCTTTTTTTGCCAAATCCATCTCAATGCCCTTTCCATACCAAACTACTTTATTTATATTTTTGCATTTTGATAAGACCGATAAAACTTTTGATACATTTTTTTGTTCAACAAATCTTGCCACTACTATTACATCAATAGTCTTATTACTGAAGCAACTTAGATTATTCGTTTTTAATAACTCATTAACATGAATACCATTTTCAATAGGATGGGTTATTTCTTTTACCCAAGGAAATGTTCTTAAGACTTCATCACCCACAGAAAAACTGACTGGAATTATTGCATCAAATAATTTTGACCCAAACTTCAAAAGATAGTATTGATAGAAATTAAAATTCACCAAACTATTGTGAACATTAAGAACAAATTTGACATCAAATAGTCTCAAAAATAAGACATAAGGTACAAGTGACATATTGTGAACATGAATAATAATACTTGAGTCTTGTTCTTTATTTTTAATAATAATTTTAACTAGAAAAAATAACGCATTAAGGAAACTCACAGCAAAATATCTTTGTTTTAAATTATCATCTAAACATCTACCAACTGACCTTAGACCTGAAATTGAGCATACATAGGATGCAGAACTTTTATCGATTTGACGATGTGTTTTATATAAATCATTCCAGGGCATCGAAGTTGGTGACACCTGACGAACAAGGTGAATTACTTTAAATTTATTAATTTTTTTTCCTCTCAAATAAACAATAAAATTTTACATTAACGGATGCATTATTTTAATCTGAATTATCATTGATTGGTATTATAGGGTTAATTAATTGTTGATCAAATATATTATTTATATTTAATTTTGAAGTTATGCTAATTTCTAAATTTTTTAGAAAACCTTTCCATATTAACTCAAGACGTTTATTACTCCGCGAATAACAGTTATGCATTTCATCTTCAAGCGAATTTGAATCTGAAATTGATGCGCCTAAATTATTTGATAAGGTCAATACATCTTGATTGGGTGAAAAATCTCTCTCAGCCCTATATTCTATAATAGGTCTACTGCATAACATTGCTTCTTGAACCATAGTGCTTTTTGTATAAACTATTAATAAAGAAATATCCGTTAAGAATTTTTTTGTCTCACCTAACTCTAATTTCAGAAATGGATAATCTTCAACAAGATCATTATAGTACCTAACTCTCTCAGGTCGAGTTAACTCTTGAGGGTGAGGTCTTCCAAGGCATAAAGTACAACCCAAATCTTTTAACTTCTCAAGAATTTCTCTATCTAGGATCTCTTGTTCAACCCAACGATTCCAATCATCCCCAAAGAGGAGTCCTACCACTCTCTTCATGGGTGGTTTCCTGGCAACCTCACGCCATTGCAGATAAGGATTATCTTTTAAGACAATAACATTAGTGGTTTTGTGCGCATAGTAAGGAAGGACATCACTAATTAAAACTAAGTTATCGCATTCCCTAGGAAATAATACATTTGGTGTAATTACCGGAAGATTATGAAGAACATTTCTTAAGAAGCCAGCCCTACCTGCAGTATACAAAAACATTTTTGCTTGAAAAGTAATTCCTTCTCTTGAGAAAACTCCTGCATTCTTTTTCTTAGTAGATAATTTCTCAAAACCTCTTTCAAAAAGAATTTTTGAGGCGACTGCAAGAATAATAGTATCGCTATTAATATAAGAGAACCTATATTTAAGCATCAAACAACTCATTTTGAGCTTTAAATTTAACTTAATTGAATCAGTTAATTTATACCCATCAATACTAGATTTAGTGACTAACATATCATATTGATAATAACGATTATCTATATTAAATATATTAGAACGAGAGCGGTTATTGGTATAAACAATTATTATTTTTTTACTTGCTTTGTTACCACTTTCATTGAGAGCAAGAAAATATGTCGAAGGAATCATTAGTATTATTTTTAAAGCATCGAAAACAACATAAATAGATCGAAGTAGATAGATCATTATGAAACGTATTCTCCATATGACAGATAACTGTTTTGAAGCATTTAAAACAAGCTTATCGATTAAAAATAATTGCTTATTTCGCTTAAATATTTCACCCCAATAATCAGTAGCATCGTCCTTAAGCATTTCAAACACTGTACATTCAATTTCAAAAACTGCCCTTTGAGACAAAAAGGGTGATACATTTTCTGCATAGCCCATGGGTTTGACTTGCGTTCGCAAATATTTATATAAATCAACAATATAATGTTTATATTTTTTCATAGCTATCCAATCAAACTAACCTATGCAATTCATTAACAAATAACCAAAATTGAATCCTAACCAGATGTTTTTTAATGTTTTAAAAACCTTAACAAGATATCTAGCTAGTATTAGATGATATATTTTTATACAAATTACTGGTCTTAAAAATATACAATAATACTAACTAATAAAACCCTATTCATATTAGGTTTCATCTTTCCTTGAATTAAGGCAAAAAACCAAATCTAACTATGCAGAAAAATCTCGTGTAGCGATATGTTTGAAATTTTTCCAACTATTATCGAATTTTATAAATAGAATAAATACCGCAAATGACAAATAATAAAAAAAAGGTATAGCATCAAGACGATACTCATTAACTCCGTAATAAAGGACTGACCCTATAATTGTGATAAAAAATTTATATAATTCAGATTTATCATCTAGCTTCACAAATTTAACTAGCGATCCTAAATTGATACAAATCTGTAAAATTAAAACAGTGCACATACTCCAAATAATATAAATAATATTTAGATTAAAATAACTATTCACAATTAAAAGTAATACATAAATTATAACAATGAAAAATTGAATCTTTGCTACATATTCGCGCTTTTCAATTAAATACAAAATATTAGAAGTCAGAGAAACACCATAACTCAGAAGTGCAGATAGTAAAAATGAATTAATTAAGGGCAATACATCAGCATATTTTGGAAGCAATAAAGTTATATATACCGATACCAACTGAAGGAGAGTTATCAGACAAAGTAATAAAAAAATTAAGATATTATTTACAGAAAGATTACGAACTATATTAGATGATAAATTCTTGTCTAATATATACATTTCCTTCATATATTGAGTAAATATCGAGAGCACCTTACCTGGAAACACCATAAGACCAGTAACTAAAAATACTCCCAAAGAATAAGTTGCAAATTTTTCTACACCAAAATTTCCGATGATAAACCATTTATCCAGGTTAGCTAATATTGTAGATAAAAGTATGACAGCAAAAAAAGGTAGTCCGTTTTTAAAAAGATAAGAGTAGTTAGATATCCAATCTCGATCAAATAATGAAAAATCTGAATCAGACTTGAAAAGACATATTGGCAATAAATATATAGTCATTTCTATAATCAAAAAACCATAAATTCCAAAGAATTTTAGAGTTACAAACTGCATAATAAATTTAGAAATTACTAGAATAAATTGGACATTAAATAAATGCTTAAACCTATGCTGGAACCTCAAGTATAATCTTTTATGCAAATAGCGATTATAAAATATCGTATGCAACATATAAGTGGCACATGCTATTCGAAAAAACCAAGAACCTTCATCAAAATACAAAACAATTAAAAAAACTATTACTAGCATTATCAGTTGATTTACGAATACAAAAGTATATGACTGTGCTATCAAGTCATTCATTTTTAAATTTAAAGAATATTTCTTTGGTAACTCATAAAGAAGCCAATCAACTATTCCAAGTTGAGAAACTGAGGAATAGCTGAATATCATCATTGCTATACTTAATAGGCCAAAATCAAATTTTTCTAAAGAATTAATTAATGTAAAATAGATAATTATTTTAAATGGAATATCCAAAAGATCGGGTGATGACCACCGAGCAATAGTCTTAACTAATATCATTCGGAAATACTCACAAATCTTTTAATTTTTTTTGCAAGAAAATTCGAACTTATATTATAAATCATCTTGCTATAGCTCCATGAATTTTTCTAGGCCAAACGATATAGTAATATAGAATATTAAAATAATTTTAGAAGTTAATTTAGTTAAAGGTACCTATTAATACCCTTATTGGTATTATTTATTTTAAAACTAGAATTAATAATTCTTACCTTAAGAGGGTATCTCTTCAGTATGCCAATTAATATTTAGCTGAATTATTGTCTCACCACCAAAGTTTTTCTTGTATCGATTTATATCTATTTGTTTTTTTGAAACCACTTCCTCACTACTATTATAAGAAAGCCCGCCAAAGTCGAAATACTTACAGCCCAATTTTTTGGCCTGATTGATAGCTTCCCATAAAATAATGTGGCCAATGGGTTTATCGAATAAAGCCCTTGTTGAAGCACTAACTGCATAAAGACAAACTGGCTTGTTATAATAAAATAACGATGATGTAACTAAAGAACCATCTAATCTACCCTCAAGAATAAATGCTACATTTTCATTAATCATATCGTACATAAGTTCCCAGGATTTCTTACTTCGCGTTTCCCTACCTGCTTCATGTATATGAAGCTGCCTTAAATCCTCGACATTATTTTTAGTTATTGAAGATGCATCTATATACGAAATATCTAAATTATTACGGCCCCAATTAACACTATTTCTACAACTCTTTGATAAATCGGAATGAATTAACTCTGTTGGTTTCGCCAAATCTATCAACTGTAGATAGTTTGTTTGAGCAACTCCACCTCTATCTAAAAACAGTCTAGCAAGTAATGATAAAGTTCCATCTACACTAGTATAATCTGTCATAAAAAGAGTATTTACATGATTGCTTTTGACTATAGACTCAAAGTTTTTTTTAAATATTTTTCTAGCTGATTTAATACCTTCACAGTTTCCATTGCTATTTTCCATGTAATTTATACCACGTCCAAACCCGCTCATTCGAATAAGATTATTCTCAGCATGCACCGAAAGAACAATACCAATAATGGCAACTCCATTATTTACGACTATAAAAGATTCATCTTTCACAGTCATATCAGAGAAAAAGTATTCTTTATAAAATTCTAGACCAACACTTGAATATGCTGGATGCTGGTAATGAACCGTATCTATAAGATACTTCCAATAACCCCAAAACAACTTGTTTTCTCTTGTTACGATATCCATAAAAATACATCTACATTTTTATATTGTTTTAATTCTATTAATTCAACTTGGATTATGTTTATGTCACTCATAAGATAAATATCTTTTAAAGCAACATAATACTATGAATCTCAGATAATTTAGGAGGAAGCTGGAGAAACCTAGATGCTTTAGTTTGAACATCAAATACAATGATACCTGCGTCAATAGAAATGTTTTTTGATAAACCTAGATTTTTTGAGTAATTTCTATTTCTACTTTGACCGATATAATAATACTGCCCATCATAATCCAATCCTCTAGTGAACGCTGGAAAGTCTCCAGATACTTGCATATTATTCGTTAATAGATGGCCTTTTAATGAGTCTAAAAGAGTCAAACTTCCATCAATTACCTTTATATTATGAGGCATCCATAAATCTCTAACGACAGCACCAACTAATTTCCTAGTTACTATATCAAACTCAAGTATCGCGCCATCAAATACATCTAACTTCCAGTTTCCGGTTTCTGAAAACATTGAAACAAAAAGACTGTCGCCCCATACACAGCAATCATTGGAGTGATGAGCAGGCTTTCCGTATTTTTTTTGTTTATCAGAAATACTGATCTCATCAATAATTTCGAAATCAGTGTTAATAAATAGAATGGTATCCAAATAAGAACAGTTAACAAAAAATATTTGCTTTTCATCTGAGAAATCGATGCCATGAGCTCTACTTCCCGATGGTAACTTGGCTTGTCTTATAATTTTAAAATTTTTATCAAACTCAATTATTCCACGGTCAGTATCTAAAGCAACATAATTCTCTTTATACTTAGTAATTCCATAACAATTACCATCAATTTTCTTTTCATGCTTCCACTGATCGCCATTTACGGATAATTGATAAATACCACCACCATATAATGACGTATTTTGCCTTGGGGCCCCACTAGAAAACATAAGGGATGTCTCAATAGACTCTAACTCATCAATAATTCTTAGATCATTTAATACTGGACTGACTATAAAATCCACTGAAGGAATAAAACCCAACCTTTCCAGCTGACCTGAAACATCCGAAAAAGAAGTTGTTGTGATAATTACCAAGCAACCTTTCCCTTGCTCCGTTTCTAAAAATTCAGGTGGGTATACCTTTACGCCAAACTGGACTTCACCAGAGAGATTTGTTGAATTATCGACAATAGCATGGAGCTTATTTTGTGGAATTATTCTAGTTGTTTTTTCAGCTATGTTACCAGCACCAAAAAAAATAATTTTCTTTTCTTTACTTAATCTATTGATATCTTGCTTTGTTGTAAAAGGAATATTTCTCTTCATTTTATTTCTTTTTTGTTGGTTGTTTGATTGATTCCTTAATGATGGCAGCTAAAAGAGTTTAGCTGTTATAATTGGAATATATTAATCTATCGCTTTTTGTCTTTTATTGAATGCATCTAATTGTTCTTGATTTAAATGGACCTCACCAAATGATGATGGAGTGCCCCAAACATTATGTTTCCACCACATCCCATCTTCAATCCACCATACTCTAGGATCACGGAATGTATCAGCAATTGACCACCACTCGTCTTTGCTCATATCTACATAATCAAGCCAATAATCTAGGTCACTTGAAACTACAGCGTCATACTCTCTGACTTTCTCTATTCCTTCATCTCTTGTCATATAACCAGTTCTAATATCTTTAGAGGCGTGGTCAGAACACCTGCCATACCCAAATTTAATAAACTTCATAAGATCATGTATGCCATTTTCATATCGATCATCTAAATTCGACATTTTACGATAAGTTCTCTCAAACGGTTTTTTAGCTTCTTGCCATCCATATTTTTCCTGCATCATCTTAGAATGTTTATTAGGGTCCCATTTAAAGAAATTACCGATATATAAACCTCTTATACCAACCTCTAAAATTTCTTCATCAGAGGGATATTTTGCCCAAATCATATCTTTTTCAATTAATTTATCTTCTTTATCTCCTATGAAGTCATACCACTCATAACCCCTTAGATCATGCTCATGACGAACTCTAGCACTAAATTCCATAAAATCATCCGGATCAAACATTCCAGAGATATCCCAGTTGATTTCGCCCCATATAATTAATGGAATTTTAAATTTTGCAGCCATTTGAATAGGTGAAGAAAAAATACCACAGTGATTTTGCCAGTTCATATCGCCCATTCTTTTAAACCCTAATCGGTTTAATTTTTTCAGAACTTCTATATTTGGACCCCAAACGATGTGATCAGCATCAAAAACCTCTCTCATCCTATCTCGATTATAATCCCCTTCAGGTAAAAAATTATTTCCATGATACGTCATTAAAAGCGGCTTTAATCCCAGTTCTTTTGTAATTACATGAGCTTGATAATAGCTATCTTTTCCACCACTCACTGGAATCAAACAGTCATATTCTGAGTCATTTCCATCAGACGTCTCTTCAATAAGATCTTTTAACCTTTGCCTTCTTTTGTCCCAAAACTCCTCTGGTATCTTTTCGAAAGCTTCAAACGTCTTACAACTAGAACAGATGCCGTCATCGTCTACATGTAAATTAACAGTAGCAAAAGGATAAACACATTGTTTGCAATATTTCATTTCCTTTACCATATATTACTCACCTTATAATTTTAATAAATCTGGTTTACGCACATTACAACCCTTCTTAGCTAAATATTTTTTAGCTAAGAAGACACTTTGATCTGTATATTGAAAGATATTGGCCGCCGCAACTGAGTCAACACTAGTCTTTTCAAGAGCTTCCTTAAAATGACTCCATTCACCAACTCCCCCGAGAGCGATAATGGGACATTTGCATTTCGAAGATATTTGATCAAGTAATTCGATATCATAACCTATACCTGTCCCATCACGATCAATTGAATTCAACAAGATCTCTCCAGCACCGGAGCTCTCCATGCGCTTAGACCAATAAAGAGGATCATGGCCTGTATCATTTTTTCCAAAGTTAGTGAAAACACTGTATCCATTTTCATTTTGCTTAACATCCATTGACACTATAATGCATTGAGAACCAAATTCTTTTGCGGCATCCTCAATCAAGCTATTGTTTTTATAAGCTTCAGTATTTATCGAAATTTTATCTGCGCCTAAAAGTAATCTTTTCTCAATATCATGAAGATTTTTTATTTTTCCACCTATAGTCATTGGCATAAAAACTTCTTTAGAGATTGACTCAATGATTCCTAGGAATGAATTTATATTCCTATAACCTTGGTCATCACGCCTAATATCGTATAAATCGTCACGCGATATATCCAAATAAATCAACTCATCTGAGGCCCACTTACTAAGTCTTTTTACTGCATCTATAGGGTTACCTAAATTTTGATGCCTGGAAAATTCCCTACTTTGAACTAACCAGCCATTTTTTAGTAACAATACTGGTATAACACGATTTTTTTTCATTAATATTCCAAGAAATTTGTTATTATTTTTTGTCCTGCACCTTGACTTTTCTCTGGGTGAAACTGAACTCCCATTATATTATCTTTCCCAATAACCGAGACAAATTTTTCATGGTACGTCGTCTCAGCAAGAACATTATTTATATTTTTTGCGATAAAACAATAGCTATTAACAAAATAGAAATCATTTATTTTTTCGAAGCCCGACATAAGCATTGACTCCTGAGTTCGTTCCACATTATTCCATCCAATATGAGGTAAAGGATGATCTGCAGAATGCATTATATCAACAACTCCATCTATCCATCCTAAACCTGCATTCTTACCAAACTCTAAGCCATAATTCGCTAAAACTTGCATACCAACACATATTCCTAAAAAAGGCTTGTTTTTAATTAACACCTCATTCTCCAAAACCTCTAACGGAAGATTATTTGTAATTTTCTCCATAGCAGAACCGAAGGAACCAACACCAGGTAGAATTAAATGTGAGGAATTTTGAATTACTTTCTCTTCGTTAGATATTACTGCATCTAACTTCATGTGCTTTAAGAGATTAAACACAGATCCAACATTTCCACTGCCATAATCCAGAATACATACTGATTTATTTATCATATCTTGATCCAAACTTTATTTATCATAATTTTTATAGCTATTAACTAAAATTAATCTCTTAAACCAGTGTTAAGAATAGTTAATGGCGTTCCATTTTCAATATCTTTTTTGGCAGCTTTACCTAAAATAGATCCTAGGTATTTAGGAAGCAATCCATTACTAGGACGAATTGAGCGAACATTTTCATTCGTAAATTTCTCTCCCTTTTTAATACTTTTAACTGCATACAAAGATCGACGAAATTTTAATCCTGACGCCTCAGCATCTTTTAATTCATAACCAGCAATACCCAGAGATTGATAAACTATTTTGGTCTCCTCGCATAACTCTATTAATTCTAAAGGTTCTAATGAAAAATCACTATCTGGACCTTTGTCTGCCCTACTGAGAGTAAAGTGCTTCTCGATCACGCTTGCACCAAGCGCAACGCTCGCCATTGCTATCGTTGTACCCATTGTATGATCGGATAAGCCCGATAAAACCTCAAAACGATCCGCCAAATCAGGTATGGTTCTCAAGTTGGACTGTGAAGCTGGCGCTGGATAAGAACTAATACAATGCAGTAAAATCAAATCTCTGCAGCCATTTAGTTTAGCGGTTTCAACAACATCATTAATCTCTTGTAGATTAGCCATACCGGTTGAAATTATCATAGGTTTTTTAGTCTGTGCAACGCGTTTAACAAGAGGTAAATCTGTTACTTCAAATGAAGCAATTTTATAAGCTGGTGCATTCAAATCTTCTAGAAGATCTACCGCCGTGACATCAAAAGGGGTACTGAAAATAGTAATGCCAATTTTATGAGCGTAATCAAATAATGGCTTATGCCACTCATAAGGCGTTTCTGCCCACTTGTAGAGACTATACAAATCATAGCCATCCCATAAACCTCCTTTTATTTTAAATTCCTCTCTATCACTTTTAATCGTCATCGTTTCAGCGGTGTAAGTTTGTATTTTAACCGCATCTGCACCACAGTCCTTAGCTGCCTTTATGCTTTGAAAAGCACGTTCAATGTCGCCATTATGATTGGCAGATAGTTCTGCAATAATATATGGAGGATGTTTATTAGAGATAACATGTCTATTTATTTCTATCTTTTTATTCATTCAAATATAGACATATGTCTACCTCTTGTAAGTAAATTTTTAGTACTCTCAATCCCACAGTTCATTAATACATCTAAAATACTCATATAAGGTACAAATTCTTTCTGTTTTTGATTCTGCATATACGGAATTAACTCATATTTTTGAAAATAAACCACAATATTAGCATCGTTAAATAATTCTTTATTCTCTGTGGTATCCAGATAATCCAGAGAACCTAGAGGAGAATAGTAAAAATTACAGTCTTTAATTTGACAAAAATCAATTAATCTTCGTACCCTATCTTTTGAAATATTTTTCAAATTACTTGCTACATGAAAATTTGTTCTTAAGGATAGCATTGAAGAAAATAATTTAATGATTTCTATATTGAGATCACTTAATTTTTCAATATCACTTAATAAAACTGATTCAACATATTGATATATTTGATCATAAAATGGTGCTTTCTTATAGGATTGCTGAATAGATTTTAGATGTTTTTTTTGCCATCTCTTAGTGCTGTCTATACCAACATCATTGATCATACTACCCATCCTGCCTTTTACCGCATGAGTTGGAATACTTAACAAAATATCCCCATTTGGACCTAAGATTTTATTTTGATGATGATAAGAGCTCTTATTAAACTTCACATCATCCAAGAAAAGGAAATCTCTCACATTAGCTATCAAATCAAAATAGCCCAGCCAAGGTAAATATGTCGGTTGCATTATCGCACAAGCTTTAGTTTTTATAAGCATAATTACTTTTCTTAATAGTATTTTATTTAGGCTTCAATTTTCGTCTATCATTTATAAAATTATTAATAATTTTTACTACTCTTTTTGCTTTTGCATCAGTAAATCTAAAATCATTAAAAAGGTTTACGATTCTTGATGAGATAACCTTAGCATTTGAATTTATTATTGGGTTATCTGAATATTTATGATCTAACGGTTCGTAATGACTACTTGCAAATAAATCATCTTCTTTAAAAATCGCCTCTAGTAACTTATCTTTCTCGTCAATTAAAATTGAAAATCTCCAATTTTCGAACTCTTGACCTAAATGTAAATAAGATGGAATTCCTTTCTTATATATACTATTTAATTTTGACTTATGCTTTTGCATCAAAGAAATTTCATTTTTAACATTAACTTTATAATCAAGAAAGCTTTTATCTTTACTATTATCTTTAAAAGTTTCATTAAATTCATTATTCTTTAGAAATCCATAGCCGCCAAAGCCCAAATCAACATACTTAGAGTATCCTGAACTAAAAAGCGCTAAAGACGATAATGATTCATCAGGGTTAAATTCGAAATCCTGAATCGAAAGACATTGATCATATATGATAAAGATATCAGGATTAATATTTTTTAACTTTTGGAAGAACTCCTCAACTTCAATATCAACTCCAAATGTATTAACAAATAAAACTCCACCTATTGAGCTATCGTTTTTTATAGATTTTAACGCTAAAACTTCATCCATACATAAAGTTTTAAGATTGATATCAATAAAATCAAATTTTATATTTGCCTTTAAGAAGGTTTCAGGAACTACAGGGCAAATATTGACCGGCATTAGAAATTTAGTATGATTATCTAATGCTGAAAGCACTTCATAAAGCACAGTTGAAGCTCTGTCTCTAAATATTATCATTTCTTATCTTCAAGACAGCATCTACTATATTGGCTCCACCATCAAAACCTATGAATTTATTTGCAGCAGACTGCATTTTCTTTCTTTTATTTTGACTTTTCAACGAATTTACAGATTGTACTATTTTTTCCATTAAATCTTTATCATCAAAATTACCAACATAATCAACAGCTCCAACCTCCGCCCAACCTTCTGTATCTTCCCTTGCATTCTCTACTAATAATACCGCTATTGTGGGAACACCTATTGAAGTTAATTCATATAGAGTTTGTCCCCCACTTGATATAGCTACATCACTTTCTTGCATCAAATTAGCCATTATCAATGCATTTGCATTTGTAACGAGATTAGTATTTTTATCTTGAAGAAATTGAATATTTTCAATATTTTCGAAGCCAGGGCCAATAATAATATTCTTTTTCAGATTTGGATAATTTTTACACAAAGTCGATAAAGTAATTGGGGTTAAATTTCTAATATCTGAGCCACCAAATGAGACAAAAATAGTCTTTATTTCATCTGATATAGACTTTCTTTGATTTATTTTAAATGGTTTTCTTATGGGTGTATATTTACTACCTAAAAGATAAGTAATAGACTCTTTTTTTGGTAGAAAATATTTCTTTTTATCTGCCAGAATTGTCCAATCTAAAACAAAACCAGAATCCAGTACATTTCGCCTCTGTTCGTCATCTATATAAATGATCTCAGCATCCAATCTTTGAATATCACTAATCTGATTATCAGTTACTCTCAAAGAGTCAATTAGAATAAAAGAGCTTTTTTCTAATTTCATTAGTGTCGCTTTATTATCTAGCCATTCCATGAGAATAAATGAATGAGTTTCCAGAGCAGGCAAAATACTGTCATCTCCGTCAATAATAAAATCTACAATCACACCATTATCTTCAAAATAACTACAAATAGAGAGGCAACGTGTTATGTGACCCGAGCCAAATATCCTCCCCCCTTCAGTCAAGACAGTTAATTTCTTTAATTTTGGTTTTTTAGTAATTGAGAGACACTCCTATTAAAGTCAATGCAGCTATAAATCCTTTAGAATAAATAAATAGGAGGTAAAAATTATCAAAATAAAATTAAGAGCTATTTTTATTATCTTCACATTATATATTTAAATTAATAGCGAACCAAAATCCAATCTAACTAACATGCTATCTTGTCTTGAATAGGGGCTCCAAGACATCGCATTTTATATTTTCCAACAAAGTATGATTTTCAATATTGCTTTTAATCAATGGAAAAACTTCTTCATAAACTTTTAACAAGCCATCAACTTCATCTTTTTTATGAGAGTAACTTAGATTATGTGTACCTAAAGTTAATTTACCTCTTTTGAACATCTCTTGTAAAAAAAATGTATTAATCTGAAATGAATTATACCCCTCATATTCTTTTATTTGAATAAAGCTCCATGATGGATGTCCAGATATCGAGATAACATCTGACAAATTATGATCTATAATCAATTTATCGAATTGCTCTGATAAATATGTACCAACCTCAGAGAAATGTTTTATTACATCACATTTCTTATACTTATCAATCACAGCATTTGCTGCAGCAAGAGAAAGCGTTTCTCCACCAAAAGTTCCCGAAAAAAAGATATCTTCGACCAATTTCATTACTTTGTTATTTCCAACAACAGCAGATAAAGGGTACCCGTTTGCCATGCCTTTTCCAAAGGTAGCCAAATCTGGAATAACATCAAACAGTTCCTGAGCCCCACCTAACGAATAACGAAATCCAGTTATAGTCTCGTCAAATATTAATAAGGCATTATTTTTATGTGTTAACTCTTTTACTTTTTGTAAAAAATTATTTTTTGGGTACTCCACATTCATCGGCTCCATAATCACACCTGCGATCTCTCTTTCTAGAAAGATCTTTTCCAATGATTCAATATTATTAAATTCAAACTTATGAGTTAACCTCTTCACACTTTTAGGTACACCTAGATCTCTTGCTGTCGAACCGATATACCAGTCTTGCCAACCATGATAACCGCAAACGGCAATATGCTCTTTACCTGTAAAAGCTCTAGCAATTCGAATAGAGGCACTTGTAGCATCAGTACCATTTTTAGCGAACCTAACTTTTTCTGCGCACGGTATAATTTCGATTAACTTCTCAGCAACTTCCATTTCCAAGGTATGCGGCAAGGTAAAGGTCACTCCATTCTTTAATTGCTTTAATACTGCTTTGTCAATATCTGGATCACAGTAACCTAGAGTTACTGCAGCTAAAGAATTAACAAAATCAATGTACTTATTACCGTCGACATCCCAGACTTTTGCGCCCTCACCTTTCTCAATAAAAAACGGAGAAACACCTCTTGGGTAGTGAGACAAGCTCTTACTGAAAGTTTGAGAGGCTAATGGAATAGAATTAAGCGCTCTATCTAATAATTGCTCTGATTTTTTATACATTTTTTAAAAATCCTTTATCCTCTATCAATGATTTTTCTAAACCTTCATTTCTTATAAAATTACTATTCATTTCAATCAATCCTGGATTTTGATCCAATAAATTCAATATATCTTTCATTAGAAATAATGGATTTTTTTTATATAAAGCCTGATATACTTTTTTTACAAATTCGTAGTCTTCAGGCTCGTCAACAGTCCATCGATGATGACATAAGTCATCAACTGGCTCAAATATACCGTTACGAAACTCTTCGGGTCTATTGACAATAAACTGTGTAACATGCTCTCTTTCGGAGGGAAGTTTTGCACCATTCCATGCCCTTTTCAAAGCTAATTTAGTCATAATTTCAGCATCTAATCCATCTGGAAATTTCAATGATGTTTCGACAAAATCAAAATTACCTTCAAAAAAATATTGGATAGTTTCATCTATTACTTTCCAATCAATCAATGGACAATCACCCGTTAAACGAACAATATAATCTGATTCATAAGACTCTGAACATTGATAAAATCTATCTAATACATCATCTAAATTACCTCGAAAGACATCGATATTATTATCTCTGCACATTTTTTCAATAATATTATCTGAAAAGCTCATCGAAGTTGCTACTACTAACTTATCGATCATTTTTGAATGTTTCAGCCTTTCTATTTGGTGAAGCAACATTGGCTTTCCCAATATCGGCTTAAGCACCTTTTTCGGCAATCTTGAAGATGAATAACGAGCTTGAAGTATTGCTAGTATCATATTGCCCAGAAGTTTGGATTAATTAATTTTATATCATCAATAGGGTAAGGTTTCACGCCATTTTTATTTTTTACAGCTTGAACAATTTCTTTTAACTGACATTTATTAATTACACCCACTAATACTTTATCTATTTCTTGGGTGTTTAATACAAAATTAACTGCATACTCCAGTAATGACAACTCACTTTCATTTACAATTGACTGATAATCATTAAATTGCCTTTTCCAAGTTGAAAAATAGTCTGGAAGATTTTCAAAATTTAATAACAAACCTTGTAAAAAAATACTTCTAGAATGAATTTCGATACCCTTATCTTTTAAGGCCTTTAACTGACCGCCCTTCGAAAGTCTAGTATCAAAGACATTAAATGGTAATTGTATCAAATCAAACTCAAAGTTATTTAATAGAAAATCAATTTGCATTGGTGAATAAGTTGAAAAACCAATTTTGCCAATTAGACCTTGATCTTGAAGTAATTTTAATTTGTTAAAAAGTTGGCCGAAGTTCTTATTGTCGATATCGTTGATATCATGAATTAGTAACCCATTAACCTGACTAGTATTAAGATTTTCTAAAGATTTATAAAAATTATCAATTACATCATCGATATTATTTTTAAGAGGGGTTGTTTTTGTTACGATTTGACAGTCCTCTACGCCAATCTTACCCAGAATTCTCTCACTGTCACCGTAAGATGATGCTGTGTCCAATGTATCAATATTACTTTTCTTTGCATATCTAAGGATTTTCTTAACTTCCTCAAACTTAACCTGTCCACTATGATTCACAATCCCATAATCTAAACCGAATTGAACGGTACCCAGTGCTAGTTTTTCCTTCACAAGCTATTTATTACTCTTAATTGATCTTCTTTTGTCAAATCCACATAAATAGGAATACTCAAGCAATGTCGATACAAATGATCACTATTTTTTAATTTCTTTCTATCATAAAAAGGTTGATTAACTACTGGAATATAATGCACTTGTGTCAAAATTTCTTGTTGCTTCAATCTCTGATACAAAGCCTTTCGATCACTAGTCTGAATAACAAATAAATGCCATGAAGAATTAGTATCAGGATGCTGATAAGGTAGAATATGATTTTTTACTTTACTTATGTATGTTTTTGCGACTTCACGTCTTTTTTGAACAAAATTATCCAGTCTCTTTAATTGCGAAATACCTAATGCCGCTTGAATATCAGTTAATCGATAATTAAATCCCAACACTTGTTGCTCGTAATACCAGTTGCCATCACTTTCATTAACGAAAAGAGAATCATCCTTGGTGATACCATGAGTCATCAATATCGAAACTTTTTCATCTAGAATTTTGTCATTAGTAACAATCGCTCCACCTTCACCTGTGGTTATCATTTTTACCGGATGAAAGCTAAAAACCGCCATATCACTATATTCACAACTACCTACCTTCTTACCCAAATACTCACCACCTAATGCATGGCAGGCGTCCTCAACAACCCTAAAACCATACTCTTTGGATAGCTCCCAGATCCTCTTCATTTCACAGCTTTGACCTGAAAAATGAACTGGAACTACTATTTTAGGTAGTTTTTTATCCTTTTTTGCTTGCAACAACTTCTCTTCCAAGCATTTAATAGATAGATTGTAAGTCTCTGGATTGACGTCAACGAAGTCTACAGTTGCTCCACAATAAAGCGCAGCATTTGCTGTAGAAACGAAGGTATTAGGGGTAGTCCATACGATATCACCCCGCTTTAAACCAACCGCCAAATAAGCTAAATGAAGAGCTGCGGTTCCATTTGATACTACTTTCGCATAATTAACATCAATATATTCAGCTAAATTGTCCTCAAATTCACGAACTTTTGGTCCTTGAGTTAAAAAATTTGACCTTAGAACTTCACTGACTGCATCAATATCATCTTGATTGATGCTTTGTTTGCCGTAATTAATCATACTGATATCTGGCCTACTTTTTTTGATTACTTTTTAACCAAGTTTCTAGCTCTTTTCGAGACATCCACTCAGTATTTTCTCCACTATTATAGGTGAAGTCCTCAGAAACCTTTGTGCCATTTTTAATTCTTAACGGATCACCATCCCACCCATTAATAGTTGGCAGGATTTTATAGTAATTATCATACAAATAAGTAGATGCCGCATCCTCATGACCAATCATTTGCTCATGTAATTTTTCTCCTGGACGAATACCAACGATTTCCTGTTTCGCATCTGGAGCTATTGTATAAGCTAATTCAGTTACCTTCATTGAAGGAATCTTCTTGACATATATTTCTCCACCAATCATATCATCAAATGCAGTCCAAACGAGTTCTACACCTTGCTCCAGTGAGATCATAAATCGCGTCATTCTCTCATCTGTGATTGGTAATACTCCAGTAGATTTTATTTGATTGAAAAATGGTATAACGGAACCACGAGAACCCATTACATTTCCATACCTAACTACAGAAAACTGAGTACCATGCTCACCCGAGTAGGCATTACCAGCAACAAAGAGTTTATCTGAAGCTAATTTCGTAGCGCCATATAAATTAATTGGACTACTTGCTTTATCTGTCGAAAGTGCTACCACTCTCTTTACACCTTTATCAATACAAGCATCGATTAGGTTCATAGCTCCTATTACATTAGTTTTGACGCATTCGAATGGATTATACTCTGCTGTTGGCACGATTTTGGTAGCTGCTGCATGCACAACATAATCTACGCCATCAAGCGCACGATAAAGTCTATCGCGATCCCTAACGTCTCCAATAAAAAATCTCACACGGCCGTCATTCTGAAAGAGTTTGGCCATTTCCCATTGCTTCATCTCGTCTCTAGAGAAAACTATGATCTTCTTAGGATTATATTTATCCAAAGTCATAGGAAGAAAAGTATGACCGAAAGAGCCAGTACCACCAGTTACCAATATCGTACTATTTGTTAACACAATTCTAGATCCTTGAAATATTTAATAAATAAATTCTAAGTAGCATTATAGTTTAAATACCATTCCACAAAGCGCTGAATACCGTCTTCAATAGAGGTATTTGGATTAAAATCAAACTCTTCCTTCATATCATCAATATCTGCATAGGTGAGAGGTACGTCACCGTCTTGCATTGGCATCATATTTATAATTGCTTTCTTAGACAATGCTAACTCGATTTGTTCAATAAAATAACCTAGTGTTATTACCTCATTATTACCAATATTAAATACTTTAAATGGAGCCGTTGCATCAGATGTTTCTGGAGAGCATCTGGATGGAATCTTTTTGGTCACGAGAAGAATTCCTTCAACGATATCATCAATGTAGGTGAAATCCCGCTTCATATTACCATTATTAAAGACATCTATTGGTCGCCCTTCACAAATTGCTTTAGCAAAAAGATAATAAGCCATGTCTGGTCTTCCGTATGGACCATAGACCGTAAAAAAACGAAGCCCGGTGCAAGGCATATTAAAAAGATGGCTATAGGAGTATGCAAGTAACTCATTTGATTTTTTTGTAGCAGCATAAAGGCTAACAGGATAGTCGGTATTATCTGAAGTACTAAAAGGTTGTTTGGTATTCATCCCATATACAGAACTTGAAGAAGCATAAACAAAATGCTCTATTTTTGCTTGTTTACAACATTCCAACAAATTAGTAAAACCAACTATATTCGAATCAACAAATGCTTTCGGATTCTCTATTGAATAACGAACTCCAGCATGAGCAGCCAAGTGAATCACTATATCAATATCATAAGTGCTAAATAAATTCTGAAGATCTGTATTATCTGTAATATCTAATTTAATAAACTTATACTTTTCTTTTAGCTCACTATCATCAATAAATTCATTAATGTTTTCTAACCTGCTAAGTTTTAAATTTTGGTCATAGTAGTCATTAATATTATCAATTCCAACAACATGATAACCATTATTAAGCATGGCTTTTACTAAGTGAAAACCAATAAATCCAGCAGATCCTGTAATTAGTACTGTTTTTTTCATTCATAACTCCCTAAAAATTTCACGACTTAATTCTCCTTAAATATATCTCGACTAAAGACCTTACCTTGAACGTCTAATAGCTGCTCTGATATTCTATTTGAAACAATAATATCGGATTTAATCTTAAATTCTTCTATATCTTGAATCACCTCAGATCCAAAAAAATCTTCTCCATAAAAAGTTGGCTCATAAATTATGACAAGAATACCTTTTGCTTTGATTCGCTTTATAATCCCCTGAATCGCTGATGATCTAAAATTATCACTGCCCTCTTTCATAACAAGTCGGTAAAAACCGACAATTTCTGGATTTTGCTTCAATATTTCATCTGCTAGAAAAGCTTTTCGAGTACTATTAGAGGACACAATTGCTTGAATTAATGTCTGTGGAACTCGCTCATAATTTGTAAGTAATTGCTTCGTATCCTTCGGAAGACAGTAACCGCCATAACCAAAAGATGGATTATTATAGCCATTGCCTATCCTCTCATCTAGACACACGCCACTAATAATATTTTTTGTATCTAACTCATGCGCAAGTGCATAAGAATCTAATTCGTTAAAGAATGATACCCTCATTGCAAGATACGTATTTGCAAAGAGTTTGATGGCCTCTGCTTCGGCCGAACGAATAAAAAGCATTTCGACGCTAACTTTTTCTGCAGCTTGCTTCAATAATTCTGCAAATTCCTTGCTTGCTTCACTATGACTTCCAATAATGATTCGTGATGGATTGAGGTTGTCCTTGAGTGCCTTCCCTTCTCTTAGAAACTCAGGAGAAAATATAACCCGCTTTGTATCAAATTTTTCTTGTAGTGATTTTGTATGACCCACTGGAATAGTTGACTTGATAATAATAAGAGCATCAGAGTTGAACTTAAGGGCCTCATCCACCACATTATCTACAGAACTTGTATCAAATCGACTTGTCTCAGTGTCATAGTTGGTAGGTGTTGCTACAATAATAAATTGAGCTCCTTCGAAAGCAAGTCGACTATCCAAAGTAGCGGTTAATGATAATGACTTTTCTGTCAGAAATAACTCGATCTCAGGGTCAGCAATCGTTGATTGCTTATTATTAATTTTTTCAACTCTTATTGGATCTATATCAAGAACAGTTACTTCATTATGTTGAGCCAAAAGCACTGAAAGTGACATGCCTACAAAACCAGATCCAACTATAGTTATTTTTGTTTTTGTTTTTGTTTTTGTTTTTGTAATCAAAATAGTTAAGCTCTTAAAATGAATTGATGCTTGTTAATATCATTTAATTTACCAGACTCTAAAGAGTCAGATCCTGAAACCAAAAGATATATTATTAGTGAATTCTATAATTATGATTGCATTATAATAGATATTGTATCTTACCATTCACACAAACAAATTTTTTTTGATATTATTATTGATTAGTCTATTTTTTTTTGAAGCCTAACTTCTTCCTGGAGGCTTGCAATTTCCTCATGTAGTTTATTGTATTCAAGTTGCTTTCTAATCAAAAATCTAGTGGTTATAGCTGCTTTCTCTTTAATACCCTGAGGTGTGAGTAGGTAGGCATAGCCCAATTTATTATTTGATCGTTGAAAATTATCTAGCTTAATCCAGCCAATATCAATTAAAGATTTAATAAGATAATGCGTTTTGCCTAAGCTGACCCCTAACTCTTCAGCTAACTGACGCTGAGTTAAATTTGGACATTGCTCAAGTATCTTTAGTACACGATACTCAAAATCTTGGTTAGACATATTAACTCTATGTAAATAGTGTTTAATTTTATCAGGCAGGCTGCCGCAGGATACTAGTAACCCAGAACCCCGGCTGAATGAACATATATTAAATTCTGCTTAAACACTGCCTAATGGGATTGTTCATTTAATGAACATAATAACATAGTCAAATCATATTACTAATAATAGTATTTGAATGGCTTTAGGGTTTTTTCTAAAATAAAATAGATCAGATTTAATAGTAATAATTTCTTAAGCAACCGATTGTCAAAAAAATAGGTTCCTATAATATAAAATTAAAAATTGATTACCGCTAGATTAAAAGAATAAAAACCCATTAAGTGGGTGAGATAAGCTCAGAATGCAATATGAAAAATTAAGACCGGTCAATACTAGATATCAAAAGCATCTACTTCACTCTGCCTAAAACATAATGACGCATGAGAACCCAGAAAATTGCAATCATTCCACCAAATAATGTCGATACAATACAAATTAATGCTCTATTTGGACTAGACTTTATTTCTGGAATAAAAGGTGGCTCTATTGTTTTTAAGATATATTCAGTACTTATTTTCGCCATCATTTGAGTTTCAAGTTGAGATAAAACCAACTTATTTATTGCTTCTTTCATCGAAATTAATGAGGCTTTTGGCATTTCAGAATTCAAATATGCTATGGCATCGTTAGATTCCAGTAGATCTTTATTTCGTAATAATTCATTTGCCTCGTTAATTATTAACTCTAGGAATTCTTTAGCAAAAATGGGTGAGACATGCTCAACTGAAATAGAGATATTGCTCGTTTCCTGATTTCGCACAATCGACATTTGTCCTAAATAACTTCCATGAGCTTCTATATACGATGGTGTAGATTTTCGATTATTTTTTTGCGGTCGAACCCACTGGCCATTACTTTCATTATAAATCTTGGGATCATATTGAATTTTTTTTGAACTCCTATCATAGCCTCTAGCAGCCATTATTGAAGGGAGAACATTTTCAAAAGTTATTAAATGCTTTAGAAAATCTCTAGACTGAACCGTCTCAATAGCAAGTATTCCTTTATCTCCAAGATTTGCAGGCATATTAAAACCAATACTAGAAGCTAAGCTTCCTATGCTCGAAGAACTTCTAGCGTTTGAGCCCAAATTTACAGTCAATAAAGCTTCTGATTTATATAAATTCGTAAGGCTGAGAGAAAATAATACGGAACTTAGCGCAAAGGCTAGAGTAACCAGAATTATAAGTATTTTTTTCTTCCAAATGACATCAAAGAGTTCCTTCAGGTCAATCTCATCATCATGTAAAGTAATTTCTTTCGATCTGTTATTTGAAATACTCATAATTTAAAGCCTATTATTTTTAAGCATATTCTAACTTACACTTAGATCAGTTGCACACATCAATGAAAAATTTTACTTATAAATTTAACATATATAAACATTATAAAATGAAAGCTCTATAACTTCCTTATTAATTGATTATCAATACTTAAATACTGATTTTGCTGCATGAAATTCAACAATATATAGGATCTTGAATCGCCATCCGCAGCTTTATAAATTGCCTTAAATCCCTTTAAAGAACCACTTGCTATCTTCACTATTTCACCAATCTTTATGTATGATTCTTGAGACTGTAAATCACATTTCTTGAGATAGTCTATAATTCTTTGTTCAACAATTGCTGACCTATTACCAAATTTTACAAAGTTACTAACTCCTCTGGTTGATCGCACAGAAGTCCAGTTGGTATTTTCAACCTCAAGCCAAGCAAACAGGTAGCGAGAAAATAATGGCTCATTTTTTATTACTTTATTTCCATTTATTATTTTTTCAAACTTATACTGAGGAAGAAATATTGATATATTTTGCTGCCTTAACTGATCTGCAGCTTTATGCTCCTGCTTATACTTGGTTTGAAGTAAATACCAATGAGCATCATCTCTGGAAACATCATCAATCAAATTATTAAACCTCTTATTTATGATGTTTTTTTCATATTATATAAACTATTTAAGGTGCGATAAATTCACTAGCAATATATATATAAATTTAAAGTTTATATCTCAAGTAACTAACCTAAGATTTCGATTGTAATTTAAAAATAGAAATTTGGGGTGGACGATGGGGCTCGAACCCACGACGACCGGAATCACAATCCGGGGCTCTACCAACTGAGCTACGCCCACCATTAATTTTTGACGAAATTAAAACCATTCGAGAATGATAAATTATTTATCGTAATAAAGAAATGGCGCGCTCGGCAGGACTCGAACCTGCAACCCTCGGCTTAGAAGGCCGATGCTCTATCCAGTTGAGCTACGAGCGCTATTTCTATAATAAAATAAATGGTCGGGGCAGACGGATTCGAACCGCCGACCCTCTGCTCCCAAAGCAGATGCGCTACCAGGCTGCGCCATGCCCCGACATACTAAAAAAGCTCTAATTAGAAAAGAATGTAATTAAAATAGTTATTATAATCCAATGCTATAGAGTCATACAAACAAATAAAAAGCTAAGTGTATTAAATTAAGAAGCTAAAGAATAACAAAATAAAGAAAATATGGTTGCTTAATCAGTAATTAACTTTTTTAAATGAACGAACTGTTAATCTAGAGCTTGCCTTCGTCTCTTAATTTTTTTCGAATCTTTGTTGCGCTTATAGAATTCACAGAGTCATCAAATACTTCCTCTTCAAATGTATATCCAACTCCTCTACCATAAGTAATATTAACAACATTAGGTACAAGCATAATCTCATATTCAGAGCCACGCTTATAACCATATTCATTAAGACCTTTTTCTATATTAGAACATACAACATCCCAATCAAATGGGTTATCGTCTTGACCAGTTCCGCCAGATGCACCCTGTACATCCCTAACTTGAATAATTACTTGGCCAGTTTTTGCCACACATCTCTCGAATAGTGCTCTATGCCCCTCATGCCATGGCTGCCATCTCCCTAGCATTTGAACTGTCGGTTTTTTCCAATCAAACATATCTATTAAACTCCTAAATGAAAACGTTATAATTATTTATAAATGCGGTAACCTAAGATATACAATGATATCCAAGCGGCGGATAATACGGAAACATAATAACTAGGTCAATGAGATAAAATTCTAAAAATATCAATACATTACAAAAAAGAGAAACAACTAATGCAAAAAATAATTTTAATAGCCATAATTTTTTTTACTACCAGTGCAGGCGCCCAATTAGTAGAAGATAGAACCATAGAAATACAAACCACTGAAGGTTCTATCACACTTCAACTAGATGGACGCAGAGCACCGATAACTGTCGAAAATTTTATTAGCTTAATAAAAAGTGAATATTTTAATAACACTTTATTTCATCGTGTCATTCCAAACTTTATGATACAAGGAGGGGGATTTGACCAAAACCTCTCAGATCTTGAATCCCAATCAAGCATCCCTAACGAGTCTGGAAACGGGCTCACTAATTTAAGAGGGACAATTGCAATGGCAAGAACTTCGGATCCACATTCCGCAAATGCACAATTTTTTATTAATTCAAAAGATAACTCATTTCTAAACCCTAAGTCAGGAAATTGGGGTTATGCAGTTTTTGGTAACGTAATAAAAGGCATGGATATTGTTGATAGAATCTCAAAAAAACCAACAGGCCCTAAAGGAAGATTCAGTGAGGATGTACCTATTGAGGAAATACTAATTCAAAAGATTGTCATTCTGGATAATTAAACGCACATGATGATAACTTTTATCTCTGACTTGCATATTTCTGAATCACAACCCGAAATAGCTAGACAATTTATTGACTTTCTAGAGAATAGCACTAAAGAAACCGATGTTTTATATATACTCGGTGATTTATTTGAATACTGGATTGGTGATGATGACCCCAACCCATATTACAAAGAAACGTTATTAGCTCTAGATAACTATACCAGTAGTGGCATACCAACATATTTCATGCATGGCAATCGTGACTTTTTGATTGGTGATATTTTTGCAAAAAAAACTGGAATTAAGATACTTAAGGATCCAAGTATCATTAAAATAAATGATGAGAAAATCATGATTAGTCATGGTGATATTTTTTGTACCGATGACCGCGAATATCAAATTACAAGGAAACTAACGAGAGATCCCGAATGGCAAAACATGATGCTGAGAAAATCTATAGCTGAAAGGATAAACTTTGCGCAAGAATCAAGAGACAAAAGCAAAGATCATACGAAATACTTGGACGAGAATATTACTGATGTCAATCAAGATGAAATAAATAAAACCTTTCAAAAGAATAATATAACTAAATTAATTCACGGTCATACGCATAAACCCGCTATTCATGACACATTGATAAATGACATCCCCCATCAACGCTTTGTTTTGGGTGACTGGTACGAACAAGGAAGTATATTAAACTGGGATCAATCTGGTCCAAATTTGGTCACACTGAATCGACCATAGCTCTTGAGATTATATTTTTCTCTTTTTTGCACCATCACTTCTCGTGCTTTCTAGTTTTTCAAGATATTCAGCTGTTATGTCATCTGTAATATATTTCCCAGAAAAACAAGAGTCGTCAAATCCTGTAATTGAAGAATTATCATGACTCACCGCTCTTATTAAACCGTCTAAATCCTGATAAATAAGATGATCAGCTCCAATTGCTTCTTTGATTTCAGCTACTGATTTATTATTTGCAATTAATTCTTTTGCGGCCGGCATATCAATCCCATAAACATTTGGATACCTAACCGGTGGTGCGGCAGATGCGAAATAAACTTTTTTAGCTCCTGCCTCTCTCGCTAGTTTAATTATTTGTTTAGATGTTGTACCTCTGACTATTGAATCGTCAACCAAAAGGACATTTTTTCCTTTAAACTCAAGGTCAATCGCATTTAATTTTCGTCGCACGGAATTATCTCTTTCTTCCTGCCCTGGCATGATAAATGTCCTACCAACATATCTATTCTTGATAAATCCCTCTCGATACTTTACACCAAGATTATAGGCGACTTGTGAAGCAGCTGTTCGACTGGTATCGGGTATAGGAATTACCACATCAATATCATTGTCAGGCCACTGCCTTACAATTTGTCCTGCCAGCTCCTCACCCATTCTCAGACGTGCCTTGTAAACGGATATATTATCAATTACAGAATCAGGTCTTGCAAAATAAACAAACTCAAAAATACACGGTGAATAAGAAGTTTCTCCAGAATAAAAGCGACTGTGAAGTTTGCCATTACTCTCAATAAATATAACCTCTCCAGGCTTAACATCTCTATCTATCTGAAACTGGGTCACGTCCAATGCGACGCTTTCTGAAGCAATCATATAATCTATATTATCCCCATCCGACCTTTTGCCGAGTATCAATGGACGAATACCGCTTGGATCACGAAAAGCAACAATTCCATATCCTACGATCATTACAACTACAGCATATCCACCTTTGCATCTTTGATGTAGAGCATCTACAGCATCAAAAATATTCTTTTCTGTCGGTTTACCGTTTACTCTGGATTGTAATTCATGGGCAAAAACATTTAATAAAACCTCTGAATCAGAATGCGTATTTAGATGTCTTCTATCTTTGGTTCTTAAAAGCTCAGCTAATTCATCGTAATTAGTCAAATTTCCATTATGCGCCAAACATATTCCATAGGGAGAGTTAACATAAAATGGTTGCGCTTCAGATGATTGTGCACCTCCAGCAGTTGGGTATCGAACATGCCCCATACCCATATTACCCTCTAATTTTTCCATATGATCTTGATCAAATACATCACGAATCAAGCCATTACTCTTTCTGGTATGCAATCCATTTACATCCCAGGTGATAATCCCTGCAGCATCTTGTCCACGATGTTGTAACAAAGTTAACGCATCATAGATATCTTGATTTACAGGCTTTTTACTAATAATCCCAACTACACCACACATCTAATCATTCCTTTGTGAATTATTCATTAATTCAATACTTCTTGGGGTATATTCGATCATTTTATCCGACAATAATTTTGCATAAGGAATATATAAAGACTCATTCCACCATGTCTTTTCTTGGAAACTAGTCAATTGACCTCCCATTACTATAATGGCCATTAATATAGCACCTCGAAAAAAGCCGAATACTGCACCCAATATGCGATCAATTTTTGCTGATAAAGATAATCTAAAAATCTTTGAAAGCAGCTTTGCAACAATCATACCTACTATAACTATAACAATGAAACCAAAAACAAAACCCGCCCACAATTGACCACTCGGATCATTAATCCATGGAGCAAAATAACTGCCCAAATAGCTACCATAGTTTGTTGCAACCCATGCAGCTAACAAAAGAGCTGAGATAGAAATAACTTCTTTAACAAAACCTCTTAAAAACCCAATAAGAATTGAAGTTATGATGACAAAAATAAAAAAAGTATCTACGGTAATCAATGAATACACTTTATTTATTTATTTGAATAATTAATCATTTCTTTGATCATAAGTTTTTTACTAATAAGGGACAACTTGATTCTCATGTTTATCCTTCATTAATTGCAAAGATAATTCATCAGACTCTTTTTTGCTTCTTTGTGGCCCTAACCATACATTATAAATCATTTCATTATCTCTAATACCTCTCCTAATATAAGATTTATATCCTTGAGCATTGAGTAATTTAACTTTCTGATTTGCATTATCAAATAGCGAGAAACTCCCTAATTGAATTACCCATGGACGATCATTAGAATCACTATTATTGATAATTTTATATTCTTGAGTTTTACTTCTATCCTCACTTTTAGAATTACCCATATTATTCTTCACTAAATCAACAATTTTATTGACCCATTCAAAATTAAGAAATTCTTCGCTATTCTGACTTAATGGAGATGGATTGCTACGTTTTAGATTAAGAACAATTATTTGCCTATTATTTTCTTCTTGTTGTTGCTCGGGTATCAATGACTTAGAGCTAACTCCATCATCCCTTCCATCCAATAAAAAAGGTATGACGGCCACCACTAAAGCAACTAACACTATCGCTCCGATTAGTCTTTCTTTTAGTGAATAATCCATTATGAATTAACTCGACTTTCTATCCACACTAAACATGGCGCTACCGTATAAAATGATCCCGTTATCACAATTAAATCTTCTGGTTTTGACACAGAATTTGCATATTGCATTGATTCCTCAGGACTTCCACCAATTGTAATTTTTTTACAACTATACCTCGATATTAATTGCTGAAATTTTTTGGCTTTAATGGCTCTACTCACATCAAGGTCAACTAAGATCCAGTGATCAACTTTTGTAGCAATAATTTTAATTATACCTTCAATGTCTTTATCTGCCAGAATAGAAACAACGGCTATGCATTTATTATAGCCAAATTCTGTAATTGTTTTGTTCAACTTAAATGCACTATCAGAATTATGCGCTACATCGAACAACCAAGATTTTTCTAAATATTTTTTAAAATCAATCCTTCCAGATAGTTTAATAGATTTCATTGCTGAGTTAATGCTCGCTCTTGATGGCACCAATAAATCTGGAAGCGCATCCATTAACGCTAAAACAGCTGCAGCATTTTCGAGTTGATGACTACCTTTTAAGATAGGTTTTAATAGATTTGATCTATTTTTTGTAACTCCATGCCAATTCCATTGATTACTATCGATTGAATTGTGCGTAAAATGATTATTCTGTGTAATTAAAATTGCTTGCTTTTTTTTAGCTTCTTTTGCAATACTCAAAGGTATTGAAGAGGATCCGAAAACTACTGGTTTTCCCTCTCTCATCACCCCAGCTTTTTCTTTTGCAATCATCTCAATTTCATCGCCCAACCAATCTGAATGATCTTTACTAATATTAGTTATAATACATCCATCGGATTCTACAATATTAACTGCATCCAATCTTCCGCCCAACCCAACTTCAAGTACAGCTATATCTACCTTGGCTTGAGATATAATTATCAGTGCAGCCAAAGTTCCATATTCGAAAAATGTTAACTCTTCACCACAACGATTCTTCTCAATTTCTTTGAAAGCTTTGACTATACATTCATCATTGACTGGCTCGCCATTAATCTTAATTCGTTCATTATATTTATGCATGTGCGGCGAGGTGTAAGAAGCGATTTGAATATCTTCAGCCAACATTAATGATTCAAAGATTGCTACTGAAGAACCTTTTCCATTGGTACCCGCCACCGTAATTAGATGTGTAGGCTTTTTGAATTTCAGACGATCAAATACTTTTTTAACTCGAGTTAAATTTAAATCGATTCCTTTTGGAGAAATAGTTTCTTGCCAGGCCAGCCATGCATCTAAATTATCTTCTGGAAACTTGATTTTTCCAGAAGATAATTTATTCATAAGAATGATTTAATTTTGATTTTTTTTGAAAATGTAAGATTAGACTCGATAGTTTTTCTCGCATTTCTCGACGATCAACAATCATATCAATTGCGCCATGCTCAAGGAGAAATTCACTCCTTTGGAATCCCTCGGGTAGTTTTTGACGCACCGTTTGCTCAATAACTCTTGGCCCAGCAAAGCCAATGAGGGCTTGTGGTTCTGCCACATTGATATCACCAAGTATTGCCAAGCTCGCCGAGACACCGCCAGTGGTAGGATCTGTTAAAACCGATATATACGGTAATTTATTTTCATCTAAGGTGGCAATCGAAGCTGCTGTTTTTGCCATCTGAAAAAGAGAAAATAGGCCTTCTTGCATTCTGGCTCCACCACTGCATGTAAAGGACACTAGAGGCAATTTATGCTCAATACAATAACTAATAGCTTGACAAAAACGCTCACCAACAACTGATCCCATGGAGCCGCCCATGAATTGAAATTCAAATGCACAAACTACAAGAGGAACCCCTAAAACTTTACCATTCATAACAAGCAGCGCTTCTTTCTCACCGGTTTTTTTCTTTGCCTGCGAAATCCGATCACGATATTTTTTTGTATCTTTAAACTTGAGAGGGTCAATAGATTCAATATCATTTACTAATTCGACACTTGTGCCTTCATCAAAAAAATAGTCCAATCTATTTCTTGCGCTTACACGCATATGATAATTACATTTTGGACATACTTTTAAATTACGCTCTAGCTCAGCTCGATATAACTGCGCATCACATTTAGGGCACTTTATCCAAACACCCTCAGGTACAGCGCCCTTTTTCTTAAAAGTGCTAATCCTAGAAGGAATTAATTTTTCAAACCAACTCATAGTAATTTACTCTAAATGAAAAAATCATAAAATACATTAAAATCAAATGAAATCAATATCGAATTCATTGGGGTATTTAACAGCGAGTAGAGTAAGCCCATGAGCCGGTGCAGCAATACCGGCTAATTTTCTATCTCGGCCCTTCAAAACGTCATGCATCCACTTGGCATCTTTTTCTTGTTTACCAATTTGCACTAATGCGCCAACGATATTCCTCACCATTCTCTGAAGATAAGCATTAGCGGTTAAGGTAATACGAAGACCCTCATCGTTTTTTTGAATTTGTATATCAAAAATTTCGCGAATAGGGCTTGATGCTTGGCAAGAAGTTGCTCTAAAACTCGTAAAATCATGCTTACCAATAAGATATTTAGCGCCGGACTGCATTTGATTTACGTCCAATTCATCATAAACCCACCAAAAAAAATTTCTTGATAGCGATGATCGTGTTTTTTGATTGAGAATCTTATAGCTATATTTTCTTTTCGACGCTGAAAACCTTGCATGGAAATCATCATTCACATTCTTTACCCAAGTTATATTGATATCAGGTGGTAAATTACTGTTTACTCCTGCCAACCATCCATAATTATCCCTTTCAGTAATCGTATCGAAGTGAATAACCTGAGATCTGGCATGAACACCGGTATCAGTTCTTCCAGCACAGATTGAATTAATTTGATGATTTGCTACTTTGGATAAGGCTTTCTCTACCACAGTCTGTATACCCAAACCTATATTTTGTTTTTGCCACCCATTATAAGCAGAACCATCATACTCAACACCCATCGCAATTCTCATAATTTCACACTGTGTTCATTTTATTTAACTATTTATCCAAAGCATCGAGTAATTTCTTTGCCGCTAATTTTTGTGATTTGTCACCATGGTTGATCACCTCTTCTAATATTTCATACGCCCCTTCTGGGTCACCCATATCAACATAAGCTCTAGCTAGATCTAATTTAGTTGCCACTTCATTCATAGCAATAGATTTCTCTAAATTCATCACCATATTTTTTTCTTTCTTAAAGTTACTCAATAAAAACCATAAAAAAGAACCTATCAAAAGAATCGATAAGACCAACAAAGCCCAAAAATTATTAATAAAATTAATAATTTCATTAAACTTAATTTTATTTAATCCTTCACTGAAATAATTAACTGGTTTTAAATTTTCACCTTCAACGCTGCCAATATTAATAGTTGATAAATCATTATTTATGTCTTTATCAGATGGTTCATTTTTAAAGATACTTTTGATGGTGTTTTTTTCCTCAACTAAATCACTCATTACAGAATGTTTTGTAATCTCAATATCCTGAATGATCTTAATCGTTTTAATATCTTCATCCTGATAAATCGAGGTGCTTTCTTTGTTAAAAACTTTATCTATTGACGGCTTTTCATTTGGATTAATAACTGATGCTTCAATTATTAATACAGGATCCATGATGACATTTGCATTGAATAATTCTAATTCATACTTCTTATCTATTATTGCCTTGTAAATATCAATATTACTGGCATCAAAAATTGCATTCTTTGGAATTATATCTATGAACTCTCTTGTGGGAATATCCATTAAGCCTTTTTGAATATCATCAATCCCATTATTGAATTTCTGGATATTTTTCACATAGATCGCAATCATCATCTGATTCATTGTCAGATCATCGCCAGGTCTATTTTTGTAAGCAATATTCCATAATGTATCTCCCGCTTGAATGTCGTAACCATACGAAACGTCCTTAGAAACTAAATTAATTGGGACTGCATCAAGGTTAATTTGATCTAATATCTGATTCTCAATAAGGAGGATAAATGAGGCACGACTGATCGGGGCTTTAGATGAAATATTTATCCTTGAATCGCCGGCTTCAGAAGATTTTATGATAGTAATTTCAAGTTTATTAATAAATTCAGGTGGATTTATCCCAAAATCTCGATACCTATCTTCCGAGGCAAAACTAAAACTAGGGCCTTCATCGATATCATTAAGGTTTGGTTGAAATGGTATTTCTATATTTAATATTTCGTTCAAGTATGATTTGATCAGAACTTGATCCATCGTTAAAGCCCATGCTGTATGGACTAAAAATAGACATATAACGACCAAAAATCGAATAAAATTTACAAGCATTAAAAATTTCTTTTATGAGTTCTAATAAA
This sequence comes from Woeseiaceae bacterium, assembly GCA_028227395.1. Taxonomy (GTDB): domain Bacteria; phylum Pseudomonadota; class Gammaproteobacteria; order Steroidobacterales; family Woeseiaceae; genus SP4260. Next base: position 144,543 of record JAOIZZ010000001.1, on the reverse strand, counting down.
CTATATCTTACAAATACTTTTTGACCAATATTTCTGCAATCTGGACCGTATTAAGAGCAGCCCCTTTTCGGATATTATCTGCCACAATCCACATATTGATGCCTTGTGGATGGCTTATATCTTCTCTAATACGACCCACATAGACTGGATCAGTTCCTGACCCATCAGAAACTGCTGTAGGGTATTGGCCAAGGGCAATTCCATCAATCAATATAATACCAGGGGCATTCTTCATCAGATCAGTCACTTCTTCTTGCGTTATTTTCTGCTTAGTTTCTATATGAACCGCTTCAGAATGACCATAAAATACTGGAATTCTTACAGCCGTCGGATTGACCATAATAGTTTCATCGTCAAGAATTTTTTTTGTCTCCCAAACCATTTTCATCTCTTCTTTGGTATAGCGATTATCCTGAAAAGTATCGATATGCGGGATGGCATTAAAAGCTATCTGTTTATTTTTGCCTTCCACTTTAACGGGCCGACCATTTAAAAGAGCGGAAGTTTGATGCACCAAATCTTCTATGGCTTTTTTACCGGCACCTGAGACAGCTTGATAAGTAGCTACATTAATTCTCGTAACACCCACCGCATCGTGAATTGGTTTTAATGCAACCAGCATTTGCATTGTAGAGCAATTTGGGTTTGCAATTATTCCAGTATTCACATGATCAGCTATTCTTTCAGGATTAACTTCAGAAATAACCAAAGGAATATTTTCTTGATATCTAAATTGCGAAGTATTATCAATAACCACACAACCGGCTGCAACTGCTTTGTGAGCATAAATCTCAGAAACAGAGGCGCCAGCCGAGAATAAACCTATTTGTACTTTTGAGAAGTCGAAAGTAGCCAGATCATCTACATCTATTGTGCTGTTACCAAAAGATACCTGTTTGCCCAGAGAGCGTTCACTCGCTAAAGGAAATACATTTGCAGCCGGAACTTTGCGATCTGCAAGTATCTCCAGCATTACCTCACCTACGGCCCCAGTTGCGCCAACTACAGCAATATTAACCTTGTCAAGCATCGTAATATCAATCCTTTAATATATATAAATTAATTGAATCTATATTATACCTTAGAATTTATTACTGGTGTTTGAGAATTAATATCCATATTTTGTGCTCGATTTCGCAAATAATGATCCATGAGCACAAGAGCTACCATTGCTTCAGCAATTGGTGTTGCCCTTAGACCGACACAAGGATCATGTCGACCAGTGGTAATAATTTCTGATTCTTGACCATTTTTATCGATAGTTTTTCCAGGGACTGAAATACTCGATGTAGGTTTCAATGCAATACTAGTTAGAATATCTTGCCCAGAGGAAATACCTCCAAGAGTGCCTCCTGCATCATTTTTTGAAAATCCTTCCGGTGTTATGGAGTCACGATGCTCACTTCCTTTCTGAGAAACTGAAGCAAAGCCTGACCCCACTTCAACTCCTTTCACCGCATTAATACTCATCAAGCCATGAGCTAGGTCTGCCTCTAATTTATCAAATACAGGTTCACCTAATCCAGGTGGAACATTTGTGGCAAGAATACTTATTTTTGCGCCAATTGAGTCGCCTTCTAACATTAAATTATCCATAAATGATTCAAGATCTTTAATTTTACTTTTATCAGCACAAAAATATGGATTTTCATCAATATAGTTCATATCAATACAATCCAGAGATAGATCTCCAATTTGTGAAAGATAACCTTTTATCTCAAGACCCAGCTTTTCATAAAGATATTTACGAGCTATAGCACCAGCAGCAACACGCATTGCTGTTTCTCTGGCAGATGATCTGCCGCCACCTCGATAATCTCGGATACCATATTTTTGCTGATAAGAATAATCGGCATGACCTGGTCTAAATTTATCTTTTATATCGCCATAATCTTTTGAGCGCTGATCTTTATTATTAATCAACAAACCAATAGGCGTTCCCGTAGTTTTTCCTTCAAATACACCAGAGAGAATTTGCACCTGATCAGGCTCATTGCGTTGTGTAGTATGTTTGGACTGGCCGGGTCGCCTCTTATCAAGATGAATCTGAATATCATGCTCACATAATGACATACCTGGCGGACAGCCATCAATAGTACACCCCATCGCAACTCCATGACTTTCGCCAAAAGTAGTTACGGTAAATATTTTTCCAAAACTATTACCCGACATATTTCTATTCTCATTATCATTTTAATGCTTATTATGATTATCAAGATCTTCTTTAGTCAACAAAAAAACTCCCGTGCCACCCATCTCAAAGTCTAACCATACGAATGGTAATTTGGGGTATTTCTCTTGAAGTGCCCGCTGACTGTTGCCTACCTCAACAATTAATATCCCATTTTCTCTTAAATAATCCCCAGCATCTCGCAAAATAATACTCACTGATTCCAAGCCATCATCGCCAGATGCAAGCCCAATAATGGGTTCGTGGTGAAATTCCATAGGCATAATAGAAATATCTTCTTTATTCACATAAGGTGGATTACTGACGATTAAATCATATTGATATAAATCTTTCGCCGCACTAAGTGATTCAAAAAAATTAGATTCTATAAGATTGACCCTATTTTCTAATGAGTGTTTCTTTATATTGATTGCTGCTACTTCCAAAGCACCCGTAGAATAATCAATAGCGTCTATGGATATTTTTGAAAAATAGGTTGCTATTGCAATAGCAATACATCCACTGCCTGTGCCTAAATCCAAAGCGCGTCGCTCATAATCCAGGTCAATCCAGGGTTTAAATTGATTGTGTATTAATTCTGCAATGGGTGATCGCGGGATTAAAACACGCTGATCTACGAAAAATTCCAATCCAGCAAACCAAGCTTGGTTTAAAATATAAGCGATCGGTATCTTACGATCAATACGTTCTTTACACAGTAATTCAATTGCATCTACATCACTCTTACTAATACTCTGTTGATAAGTGCTCTCAGTTGAATCGTGATCCAAGCCCAAATAACCAAAAACCAAGTAAGCCGATTCATCCACAGCATTATCAGTGCCATGAGAGAAGGATAGATCAGCCTCGTAAAATTGTCGTGCGATATCTTTAATAAGGTTTTCAACAGTCATAACAGGAGTTTTAAATTGATTCATATTATCCGCATGAAGTTTAGGAAGATTGTTCTAAACTTTCTTAACAATTCTTATTAGAATAAAAATCAATTTAACATGCACAATTAATTACGTCAGGTATAATCTGATTTTTTTATATTAGGGAGATTTAATGTCGTGATAAATTCAACTCCAAAAATTATCATGAAGATCTTAGCTTTCTTTTTAATCCTCACAGTCATCACCAACTGCTCAAATGAGCGATCGATAAATATTACTTCTGAAAAGAATGAATTTTCGACTGTCCTTGATAACCCAATGCCATTAACCAATTTCAACCTTACCGCGGATGACGGCTCTAACTTCAATTTAGAGACTCTTAAAGGTAAGTGGAGTCTATTGTTCTTTGGTTACACGCATTGCCCTGACGTATGCCCCTTAACTTTACATCAACTCGGACAAGCGAATAAAGGTCTTGAAGAATCAATGACAGAGCTACCCAACATAATTATGGTCAGTGTCGATCCAGATAGGGATAGCATCGAAATACTTCATCAATACGTTAATTCGTTCAGTCAAAAAGTAATAGGTGTTACCGGTCCTCTAGATGAAATAAATAAATTAACGACTCAACTTGGTATTTTTTATAAAATCAACAAAGAAGAAGGCGAAAACTATTCAGTCAACCATTCTGCAGCTGTTATCATGATCAATAAAAACGCAGAATTTCATGCCGTATTCAGTGCACCCCACAGTACGGAACATTTTGTAACAGATTTACCTAAAATTATGGCGAAAAACTAATGAAAAAAATTCTCACCATTACATTAATACTATTATTGATGGGCTGTGACTCTTTAAAAACGAGTGATCTAATCTTTAATGATCTTACAGTTTATGCGCCAAGGGCAGGCAATAGAGTTACGGCGGGGTTTACAAATATTACAAATAATTCACCCGATACAATTACGATTAATTCAATATCAAGCCCACAATTTAATATCGTCGAGATTCATGAAACGATCATGAATAATGGTATTGCAAGCATGATTAAAATTAATACATTAACTATCCTAGAGAAACAATCTGTCTCACTTAAACCGGGTGGCAAGCATCTTATGTTAATTGATCCTGTAAAACGCATTAGTGAAGGTGAAGAAATAAGGTTAATTTTTGAGTTATCTAACAATGAAACTATGACACTAAATACAACAGCTGTATCACGCTTCTAGAAATAATATAATACAGATTAAACTCAAAACTGGTTCTCTTATGCAATCAACTAAAGCATGGTTTTTCATTATTTTGCAATTTCTAGTCCCAAAGTTGCTTATTACCAATATCGTTTATTACATTACTAGGATAAATAATACTGTATTTAAAAATTATCTAATCCAGAATTTCATTAAAATATATAACGTCAATACAGACGAAATAAAAATTAAAAATCTTGATGAATATAGCTCATTTAATGCATTTTTTACGCGTGAGCTTCAAGCCTCTGCAAGACCTATTGAAAAAGAAAAAAATATAATTATCTCCCCCGTAGACGGAAAAATAAGCGCCTTCGGTAACATAAAAGAAAATCAATTATTTCAGGCAAAAAGTTTTCATTACTCGCTGCAAGAAATACTCGGTGATAATAACCCTAGTACAGAACAATTTATCGATGGCAATTTTGCTACAATATACTTAGCGCCGTATAATTATCATCGGGTGCATGTACCTTTAGATGCGGTATTAACAAAAATGCATTACATACCAGGTAATCTTTTTAGTGTTAATCAAGTTACAGCATCTAGAATTCCCAAATTATTTATTCGCAATGAAAGACTTGTTTGTTACTTTGATACTGGTGGTTTTGAGATGATTCTAATATTTGTCGGTGCTATGAATGTTGGAAGTATTACAACTCCTTGGACGGGTGAAATTAGACCAAAAAAAAGAGGGGCAATCATTGAATTAGAGCTGGCAAAGAACATACCTACTGCCTTGAAAAAAGGTGATTTATTAGGTTGGTTTAATATGGGGTCGACTGTCATTACTCTGTTTCCAAAAAATGCCTGTCACTGGGCTGAGTCACTCCGAAATGACAAAGATATTTTTATGGGTAATAAAATTGGTTCATTAATATATCCGTCCTGATGAAAAAACAAGATAATCATCGACATTGGCAACCACATTTGGATTATGCTTCTGCCAAGAGACGACATCAAAAAATATCTGCTATAAGAAATTATTTTTATGACAATCGGGTACTTGAAGTGGATACACCCATTTTATCGACAAGCGCCGTCTCTGATATCAATATTGAAAGCATTAGTGCCTCATTAGCAATCAATTTTTCTCAAGATTTCTATCTACAAACGTCTCCAGAATTCTATATGAAACGCTTGCTTGCAGATGGATTTAGAGATATTTACCAAATATGTAAAGTTTTTCGAGATGATGAATTAGGTCGATACCACTCGCCCGAATTCACAATGATAGAATGGTATAGATTGGGTTTTAGTTTAAATAATATGATTGATGAAACATTAGCCATCATCAAGCTCACTCTCCATGATTGGCAATCAGATGTTACAGTAGAAAAAATTTCTTATCGTGAAGCCTTTTTGAAATACTTGGGTATAGATCCCCTTTCAGCCAAATTAAAAAAAATCATTGCACTGGCCAATATTGATAGTTCATTACGAGAACAAATGAATAATGATAGAAATCAATATCTAGATTTTTTATATGCGACTCAGATTACTAAAAATTTCGATACAGATAAACTGACCGTAATTCATCATTATCCTGCTAGTCAAGCCGCACTCGCAAGAATTTGTCCAAATAATGATCAAGTTGCTGAGCGCTTTGAGGTCTTTTTTGGAAATATAGAGCTGGCAAATGGTTATGTTGAATTAACTGATATCCTTCAAACCAAACAGCGCTTTCAAAATGATCAACAATTACGTCTCAAGCAAGGGAAAAAAATTCGCCCGTTAGATGATTACTTCATAGCAGCGATTGAATCTGGCCTACCAGATTGTGCAGGAGTAGCCTTAGGCTTTGATCGGCTTTTTATGATTAGCGAGGATAAGTCCAATATACAATCTGTCCAGCAATTTACCATCAAATAGATAGTTACCCTTTCTTTTGAGTTATTTTACCCTCGACACGTATTCTTTTGATCGGGTGTCGATACGAACAATCTCTCCTTCTTCAACAAACAAAGGGACACGAACAACCGCACCGGTAGATAAAGTCGCTGGTTTGATTCCGCCGCTTGCAGTATCTCCCTTTAAACCAGGGTCAGTTTGCACTATCTCAAGCTCTACAAATTTGGGTGGAACTACTATTAATGGTTCATTGTTCCACAGAGTGACTTGGCAGATATCTTGATCTTTCAGCCATTTTTTAGCTTCAGCTACGGCAGATTCACTGGCAGCATACTGTTCAAAATTGTCCTGAACCATAAAATGCCAGAACTCACCATCGCTATAAAGAAATTGCATATCGACGTCCAGTACATCTGCAGCCTCAATGTTTTCACCAGATTTGAATGTTTTATCAATCGTTTTTCCGGTCTTGAGGTTTTTAACTCTAACACGGTTAAAAGCTTGCCCTTTACCAGGCTTAACGAATTCATTCTCAATGATGATATACGGGTCTCTATCTAGGATAATTCTGAGCCCAGATTTAAAAGAATTTGTATTGTATGTTGCCATAATTTCCTCGATTAAATACTTAATCTATTTATTTTTTTCTGGTAATTGTCCGGCTGTTAGTCCGGTTGCTTTTTTAAATTTCTTTGAATAACTTTTTCCTCGAAGAGCTCTCTCACCGATATAATCTTGAAGATCCCTCCACTTGAGTGTCATATAATTTATCTCATCACGATATATATTTAATGCATCGCCCTCATTAATAATTGCAACACCAACGAGTTTCTCTTCGCCCAGTTTGAATTTCTTTGTTGGTATATTAATTAATTTATTGCCCTTACCTTTCGCCAGTTCTGGTAAATCATTCGCATCAAAAAGTAATAGTTTACCAATTGAGCTAACGGTCGCAATCAAAGCGCCATCTCTTTTAATTATTGGATACGGTGATATTGGCCTACTCGCTTCTGGTACTCTGAGAATGGCTTTACCAGCTTTATAATTTGACGATAAATCAGATAATTTTACTATAAAACCATAACCCGCATCACTCGAGAGGACCCACTGATCTTCTGGAGCACCAATCATTGTCCCACAAAACTCAGAGCCATCTGGCGTGTTAAAACGACCTGAAAGTGGCTCACCTTGACCTCGGGCGGACGGTAATAGATTAGCCAACATACTATAGACCCTTCCTGTACTATCCATAAACATGGCAGATTGATTACTTTTTCCATATGCCGCAGCAAGAAATTGATCACCAGCCTTATAATTCATAGCATGAGGATCGATGTCATGACCTTTTGCTGCTCTTGCCCAACCCCTTTGTGAAAGGACAATTGTTACTGATTCACTGGCAATGAGTTGAGTTTCATCAATAGCTTGTGCTGCTTCTCTTTCAATAATTTTTGTTCTTCTTTTATCGCCATAAGCATCAGCATCTTGAGAAATTTCTTGTTTAATTAAATCTTTTAATTTATTTTTATCGTTAAGTATTTCTTCTATTTCAACACGCTCAAGATCTAGTCCATTTTGCTCAGTAGTGATTTTAATTTCTTCTAGTTTTGCCAAATACCTTAAACGAAGATTTAGGATAGAATCTGCCTGAATTTCTGATAGAGAAAACCGCTTCATGAGTTCCGTCTTGGGATCATCTTCAGTTCGAATAATTTTTATCACTTCATCTATATTTAGGTAAGCTATAAACAATCCATCTAAGATATGCAGACGATCCATAACTATTTTAAGTCGATGGTTAAGTTTAGCAACTACCGTTTTTTCTCTAAAAACCAACCATTCCAATAATATTTCAAGGAGACCAAAAGATCGTGGCTTCCCATTAAGGTCAATAATGTTCATGTTAATCCGAACTGTTCTTTCCAGTGAAGTCGTAGAAAATAAATGTGACATCAACTCTTCAGTATTGACGCGTTTCGACTTAGGGGTTATGACCAAACGAATTGGATTTTCATGATCCGATTCATCCCTTAAATCTTCTACCAGTGGTAACTTTTTACTGCGCATTTGAGCGGCAATTTGCTCTAAAATTTTATTGCCCGATATCTGGTAAGGTAATGAATTAATTATAATATCATTCCCTTCTTGCTCATAAGTGGCGCGCAACCTCAAAGTACCATTTCCAGATTTATATATTTCCCTTATATCACTTTTTGATGAAACCAACTCTCCAGCTGTTGGAAAGTCAGGTCCTTTGATACATTTCATTATTTTACCCAAGGTACTCTCTGGTTCCTCAATGAGGTGCACCAGAGCTTTCGCTACTTCAGATAAGTTATGCGGAGGAACATCAGTTGAAAGACCGACTGCAATCCCTGTTGTACCATTAAGTAATATATTGGGTAACCTTGCTGGCAGCACGATAGGCTCACTCAGGGTGCCATCAAAGTTAGGCGCCCAATCCACAGTTCCTTCCCCCAATTCTTGTAATAATACCTTTGCATATGGCTTGAGTCTTGATTCGGTATAACGCATTGCTGCAAAAGATTTAGGATCATCGGTTGAGCCCCAGTTACCTTGACCGTCAATGATCGAATAACGATAGGAGAAATTCTGAGCCATCAAAACCATGGCTTCGTAACAAGCCGAATCGCCATGCGGATGAAATTTACCAATCACATCACCAACCGTTCGGGCTGATTTTTTTGGTTTTTGACCCGCAGATAAGCCAAGTTCACTCATGGCATAAATTATTCTTCTCTGTACCGGTTTTAATCCATCACCAATTTGAGGGAGCGCACGATCCAACAAAACATACATGGAGTAATCTAGGTATGCTTTCTCGCTGTATTCTTTAAGTGAGAGCTTTTCTACACCCTCTAAATTTAATTCTTGATTTTTCATAGTTAGATTTGTGCCAAGTCGCCCTTATCTTCGAGCCATTCTCGTCTATCTGAAGCACGTTTCTTGGCTAAAAGCATATCCATCATTTGCTCACTCTCATCACCAGGTAAAACATTCAATTGAACCAATCTCCTAGTATCTCGATTCATTGTAGTTTCTCGAAGCTGCTGCGGATTCATTTCACCCAATCCCTTGAAACGAGTAACAGTGACCTTTCCTTTCAATTTTTCCTTTTCGATGCGATCAAGAATTCCGCGTCGCTCATCATCATCCAAAGCATAAAAAACACGCTTACCTACATCAATTCTAAACAAAGGAGGCATCGCCACATAAACATGACCACGCATTACCAATTCTTTGAAATGTCTTAAAAATAGAGCACAGAGTAATGTAGCAATATGCAGGCCATCCGAATCCGCATCAGCCAAAATACACACTTTATGATAACGTAAATCATCAAGATTGTTTCTTATTGGGTCTACTCCAATAGCAATGCTGATATCATGAACTTCTTGAGAGCCAAGAATATCCGAGGTATCCACCTCCCAAGTATTTAATATTTTACCTCTAAGAGGCATAATTGCCTGAGTAATTCGATCCCTTGCTTGCTTAGCAGAGCCGCCAGCAGAATCGCCTTCAACTAAAAAAAGCTCACATAATTCGGGCTCTTGTGAACTACAATCGGCCAACTTACCTGGTAATGCTGGTCCTGATACAATCTTTTTACGAACCACCTTCTTCGCACTTTTTATTCTTTTTTGCGCTCGTTCAATAGCCAACTGAGCGATCAAATCCCCAGTTTCTGGGTGCTGATTTAACCACAATGAAAAGCTATCTTTAATAATTCCCGTCACATAACCAGCCGATTCACGAGAAGATAGTCGTTCTTTTGTCTGTCCTGAAAATTGTGGATTTTCAAGCTTTACACTCAATACAAATGCCACATCATCCCAAACATCTTCAGGGGCTATTGCCAGTCCACGTGGTAACAAGCTTCGAAACTCACAAAACTCACGTATCGACGTCGCTAAACCTGTCCTCAAGCCATTGACATGAGTCCCCCCTTGGGGGGTCGGTACGAGATTCACATAACTTTCACCCACACCTTGACCTTCGCCCGTTACCCAGACAAGCGCCCAATCAACCGCCTCATGGTCGCTTGTTACACTACCATTAAAAGGAGTTACAGGCAGATGGTCAGCACCCTCAAGTGCTTCAATAAGATATTCTTCAAGACCTTCGGTATAGCACCACTCATATTTTTCTTGAGATTTTTCAAGATTTAGTTTGACTGTCAAGCCCGGACACAACACTGCCTTCGCTTTTAATGCATGTTGCAACTTAGAAATCGAAATTATGGCTGAGTCAAAATATTGAGGGTCAGGCCAAAATCTAATCGTGGTTCCTGTATTAGCTTGTCCAACTTTTCCTACAACCTCGAGATCACTTTGCTTCTTCCCGCCAGCAAAACTTAAGCTATGTTCAAAACCTTCTCGTCTAATCCATATTTCAAGATTTTTTGATAGTGCGTTTACCACCGACACACCAACGCCATGAAGACCGCCAGAATACTGGTAATTCTCTTTATTAAACTTTCCACCGGCATGTAATCTTGTTAAGATTAATTCAACGCCGGGTATCTTCTCTTTTGGGTGAATATCAACAGGCATACCCCGGCCATCATCAACAACTTCAACCGATCCATCTGTATACACCGTAACTTCAATTTTCTTACAATAACCGGCAAGAGCTTCATCTACACTATTATCAATCACTTCATGCGCTAAATGATTTGGTCTCGAGGTATCGGTATACATACCCGGCCTTCTTCTCACCGGCTCTAGGCCACTTAATACTTCAATATCAGCAGCTTTATAATCTTTACTCATTCACCTTCCAGCTCAGTTTTAACTGCATTAATTCTATCAGGAAGCATGGGGTTTCGCTCAGCGATAATTAATAAATTTTTGGATTTACACATGAAATAATAAGAAGATTTAAAATTATTATTTAAGTAAAAAACAACTGATGGGATACCAAACATCTGGTACAAGAATATCATGATGCACTTAAAACCAACCCCTAAACTGAAAGTTAAAGGGTTGGTTAATATTTAAATTAATCTTTAAGAAAAATAAATTTTATTTAAGAAGCGTCAAATCGATCTTGGTTCATCACTTTATTCCATGCAGAAATAAAATCATTCTGGAATTTATCATTCGCATCATCCGCAGCATAAATTTCACAAATAGCACGAAGTTGAGAATTAGAGCCAAAAACCAAATCGACTCTGGAGGCAGTTTTGAGATTTTCTCCCGAAACTCTATCAGAGCCTTGATATGAATTACTTCCTGATGCTTTCCAAGCCACTCCCATATCAAGTAAATTGACAAAAAAGTCATTGGTTAATTTTCCTGGCGTTTCGGTGAAAATACCATGACCATTATCACTGATCCCTAATGACCTCATTCCACCAACAAGCACGGTCATTTCTGCAGCAGTCAGGCCAAGTAATTGTGCTTTGTCCAGCAGCATTTCTTCTGGACTCACGGAATAATCGGTTTTTTGATAGTTCCTAAAACCATCGGCACCCGGTTCAAGCACATCAAAAGACTCAATATCCGTCTGATCTTGAGAAGCATCACCACGTCCCGGTGTAAATGGAACAGACAGATTTGAGGCTTTCTCAATTCCCACGTTTCCACCAAGAACGATCAAATCAGCCACTGAAACATTCATTTCTGTAGATATTTTTTCCATTTCCACTAACACACGCGAAAGTTGTTCGGGTTTATTTACTGCCCAATTTTTTTGAGGCACCAAACGAATTCGAGCTCCGTTTGCACCACCGCGCATATCCGAGCCACGATAAGTGGCAGCACTTGACCAAGCAGTTTCAATTAATTCTTTTGAAGTTAAGCCACTGGCAATAATTTTTGATTTAACAGCATCAACATCATAATTATAATCACCCGCTGGCACAGGATCTTGCCAAATAAGTTCTTCTTTAGGTACTTCAGGCCCAAGATACCGATTTATAGGTCCCATATCTCGATGAAGTAATTTGAACCAAGCGCGAGCAAAAGCATCGGCCAACTGATCTGGATTTTTATGGAAGCGCATTGAAATTTCTCGATAGGCAGGATCTTCTCGCATCGCCATATCGGCAGTTGTCATAAACGTTGTAACACGTTTTGAGGCATCTTCAGCATCTGGGGCAAGGTCACTTTCTTTTGGATTTATAGGATGCCATTGATGAGCTCCAGCTGGGCTTTTAACTAACTCCCATTCATAGCCAAAAAGAAGATCAAAATATCCGTTATCCCATTGGGTTGGATTCGCCGTCCAAGCACCTTCAAAGCCACTTGTAATCGTATCGCTTCCTTGTCCGGATCCATACCCGCTTTTCCAGCCAAAACCCATTTGCTCAATAGGGGCACCTTCAGGTTCAACTTCAACCAAATCAGCATCTCCAGCACCATGCGCCTTACCAAAAGTATGGCCTCCAGCAACCAAAGCAACAGTCTCCTCATCATTCATAGCCATACGACCGAATGTTTCACGAATATCAATGCCACTGGCTAACGGATCAGGGTTACCATCTGGACCCTCAGGATTAACATATATTAAACCCATTTGAACTGCAGCAAGTGGATTCTCTAAATCACGCTCGCCTGTATATCGTTTATTATCAAGCCACTCTTTCTCTGCACCCCAGTAGATATCTTCTTCTGGAGCCCATATATCTTCACGTCCCCCACCGAATCCAAAAGTTTTTCCACCCATAGATTCAATTGCAACATTGCCTGTCAAAATTAATAAATCAGCCCAACTGATTTTATTTCCATATTTTTTCTTAATTGGCCATAGTAAACGACGAGCTTTATCTAAATTTCCATTATCTGGCCAGCTATTTAAAGGAGCAAATCGCTGTGCACCTGTGCCGCCCCCACCTCGACCATCTCCAGTCCGATATGTACCAGCTGCATGCCATGTCATACGAATAAAGAATGGACCATAATGACCATAGTCAGCAGGCCACCAAGCCTGAGAGTCGGTCATAAGATCATACAAATCTTTTTTTAATCCTTCGTAATCTAATTTTTTAAACTCTTCAGCATAATTGAAACCTTCATCCATGGGATTCGATTTCTTGTCATGCTGGTGAAGAATGTTTAAATTTAATTGATTAGGCCACCATTCGCGATTCGATGTCCCGCTATTGTTATTAGTGGTCAGAGCGCCATGCATAACTGGGCATTTTCCTTCGTCTTTACTACTCATTAATTTCCCTTATTCGTAATCTAAAAATAAAAATTTAGCGTATTACAATATTAAAAAAATTTTAATATTATTTAGTGTTATTTTTAATATTTCTCGTTTTGATTTGTGGATTTCAGTATTCAAATTTCTTTATGATTATATTAATTAGACTTAGTCTAAAATACAAAAAATTATGATAGGTATAAGTGAATTTTTTGTCAAGATAATAGCTCCGATTCAACTGTAACACATTGCAACATCGACAAAATAAGTTAACATACAACACATACAGAAAATTAATTTAAAATTCTTTAATTAAATAATAAAAAGCCAAACTAATGACAGACAAAAATATCAATTTAGAAAAATCTCTCACAGACCTTGAAGCACTAGTTGCTGAACTTGAGGGAGGTGACTTATCTCTTGAGGATGCCATGAAAAAATTTGAGCATGGCATCAAGTTAACCCGAGCCTGTCAATTAGCGTTAAAAGAAGCTGAGCAAAAAGTAGAAATCTTACTCCAAAACAACGACGATGATATTCTTACAACCTTTAATGATGAATCCAATAGCGATTAGAAATAAAAACGCCATAAAATACAGGTAAATACAGTAGCAGCACCTGCCGCGATGTCATCCAGCATGATACCTAAACCTCCAGATACTCTTTTATCAAGAAAACTAATTGGCCAAGGTTTCCAAATATCAAATATTCGAAATAAAATAAAAGCCAATAACCAATCATCAATACTAATAGGTTGGAATATCAATACAGCATACATCGCAGCCATTTCATCCCAAACAATACCTGGATGATCATGCGTCTCTAGGATTTTGGAGCTCTCACCACAAAGCCAAATACCTGTAAAAAATAAGCCACTTGCTATCAGTAATTGGATTGAATCAGCTGCGGTTAATGTCAACCAAAATACCAATACGCCCACTAATGAACCAAGGGTCCCTGGTGCCAATGGAATCAATCCTGCACCACCACAAAATGCCAAAAAATGAATTGGGTTGTTCATTGCTGGTTTAATCTTTTTATTAGTCATTCGCATTATCCATTAAAATGAAGATAACCAGAATCATCATAATTAAATAATTTATCATTTAAGGAGCAACTCAACTGAGAATATTTGCGTACCTCACCAATTTCAGTGATTGGAATATTGTATTTATTTACAATTTCATGTATCTCATTTAACTTGATAGCAGGGGCGGTAAATAATAATTCATAATCATCGCCACCGCCTAACGAACACTCAATACTCCGCTCTTGGCCGAAAGTCTCTTTTAATGCCTTTGAAATTGGAAGACGATCGATATAAAGGTGGCCACCTAGCTTGCTAGCCATTAATAATTTCTTTGTATCCGCATACAAACCATCAGAAATATCGATCGCAGCTGAGGCAATACCAGATAACGCTTGCCCCAACTCATGTCTTGCGGTTGGTCTTGAAAAACGCCGAATAAGTGATTTCTTCATATCATTTATATCTGAGGAATTAACAATTAGATCTAGGCCAGCAGCGGCATCGCCAATATTTCCAGTAACGAATATTAAATCATCGTAACTTGCATTGCTTCTGGTGATAGCCTGTTTAGGTTTTACTTCGCCGGTGATATTGACAGTTAGAGATATTTTTTGACCTTGCGTCGTGTCTCCTCCAATCAATGACACACCGTATTCTTGAGCTGCAGAATAAAAACCATTGGAAAATTTTTTGAGCCATTCTTGATCAATATTAGGTAACGTCAGGGCGAGCGTCATCCAGCGAGCACGGGCACCCATAGCAGCGATATCTGAGACATTTACTGCCACACAGCGATAACCAATATCTTCCGCAGATAGGCAATTGGGAAAATGGATATCTTCTATTAATGTATCTGTCGACATCACTAAATCATGTTCTGGTGATGGTTTAATTACTGCGCCGTCGTCACCAATGCCAATAAGCACAGATTTATCATTATTGTCTCTTAGAAAAAATCGACGAATTAGTTCAAATTCATCCATCAATAAACCCCAGTGCTTAATAAAAATATTTTTAAGCTGCCCTTACTGTTTTAGCTGCCCGATCTAATACCGCATTAATATACTTATGGCCATCTATGGAGCCAAAGCGTTTTGTTAAATTAACTGCTTCATTGATAATAACCGCAATATCAATTTCTCGCTTCATTTCTAACTCATAAAAACCCAATAATAAAATCCCCATTTCTATGGGATCAATTTGTGAAATTGGTCGATCTAAATTCGCTTCTATACCGGTTGAGTATTCAGTTCGATGTTTATATATAGCTCGGATTGCTTGCGTAAAATAAGTTTTATCAATTTTTTTATACTCATCGCGCTCACGACACTGCGCTAATAATTCCTTAATATCATGATCAGTCAACTGCATTTGATAGAGTGCCTGAATTATCATTAGCCTTGCTTGAGTCCGGCTTTTTCTGGAGTTTGATTTAGCCTTTTTTTTGCCCGTCACAATTAATCAATTTTTCTTAATAAATTAATCATTTCGATAACTGCAAGCGTTGCCTCTTCGCCCTTATTGCCGGCTTTCGTCCCGGCACGCTCTATGGCTTGTTCCAGAGTATCAACCATCAATACACCAAAACCAATCGGCGTAGAGTGCTCACTTTGGGCTGCCGCTAAACCATGCATGCATTCACTGGAAATAAATTCAAAATGAGGGGTGGCACCTCTTATAACAGCGCCTAGTGCAATGATGCCATCGGCTCGTCTAGATGCCGCAACCTTGCTCACAGCTAATGGTAATTCGAAAGCACCGGGCACACGAATAACCTCAATGGCATTTTTATCGACACCATGACGGTCAAGGCATGACAATGCCCCATTAATTAGAGCGCTAACCACAAAATCATTAAAACGAGAAGCAACAATACTGAAACGAGCTTCTCTCGGGTGTAAATCACCCTCAATAGTTTTTATATTATCCATTTTATCATCCATCAACTATGTTACTGCTCAACATATTCAGTAATTTTTAAATCAAATCCCGATATAGCATACATCTGCTTGGGCGCAGATAATACCCGCATTTGACTAACCCCAAGATCTCTCAATATTTGTGCACCTACCCCATACGTCCTAAGACCATCATCATTGATCCGCTTTTCGTTTAACTCATCGGGTTTTAGAGACAAATCCTCAACAGCATCCATTAGGTCTCGAGAGGACTCTTGCTCTCTTAAAATAATTACTATACCTATCTCTTCTTCTGAGATGCGACGAATAGCATCTGTAACGGGCCAACCAAGCGCTGTAGCTTGAACACCTAGCACATCACCAAGTGTATCTTGTATGTGAACTCGTACCAATGGAGACTCTACTTGATTGAGGTCACCCTTGACCATCGCCACATGAACGGATTGGCTTACTTGGTCATCATAAAAATAAAGAGTAAAGTCCCCGTAATCTGTACTAACGGGCTTCTTTGCAATTCGTTCAACAAATCGTTCTTTTTCCAAGCGATAACGAATCAAATCCGCAATTGTGCCTATTTTAATGTCATGTTGCCTAGAAAATTCTTCTAAATCTGGACGACGCGCCATACTTCCATCCTCATTCAGGATTTCAACAATCGTTGCTGCTGGCTCAAAACCAGCAAGACGGGCTAAATCACACCCAGCCTCGGTGTGCCCCGCTCTTGTTAAAACACCACCAGGTTGAGCCATAATCGGAAAAATATGACCTGGTTGACTAAGTTGATCGGGAGTCGCATTTTTAGCCACCGCTGCTTGGACAGTTTTTGCCCGATCATGCGCTGAAATACCAGTTGTTATTCCCTCGGTTGCCTCAATCGAGACGGTAAAATTTGTAGCATGATGCTGATCTGTTTCTTCAACCATCAAAGGCAATCTAAGTTGTGCGCACCTCTCTCGGGTAAGAGTCAAACAAATTAAGCCACGCCCATAACGGGCCATATAGTTAATATCTTCAGGGCGAACTTTTTCTGCAGCCATAATGAGATCGCCTTCATTTTCTCTGTTCTCATCATCCACCATAATGACCATCTTCCCTTGCTTGAGATCCACGATAATATCTTCAATATCCGCGAAGGTATTTTTTAAATTCTGCACAACTTCATTCATATCCATTTACCTTAAGAAATTCTTTCGTAATTACGCCATTATTTGGTTGATCAATCAAACGTTCCAGATAACGAGCTATTAAATCCACTTCAATGTTTACCTTATCACCAACCGAATAATATCCGATGACTGTTGCATCGGCGGTATGTGGTATAACGTTCACAGTAAAAACTGAATTATGAATTCCATTGACTGTTAGACTGACGCCATCAATACATACCGATCCTTTTGCCGCGATATAACGCGCATATTTTTCCGGTAAATCAATTTCAAATGCGATGGAGCGAGCATCTTTTTGTCGGGATACGACCTGACCAATACAATCTATATGACCACTAACAAAATGTCCCCCTATTCTCTCACCTATAGCTAAAGAAGGCTCAAGATTGACTGGCGTATTTTCTGCTAACTCCCTGAAAGCACTAACTCGCATAGTTTCTCCAGACACATCAGCATCAAAACCATCTTCATGTATTTTGATGGCTGTCAGACAAACCCCATTTACGGCAATGCTTTCACCTATCTGAAAATCCTGCCAAACAATATTGTCAGCTCGAAAAGTGATTCTAAAATCCCCACCTTGAGATAAAATTCTCTCCACAGAGCCCATTGCTTTAATTATTCCTGTAAACATTTAAATACCCTATTTATCGACTGGCTTAGCTGTAATTTTAAAATCTTGGCCAATTTTTCTAATATCTTCTATCACTAATTGTTGTTTATTTTCTAAGGTTTTCCAGGCTGGAGTCTGAAACATTGGTTTCACTTCGCTGCCCATAATATGCGGCGCTTGATATATAACAAGTTCATCAATCATACCTAACGAGAGTAAGTTTCCAGATAATATTGGTCCAGCTTCGACCAGTAAGTCATTGATTCCTTCTTGAGCTAAATCATATAATACCTCAGCAAGAGCCACATGATTATCACTATTTTTAGTCTGAATAACACTGACATTCAAAGTTTCTAGCTTGGCTCGTCTCTCATCATTAATACAGAAAACCCTGGTGCGTCCATTTTCATGGAAAATTTTTGCCTTAGGAGAAACCTGTAATTGACTGTCTAATAATACGCGTAATGGTTGTTCTATAACTAAATTTTTCTCTCGCACGGTTAATGCTGGATCATCTTTTTTTACCGTCCCGATTCCTGTCATAATGGCACCTGAAGAAGCTCTTAGTTTTTGCACATCAGCGCGTGCTGCTGACCCTGTAATCCATTGACTCTCTCCATTACTCATTGCCGTGGCACCATCTATACTGGCAGCGACTTTTAAGCGAACAAAAGGTTTTCGACGTTCTACTCTCGAAAAAAAACCACGATTTAGTTTACGAGCCTCGGATTCAAATAACCCTATCGATACCTTTATTCCGGCAGAATTTAGCGCTGCTATTCCTTTTCCCGCAACCTTCTCATACGGATCTTCGCAAGCGATTACAACTTTCGCCACCCCTGCCCTGATTAATGCTTCACAACAAGGGCCAGTTTTTCCCTGATGCGAGCAGGGCTCCAGATTCACATAAGCAGTGGCTCCAGTTACTGACTGTGTGGCTGAAGATAACGCATTAATTTCGGCATGTGGAGCACCATAACTCTGATGCCAACCCTCACCTATGACCTTATCATCAATAACAATAACGCAACCAACCTGAGGGTTAGGGTGCGATGAAAATTGTCCTTTTTTCGCTAATTTTAAGGCACATGCCATATATTTATGATCTGCTAAAGTAAAATCACTCATACATCATAACCACCAATCTTTATTCTGTTTTATCTGAGATGTCAGGCAAAAGTGACAATTGAGTTCGTTTACGTTTCTTTTTTGGTTTGCTTTGCAGGCGCTTAACTTCTTCTTGGAACTCAGTCACATCTTGAAAACTACGATAAACAGATGCAAAACGAATATAGGCCACTTCATCCAACCCGTGCAATTCACCCATTACTAATTCACCAATCAACCGTGACGGGACTTCACGTTCACCCATGGTTCTTAATTTGTGAATCATTCGACCAATTGATTGTTCAAATAAGTCGGAAGATACTGGTCTTTTTTCTAAAGCTCTATGCATACTTGCACGCATTTTATCCTCATCGAAGGGTTCGCGACGATCGTCACTTTTTACCAATCTAGGCATGACTAATTCAGCCCCCTCAAATGTAGTAAAACGTTCATTACAATCAAAGCATTCTCTACGTCTTCGAATCTGGCGCCCTTCACCAGCCAAACGAGAATCGATGACCTTGGTTTCTTCGTGATTACAAAATGGACAGTTCATTTTCTCGTTAGATGCGTCTCTTTTTTATTGAGTATTATTCAGTATATACCGGAAAATCCTTACATAAGGCCATTACTTTTTCTCTTACACTATCGATCATTGCCTCATCGTTAAGATCATCTAATATATCAGCGACCCAATGAGAAATTTTCACAGTCTCATCAATACCAAAACCACGAGTAGTGATCGCAGGGGTTCCAAGTCGGAGTCCACTGGTAACGAAAGGTGAGCATGGATCATTGGGTACTGTATTTTTATTCACGGTAATATTTGCACGACTTAGTGCAGCATCCGCAGCTTTCCCGGTAAGCCCTTTGTTAACGAGACTTACCAAAATGAGGTGGTTATCAGTGCCACCAGAAATAATGGAATAATCGCGCTTCATTAAGGTGGCTGCCATGGCCCTGGCATTAGCAATAACTTGTTCCTGATAATCTCTAAACTCAGGCTCTAGTGCTTCTAAAAAAGCCACTGCCTTGGCTGCAATGACATGCATCAAAGGCCCGCCTTGAGTTCCCGGAAAAACCAGAGAATTGAATTTTTTAGTTAAGTGATCATTTTCTCTTGCCAGAATAATCCCACCTCTTGGGCCACGTAAAGTTTTATGTGTAGTGGAAGTAACCACGTCAGCAATGTTAATCGGATTAGGATAATGGCCACTGGCTACCAAGCCGGCAACATGCGCCATATCTACCAAGAAATATGCACCAACTGCATCAGCGATATCGCGAAAACGCTGCCAATCGACGATTCTTGAATGTGCTGAAAACCCAGCAATTATTAGACGTGGTTGATGTTTTTTCGCGAGCGCCTCAACCTGATCGTAATCAATTAAGCCCGTTTTTGGATCAACACCATATTGCACTGAATTAAATATCTTGCCAGAAAAATTAACCGATGCACCATGACTTAAGTGGCCACCCTCAGAAAGACTCATACCAAGAATTGTATCACCAGCTTTTAGGAGTGCAAAAAAAACCGCTGCATTAGCTTGTGAGCCTGAATGTGGCTGGACATTAGCGAAAGCCGCGCCAAACAATTGCTTAGCACGCTGAATTGCTAATTCTTCAGCTATATCAACAAACTCACAGCCTCCATAGTAACGCTTACCCGGGTAGCCCTCTGCGTATTTATTGGTAAGTACAGAGCCTTGCGCTTCCATAACTCTAGGACTGGCGTAATTCTCAGATGCAATTAACTCAATATGCTCTTCTTGACGTTGCGATTCCGACTTAATCGCAACAGACAATTCGCTATCAAATATCTCAATTGATGAAGTTTTGACAAACATTATCGATAAATCTCCTTAATAAAAATTCTTTTTGCGCAATTAATACATTCTTTCTCATTCATAAAAACTCGTAATTTAAGATTTTTGATTAACTAAAAATGCTGTTATTACTTGAGTCCAGGCTCTAGCAATATTATCTAAATTATAACCACCGCCACCTAAACCTATTATTCTTCCTTCACAATGACGGTCTGCAATTTGACATAATGACAAAGCCGCCATTCGATGGGAAGCCTCAGTTAGATCAAGCTGAGTTATTGGGTCCCCAGCTAAACTATCTGCACCGCACTGCAGTATAATAAACTCCGGTGGGTTGTCCATCAGATAATTCTCAACTTTTGCCCAAGCCTCACTAAATTCATTATCTGTTGCACCGGGTGGAAGAGATAGGTTGATTTTAGTGTTAACTGCATTGCCTATACCTGTCTCATCAGAAGCGCCGGTACCAGGATATAAAGTGTCGCCGTCTTGATGTATATCAGCAAATAATAAATCTGCATCATCTTCAAAATCGTAAAAAATTCCATCTCCATGATGTGCGTCAATATCCACATAGAGAATGCGTTGAATATTATACTTCTCCCTTAAGTAGTGAATAGCCACCCCACAATCATTAAATACACAAAAACCACCTGCTTTATCTCGTCTAGCATGATGCAATCCTCCAATTGGAGAAAATGCTCGACATGCTTGGCCATGCATAACGGCATCAATTGCTGCAAGAGTTGTGCCAACTACGTCCGAAGCAGCTTCAAAAACACCCAAAAAAGCCGGTGTGTCACCATCATCAAGAAACCCTTTCCCATCCTCCGAAGCACGTGAGACCTGATCTATATAAGACGAAGTATGAAACAAGGCCAATTGATCAATGGATGCTCTTGATGGAGGAGTGATTTGCACCAAGGTATTCAAGGATAAACGATCAAGCTCATCATGAAAAACATGATGTCTTTTTGGGCCAAATGGATGATTATCTCCAAAATTATATTTTGCTAGAGCATCTCCTTTATAGACAAATACCGGTTTAGTCTTCACAATTCCCTCTTTAATTTTAACTTGCGGTAATAATAACGAACTTCCGCATCATTTGATGGTGTTAATTTATGGCTCAATACATCTATACCATGAATCGAGTGGCAAAAATGGTGCCACCGAAACAATTTATCATTCGCGATATATCTTTATCTTTTTTTCCAGGCGCTAAAATCGGTGTACTGGGTCTTAATGGCTCTGGTAAATCCACATTATTAAAGATAATGGCAGGACTTGATAAAGATTTTGATGGGGAAGCCAGACCACAACCTGGCATTAATATTGGTTACTTGCCCCAAGAACCTGAACTAGACGAAACTATTGATGTACGCGGGAATGTTGAAGCAGGCGTTCATGAAACTAAATCGTTACTAACTCGGTTTGATGAAATTAGTATGCGTTTTGGTGAAACCATAACTGATGATGAGATGAATGCGCTACTTGAAGAACAAGGTCAACTTCAAGATGCTATTGATGCTTGTGGTGGATGGGAACTTGATCGAAAACTAGATATTGCAGCGGACGCTCTTCGCTTGCCGCCATGGGATGCAGATGTCAGTAAACTCTCTGGCGGTGAAAAACGTCGTGTGGCTTTATGTCGTTTACTTTTATCAGAACCAGACATGCTGCTTTTGGATGAACCTACCAACCATCTTGATGCTGAATCAGTAGCTTGGTTAGAACGATTCCTCGAAGAATATCCTGGAACAGTTATTGCAGTTACGCATGATCGATACTTTTTGGATAATGTGGCAGGTTGGATTTTAGAATTGGATCGCGGGCACGGTATTCCGTGGGAGGGAAATTATTCCTCCTGGTTAGAACAAAAAGAAGCGCGTCTCTCTCAAGAAGATGCTTCGGAAAAAGCCAAACAAAAAGCCATGCGTGTTGAACTTGAATGGGTCCGTCAAAATCCAAAAGGACGTCAAGCGAAATCAAAAGCACGACTTAAGCAATTTGCAGAACTAAGTTCTGAAAAATATCAAGCACGCAATGAAACCAATGAGATTTTTATTCCGCCAGGCCCAAGATTGGGTGATCTAGTAATAGAAATGACAAATTTAAAGAAAGCATTCGGCGAGAAATTACTAATCAATTCACTCAACTTGCAACTCCCGCCAGGAGGAATTGTTGGGATTATTGGTCCCAATGGAGCCGGTAAGACTACGTTATTTCGAATGATTAATGGCACGGAAACGGTCGATGATGGTGATATTCGCCTTGGTGAGAGTGTTCAAATCGCAAGTGTTGATCAATCTCGAGACAGTTTAGATGACAACAAGACTATCTGGGAAGAAATTTCTGATGGTCAAGATATCATTACCGTAGGTAAATACGAAACCTCATCACGCGCCTATGTCGGGCGGTTTAACTTTCGTGGCGGCGATCAACAAAAGAAAATTGGCTTACTCTCAGGAGGAGAGAGAAATCGTGTCCATCTAGCTAAAATGCTTAAATCCGGTGGCAATCTTTTGCTCCTTGATGAACCGACCAATGATTTAGATATTGAAACGTTAAGAGCACTCGAAACCGCATTGCTCGAATTCCCAGGCTCTGCGATCGTTATCTCCCATGATCGATGGTTCCTCGATCGCATTGCAACTCATATTTTGGCTTTCGAAGGTGAAAGTGAGGTCACATGGTTTAATGGAAACTACACTGAGTATGAGGAAGATCGAAAAAAACGCCTCGGTAATGACGCCTCTCAACCGATGCGTATTAAATACAAACGACTTTAAGATAATATGATTATGCTATTATTAAATTATAAAATACCAACGCTTAGGGGATAATTTTATGTTTCATCCATTCAAAATAGAGAGCTATCTCACCGAACACGAAAAGAATGTCACCTATAATTACTCCGAGAGTGGAGTTCATCCACTTAAACTGGGTGATTTCTTAGAGCTTGCTGGTAAAGATCTTAATGAATTAGCAAATATTGAAATGGATTATCCAAATGTACGCGGTAAAATTGAATTAAGGGAAAAAATTGCAGCTCTCTATCCAGGTGCAAAAATAGGTAACATATTAACCACAATAGGAGCTTCAGAAGCGAATTACTTAACCGCAGAAACTTTATTAAAGCCAGGCGATGAAATGATTGCATTACAGCCGGCCTATCTCCAATTACCAGGAAATGCTTTAAATAATAACATCACGCTCAGAACCGTCGAATTAATAGAAGATCAAAACTGGGCTCTAAACACAGAACAACTGATGGCAACCGTCAATTCATCAACAAAGATCATCAGTATTATCAACCCGCACAATCCCACAGGTCATATTCTTGAACAAGTCGAAATGGATGCCATTATTCAAGCGGCAGAAAGTGTAGGTGCTTGGATTGTGGCTGATGAAGTCTATGCTGGCACGGAAAGAGGTGACACAAAACCGACGCGTTCTTTTTGGGGTCAATACGATCGCGTTATTGCCATAAACAGCATGAGTAAAGCTTACGGTATGCCCGGACTGCGAATTGGATGGATAGTGGCACCCGAAGAGCTAATCCCTGAATTTCAACTCCGTCATGAATACACCACCATCAGCTCGACGATGTTAGGCAATGAACTTGCGAATATTGCATTGGATCCAGAAGTCAGACCAAAACTTACTCAAAGAGCACGTGAGCTAATTAATTTTGGCTTTGATACACTCACTGAGATGCTTTCAGCTCATGGAGATATTTATAAAGTAGTTCCTCCTCAAGCCTCAGCTATGTGTATTGTACGCTATGATCTTCCCATTGACTCACTCGCCTTTGTAGATCGTTTGGTGCATGAAAAAAGCACATTAGTAGTGCCGGGTAGTTGTTTTGGTTTAGATCATCATTTTCGTTGCAGTTCAGCTCTTCCCGAAACTTATCTCAGAGAGGGTCTCAATAATATCAACGAATTAGTCTCTGAGATTAAAGGCTAATCCAGATAGCGACGGGCATTTTGGAACATATGAAACCAAGGTCCATTATCGCCCCAGTGATTCGGATGCCAAGAATTTTGTGTGGTCCGTGATACCCGTTCAGGGTGAGGCATAATAATAGTCGCACGACCGTCTGGAGTAGTTAGACCGCAAATCCCCTCAGTTGAACCGTTCGGGTTATCAGGGTAGCGATGAGCAATATTTCCATAGTTATCAATGTATCTTAATACCACTTCTGATTGAGCTTGCTGCTTGGTTTGATCATTGGTAAATACCGCTCGTCCTTCGCCATGAGAGGTCGCAATTGGCAGTTGTGAACCTGCCATATCATTCAGAAAAATTGAGGCACTAGGCATAATTTCCACCAAACTAAACCTGGCTTCAAATTGCTCCGATAAGTTAGTTTTAAATTGAGGCCAATATTGTGCACCTGGAATCAATTCTTGAAGATGAGATAACATCTGACAACCATTACAGACTCCTAATGAGAAGCTATCTTGGCGAGCAAAAAATGTGGCAAATTGATCGCGCAATAACGAGCTATATAAAATAGATTTAGCCCAACCACCTCCAGCGCCCAGAACATCACCATAAGAAAACCCCCCACAAGCAACTATACCTTGATAATTCTCAAGATCATCTTGTTGATTGATAAGATCATTCATATGCACATCTACCGCCTCAAAACCGGCGCGCATGAATACTGCCGCCATTTCATGTTGGCTGTTCACTCCTTGTTCACGAAGTATTGCAACGCGGGGTTTTTTTCCACCAATGATGAAAGGAGTATCCAGATCAGATAATTCAAAAGACAACACAGGATTCATGCCTGGATCTTCAGCATCGAGAATACGATCATACTCTTCTAGAGCAGTGTCTGGATTGTCACGTAAAGATTGAATTCGATGGGAAGTTTCTGACCACACTCTTTGCAATTGAATGCGCCCAGATCGATAAATTATTTCATCGTCATTAGATAAAGTCAGCTGCTCATCGGCAGATACCTCGCCAATATCAACCCAATGCATTTGTTTTGATTCCAATAGATTCTTGACATTCGACAACTGACTCTCGGCAACTTGGATTACAGCACCAAGCTCCTCATTAAATAAATAGCGAATTATTTTCTCGGCCGAACCCGAAAGTCGCAATGAGGCTCCTAGGTGACCTGCAAACATCATTTCTGAAACAGTCACCAACAACCCCCCATCAGATCGATCGTGATAAGCCAGTACAAGGTTTTCCTCTAACAAGATCTGCACGACATCAAAAAAAGTTTTCAGGCTGGCCGATACGTCTATATCAGGAGCAAACCCACCCGGAAGATTATAAACTTGTGCCAATACAGAGCCACCTAAACGCTCTTTTCCTTGCCCCAAATCTAGTAACAAGAGCCGAGATGGTTCATCAACTTGCTTCAAATCTGGCGTAAAGTGATTGCGCACTGAATTTACTGGAGCGAATGCTGAAATAATTAACGATACTGGAGCGACAACTTGAAATTCGTCATCGCCCTCTTGCCAGCGAGTTTGCATTGAGAGTGAATCTTTGCCGACAGGTATTGCAATTCCTAAATCTCGACATAAATCAACACTGATGGCTTTCACAGTATCAAATAAATTAGCATCTTCCCCAGGGTGACCAGCTGCAGCCATCCAGTTGGCGGATAAT
The DNA here is from genome assembly GCA_028227395.1 of Woeseiaceae bacterium. Taxonomy (GTDB): domain Bacteria; phylum Pseudomonadota; class Gammaproteobacteria; order Steroidobacterales; family Woeseiaceae; genus SP4260. Next base: position 117,899 of record JAOIZZ010000001.1, on the reverse strand, counting down.
TTCACGTTCCCCAATGAACCAATTGAAGCCGCCGCTATATTGGTAATGGCTTCACCCACTGCCATTCTCCCTGATGCGGGTGCATTCATAACGGCCAATGGAGATCGTTCACCCATCGCCATAGCTTCGCCAGTTTTACCCTCAAAACCACTTGCTGTTATAGCGACATCACTCACTGGAACCTGCCAAGGTCCTATTAATTGATCACGAACGCTGAGCCCACCTACAGTGCGATCACCAATATGAATTAAGAAGGATTTATCCGCAACCGCCGGAAACCGGAGAACACGATCAATAGCCTCTTCGAGTTGCAATCCATTCAAGTTTAATGATTGTGCCTTAGGGATAATACGCCTTACTTTGCGAACCATTTTGGGTGGTTTACCGAGTAATACCTCCATTGGTATATCGACAGGTTTGTTGTCAAAATGACGATCGGTCACTGTCAAATTTTTACTACTATTAAGATTACCTACAAGTGAATAAGGGCAACGTTCGCGTTCACATATTGCAATGAATTCAGAACGACGTTTTGTATCAATAACCAATACATAACGTTCTTGTGCTTCATTACACCAAATCGCCATCGGCGACATCCCCGGTTCGGCATTATTCACTTCTCTGAGTTCCAATAAAGCTCCATGCTTACTGTGATCAACAGCTTCAGGAATGGCATTCGATAAGCCACCCGCTCCGACGTCATGAATCAATAAAATTGGGTTGTCATGCCCCATTGAGGTGCAGCGATCAATCACCTCTTGAGCACGTCTCTCAATTTCTGGATTGCCGCGTTGTACAGAAGCAAAATCCAAATCTTCGCTACTAGTTCCACTGGCCAAACTAGAAGCAGCTCCGCCACCCAAACCAATTAACATGGCGGGTCCGCCAATAACGATGATTTCAGCATTATTCGGTATATCGATTTTACAAGCATGCTCTTCGCGAACATTCCCAACACCGCCGGCAATCATGATAGGTTTATGATAACCGCGAATCTCGTTGTCCGGTAAATCAGGTAAGCTGCTTTCATAAGTTCGAAAATACCCTAATAAATTCGGACGGCCAAACTCATTGTTGAAAGCTGCACCACCTAGTGGGCCATCCACCATAATCTCCAATGGAGTAGCCATTCGTTCTGACTGACCAAAATCTTGTTCCCAAGGTTGAGTAAAATTAGGAATTCGTAAATGTGATACTGTAAATCCCATCAAACCAGCTTTAGGTTTTGCCCCTAATCCTGTTGCCCCTTCATCGCGTATTTCACCGCCCGAGCCAGTCGCAGCACCCGCAAAAGGTGAAATAGCAGTAGGGTGATTATGCGTTTCTACCTTCATAACAATATGAATTGGTTCTGAGGACAAAATATATTCCCGATTAGATACTGAGGTCAATAAACGCTTAGTACTATAGCCCTCGATAACAGCCGCATTATCTGAATAGGCAGAAATTACACCTTGCGGATTGGCCTCAGTAGTACTTTTTATCATCGCAAATAATTTCTCTGTGCGAACTTCTCCATCAATAACCCAATCAGCATTAAAAATTTTATGTCGACAATGCTCTGAATTAGCTTGTGCAAACATCATTAATTCAGCGTCAGTGGGATTTTCTGACATCAAATGATAGTGATCATAAAGATAATCAATCTCATCTTCTGAGAGAGCTAAGCCAAGTTCCTGATTGGCTTTCTCAATGGCCGATTTACCCTCTCCTAATAAATCAATTCTCGCTAATGGTTGTGGCGCATACTTTGAGAATAAGGATTCTAATTTCATATCTTCATAGAGAATGCTTTCCGTCATTCGATCATGCAAAACTCGCTCAATCTCTTTTATTTGATCAAGAGAAATCGACCCTCGTGCTTCATAAGCAAAGCACACCCCTCGCTCCATTCGTGTCACTGCAGATATTCCACAAGCGCGAGTGATATCAGTGGCTTTGCTTGACCAAGACGAAATAGTCCCAATTCTTGGAACAACGATAATTTGTTGGGATTGATTGTTTCGACTCACCACCGGTTCATTGGAAAGTAAAAGCGCTGACAAGCGAACCGTATTTTCTTGATCGAGAGGACCATTGAGCTGAATATAATAACGGTAAGAAGCATCAGTAATCACGATATCAGGATCAATAATACCTAGGGTTTGGTTGAGCTTTTTGATACGAAAATCAGATAAAGCGCGCTGCCCATCGATGCATATCACTTCACTCAATATCTCATCGGGTGACTGTATCTCTATTATCGACAAGCTGTCAGTGTCCTATTATGCAAAATACATCTCACTGGTTTATTAAGCACATAAAATACAATTAAAATTTACTAGGGGTTTCTACCTGGCGTATAGACTGGTATTGGAAATTGCGCCACATTACCGCCTTCAAGTTTTGAGATTTTACTGGTGCCCTCTTTATCAACCTCATCAATGCGAATAATTGAATGCATGGGCAGATGTGTGCGTTTGACGCCTTCAAATTCCGTTTTAATTTTCTCTTCTGAGGGATCGACAACAACGGAGCTGCGCTTACCAAACACCAATTCTTCTATTTCAATAAATCCAAATAACATGCCCTGTTCCACACTGTTAGCGTAGATCTCATAGACCTGACCTTGGCTCATAAAAGAAACTCTATATAATATTTTTTTTGCCATAATTACTCAAACTGTCCGTTTTGAAAACTAAATATGCGCTCATCTATTGCTAATCTTAACCAAAATTTAAAGCAGATACTCAACTTATAAATATATTTTATAAAAAATACCTAACCAAGGTTATGAATGAATCGTTAATAGAATATAAATCTCTAGCATCACTCACGATTCATGCGATTAATAATCAGACTCTCTATCACAGTGGGATCAGCCAAAGTCGATACATCTCCCAAATCATCATAATCATCTGCCGCTATTTTGCGCAAAATCCGCCGCATTATTTTACCGGAACGAGTTTTTGGCAGCTCTGGAGCCCATTGCAAAAGATCCGGACTTGCTATGGGACCAATTTCTTTTCTTACCCATTGACGAAGTTCTTTTTGGAGAATCTCGGAGGGTTCAATGCCTTGCATCAAGGTTACGTAAGCATAAATACCCTGGCCTTTGATTGCATGTGGATAACCCACCACAGCTGCTTCGGCAACTTGAGGATGAGATACTAGAGCACTCTCCACTTCGGCGGTGCCCATTCGATGACCTGAAACATTCAACACATCATCCACTCTTCCAGTAATCCAGTAATCTCCATCTTTATCACGACGAGCACCATCACCCGTCATATAACAATTCTCGTAAGTTGAAAAATATGTTTCAACAAAACGCTCATGATCACCGTAAACAGTTCGCATTTGTCCTGGCCAACTATCCAATATTACCAAATTACCTTCTGCAGCTCCGTTGAGAATGTCTCCTGCGGCATCTAAAATGGCAGGTTGAATTCCAAATAAAGGTTTCGTGGCTGAACCCGGTTTAAGTTCAGTAACTCCTGGCAATGGACTGATCAAAACCCCGCCCGTTTCAGTTTGCCACCAAGTATCCACTATTGGGCATCGACCCTCACCAACGACATGATAATACCATTCCCATGCCTCAGGATTAATCGGTTCGCCGACACTCCCAAGTATCCTCAAGGACTCTCTTGATGTTTGTTTTACTGGAGCGTCACCTTCACGCATAAGAGCACGAATTGCAGTCGGCGCGGTATAACAAATATTCACGTTATGTTTGTCACAAATCTTCCAAAATCGAGCGGCACTCGGGTAATTAGGTACACCTTCAAACATCAAGGTGATTGCTCCATTCGCCAGTGGCCCATACACAATATAAGTATGGCCAGTGACCCATCCCACATCAGCTGTACACCAAAAAACATCACCTGAGTGATAATCAAATACATACTCATGTGTAAGCGAGGCATAAACCATGTAACCGCCTGTGGTATGTAAGACGCCTTTTGGTTTTCCAGTAGAACCTGAAGTGTACAGAATGAACAATGGATCTTCTGCTGACATTTCTTCGCATGGACAAATCGCATCAACTTGCTTGGCCGCTTCATGTAACCAAATATCATGACTGGCATCCCAAGGAATATCTGCGTTGGTATTTTTAATCACCAAAACTTTTTTCAAGGTTGTTACCAGTGGATTCGCTCGTGCCACATCAACATTTTCTTTTAAGGGAATCGCTTTTGCGCCTCGCAATCCCTCATCGGCCGTAATCACGATATTTGACTTGCAATCACTGATTCTTCCCGCTAATGCTTCCGGTGAGAAACCTCCAAATACCACGCTATGCACAGCTCCAATCCTCGCACAAGCCAACATTGCTATCGCTGCTTCAGGGATCATTGGCATATACAAAGTGATGCGGTCGCCACGCTTAGCGCCCATAGATTTTAGTACATTCGCAAAAACAGAGACTTGCTGATGCAGTTCACCGTAGGTAATGCTTGTCTGGCGATTTGGGTCATCCCCTTCCCAGAGGATAGCTGTATCATCTTTCTTTGCTGGTAAGTGACGATCGACGCAGTTATGACACGCATTCAAAGTACCATCTGCAAACCAACGTATATGTACATCGTCACTGGCAAAGGAAACATCTTTAATTTCAGTAAACGGTTTTATCCAGTCAATACGCTTAGCCTGATCTGCCCAAAAACTCTCATTGTTTTCAATGGAATCTTGATACATTGCCTCATAGGTAGTTTGATTGAGGTGTGTTTTATGTTGAACGTTTGTCTTTACAGTATATTTTTTTGTCATTACTGATCCCGATCCAAGAAATATTATTTACTTTATTGAACTGGTATTCTGCAATTAAATTTATTGCTAAGCTAGGGCTATGTAGTTAAATATTAAAATCAGCATAGGGAGACTTATAGCATGGCCATCTCAAGAAGATTATTTACTAAAGCCAGTCTTAGCGCGGGTGCTTTGATGACGGTTAATCCCAGCTATAGCGCAGTAGAATCTCAACTTATCCAGCGCCACATTCCTTCCACTGGAGAAACACTCCCAATAATCGGTGTAGGCACCAATCGTTATGGTGTTGGAGATGATCAAAATGCTCGAAACACACTCAAAGAGGCCTTGAAAAAATTTCATGAATTAGGGGGAACTCTTATTGATACCGCACCAACTTATGGCAGCTCTGAGTTGGTCCTGAGTGACCTGATTAATGATCTTGATATTCAAAAAGATCTGTTTTTAGCGAGCAAAGTCGACAGCAGAAATCTAGCGGCAAATATCACTGGTTACCAAGAATCTCTGGCTCGATTCAATACACAACAATTTGACCTCATGCAAGTGCATAACTTTAAAGATTGGCGGAATTCATTGGCACTTCTCAAAGACAAAAAAGCCGCGGGGGAAATTCGTTACATAGGAATGACCACTCATATGCCAAGCCAATACGAATTAATGGAGCAAGCCATAAAACAACAGGAGCTTGATTTTATTCAAGTTAATCTCTCGCTGGCTAACCAACGAACTTCAAGTGAACAACTCATTCCAATGGCTGCCGATCAAGGGGTAGCCGTATTAATAAATCGACCTTTCGGTGGTGGTGGAGTTTTTTCTAAACTTGGAAAAACATCATTGCCCAGTTGGTCTGTCGAATTTGATTGCGAGAGTTGGGGTCAATTTCTCTTGAAATATGTTCTTTCACAACCCGGGGTTACAGCCACTATTCCTGGTATGACCAAGATCAAACATGTAGTGGACAACATTAAAGGCGGGACCGGAATGATGCCAAGTGCTGCGATGCGTAAACGCCAAGAAGTATTCTTTGATAATTTATAAGAGCTCAGAGATAACCGTTACTCTTTAATAAGGTACTCAGGTCGCCACCTTCATAAAGCAAACTATCGATACCAGCTTTTTCGGCTGCCTCAAGATCAGTTGATTTATCCCCCACTAAAACACTTTTGCTGACGTTAACCGGCCAGCTGGACAGTAAGTTCCTCAGCATTCCTGGCGCCGGCTTACGACACTCACATTCAATCTTATACTCAATAAGTAACGCATCACGATGATGCGGGCAATAACGAATCGCATCAATATGAGCACCATGGTTTTTTAACTCATCTTCCATATGAGTGTGGATTATATGTACATCCTGTTCGGTATAATAACCTCGACCAACACCGGATTGATTCGTCACCACAAAAACGAAGTAATCCAATTCATTACTGCGTTTAATTGCCTCAATCGCCCCCTCAATCCAATACCAATCATCAATCTTATAAACATAATCACGATCTTTATTTAACACGCCATCGCGATCAAAAAAAATGGCGGGACGAGTTTTTGGATTGGTTTGATTTACCTGCGTCATGCCTAAGTCAAATGGTTTTCTGCGATCTCACACAGAGTATGCCCAACAGCAATATGCATTTCTTGGATTCGCGGCGTCTCAGTCGAAGGAACACGAATTGCAATATCTGCCAGGGCACTAGCCTCACTGACTTTTTGACCTGTCAACGCGATGATCTTAACCTGATGCTCTTTTGCGGTATGAAATGCTTTGATCACATTTGGACTGTTGCCACTGGTGGAAATTCCAACCAGTACATCACCGGCTTTTGCCAAACCGGACAATTGTCGTGAAAAAACTTCTTCGTACCCATAATCATTTGCGATGGCTGTCACAGCCGAAGCATTGGTCGTTAAAGCGATAGCGGGTAATGCATCGCGCTCTTTTAAGAAACGGCCCAAAAATTCAGCTTCAAGGTGCTGAGCATCGCCAGCTGAGCCACCATTCCCACAAAAAAATATCTTGCCACCGTGCTTCAAACAATCGGTAATGATATCTGCGGCAGCATTGACTTCATCGGCAACGGCAACGATATCCTTAAAACTGTCAGCCGCATCCTGTAATAATTGTTGTGCTGAACTCATGTCCTATCCTTCACAGATCTTACTTAAAGTTAACTGCCTTGAGCTTGGCAAGCTTTGGCCTGTCCCCGCTTTGCAAATACCAGATCATCAATCTTAACATAACAAATGGCATTTAATTGCTTGTCCTTAAGAATCGGCTGGCGAGATGTCTCGTTCGTTTTTGCCTTCGACTTTCTAAATAATTTGGTGACATTGAGTGCCTTATAGTTCACTTTCTTACCTTTGTATTGGGCTGCTGTCTCTTCACGATAGAGCTCACAATCGAGGCGTCGCACTCGGCGAATATTCTCATGGCCATACCATTCATCCATAGCCTTAATGGTAAAAAAGGCATAGCACAAATCAGCGTCGCTCATGTAATGAATCTCGCTTGCATTGCTTTGCATGTTCATGGTGTTATTCGAGGCAGTGGCAGCACAGCCGCTCATTCCTAAATACAGTAACCCCCATCCAATTTGTTTCATCATATTATTACTTCCTAAAACATCAATTCTCTTTATTCGTTCATTGTAGCTTTTTATACGCAATTTTTTCAGTAAAACAGTCTTTTAAAGAAAATAATGTATTTATTTAAAGTTTCGCTAATTACCTGAAATATATAATAATTACAAAAGAAACTAAACAACAATATGAGGATAAAAACTGCATTTTTGCTCATTCTAAGTTAATGTTGTCCCGTTTTTAGAGTGTTTTGCAAATTGGGTCTCTATACAATGGCGCGAAAAACGATAAAAAAAGAACGCGATTATCTCGCGATTTGGTCTGACTGGTTAAACGGTAGAGACCGACCTCTCCGACTTTTAAGCTACCCGATTATATTGAGTTTTATTGCTACCTGCTCATCGCCACCAAATCTCCTAGATCAGGTTATAGAGCGTGGTGAATTGCATGTGGTTACACTCGATAGTGCGACTACGTTTTACCAAGATGGTGATGACATGGTTGGTCCTGAATACGATTTAGTTGCGGGTCTGGCTGAAAGCTTAGATGTGAAACTGGTCATTAAAACCGTCAATAAAATTGCTGATATACAACCAGCTCTTGAATCTGGACAAGTTCATTTAGCTGCGGCTGGATTAACTCCTTCGGTGAGCTCGCAAGAAAAAATGAATTTTGGCTATCCCTATGCAAATGTAGATACTCATCTGATCTATAAACGTGGCACTGTTAAACCACAATCCATGGAAGACCTCATCGGTAGAGTCATTGAAGTGACCACCGAGAGTGATCACCAAGAAACTCTCAGCATATTAAAACAAGATCATCCAAACTTAATATGGTCTATAAATACCCAAGTCGATGTGCAAGAGTTATTAAATAAAGTGAATCGTGAAGAAGTTGATTTCACCATCGCTGACAGTAATGAGTTTGCGTTGCAACGCCATACTCAACCAGAATTAAGAATCGCCATGAATTTAAAAAAGAATAATCCGTTGGCATGGGCTTATCGACAAGATAACTCCCGAAGACTCATGGAACATGCCGATAACTATCTCATTGAAGCTGAACGTGAGGGTCTTATCGCTCAAATCAATGAACGTTATTATGGGCATGCCGAATCACTTGATTATGTTGATACTCGAACTTTTATAGAGCATATAACGTCACGTCTCCCAGATTTTCGTGAGATGTTTGAAGAGGCAGGTATTCAACAAGACGTCGATTGGCGTTTACTGGCTGCAATAGGGTACCAAGAATCACATTGGCAACCGCGTGCCATCTCCCGTACTGGCGTGCGTGGCATTATGATGCTGACTCGTGTAACCGCAAAAGAACTCAATATTGATAATCGTCTCGATCCACTCAATAGCATCCAGGGTGGTGCTGAATATTTTGCGAAACAATGGGAGCGGTTGCCAGAAGATATTCAAGAACCGGATCGAAGTTGGTTCGCTCTGGCTGCATATAATGTAGGCTTTGGTCACCTTAAAGATGCATGGCAAATTACGCAATGGCAAGGTAATGATCCAACTCAATGGGCTAACGTCAGTAAATCATTGCCTTTATTAGCCAATAAACTTTGGTATCCATATTTGAGTCATGGTTATGCTAGAGGCTGGGAGCCTGTCATTTATGTGAATAATATTCGCAGTTACTATGATATTTTGATCAACAAAGTTGATATTGAGTCTAAGTCAAAAATGGCATTTAACAAACCAATCAATCTTAGCGACGCACCTTAAAAAAATCTCTTAATAATTTGGCGCATTCTTCTGCCATTAACCCACCCTCAACAGAAAATGCATGATTGAGCTCAGGGTGTGAAGAGAGATCCATAACGCTACCAACAGCACCTGATTTAGGATCACTGGCAGCAAATACCAAACGTTCTATACGTGCCTGAATCATCACACCCACACACATCACGCAAGGCTCAAGCGTGACATACAAGGTACTATTAGCAAGACGATGATTGCCTTGGATTTCAGCCGCTTGGCGTATCACCAAAACCTCAGCATGTGCAGCTGGGTCATGATTTACAATAGTGCGATTATGATCTTGTGCGATAATCTCATTATTGAGAGAAAGAACCGCCCCAACTGGAACCTCATCAGAAGTTGCTGCTAATTTAGCTTGCTCAAAAGCTATCTTCATACACTCTTTATCATGAACCGAAAAATCACCCATGTCTAAAATTACTCAGGAGCAAATTCATCAAATTGAGCAGCATTGTCATTAATGCTGTGCCATGGAGCTTTGGAGCTTACAAAGATATGGAAGGGCTCTGGAGTTATAGGATCACCATCTATGATACCCATAGCCAAATAAAGTTGCTCAGGCTCATCATTGACAGTAACCATTATATTTGAACCACAATTACTGCAAAAAAATCGCTTAAGATCTGAAGAAGAAGCGTATTCTTTGATGTCATTCGTTCCGCTTAAATATTGAAATTGCTTTTTGGTCACGCGAGCAAAAGTACCATAAGCCGCACCATGCAGACGCCTACATTGTGAGCAATGACAATGAGAAAGTTGGTTGATCTCACCATCAATAACAAAACTGATTCGCCCACACTCGCAGTGGCCATTTAACATAAGCGCCTTTTCTAAATTTATCCGTCTAATCTTAATAGCAAAAGAATTGCCTATTTGTTAATTTATGGAGCGACCATAATGAATACGCTTAATTTGCATTCATCGATTCTGGAATTTCATTAGCAATACTTTCAGGGTTTGATTCAACATACAAAGAGGTAGAGGGAAAAGCAAAATCAGAACCGCATTCTCGAACTATACGCATAATCTCATAAATCAAGTTTTGCTTGATAGTAGCAAACTCAGTGAAACCAACAGGTGTTGTATAGCATAATATCTGCACATCAATGGAACTAGCCCCAAACTCAACAGCACGGGCAAGAGCTTGTTGCCCTGGATTCACCGCAATATCTTTTGAATCATTCATGTAAACCTCAATGTCATGACAGATTTTAGCTAGTTGCTCCACCGTCGTAGAGTAAATTAGATTGATTTTCCAGTTTAGACGACGATATACCATTTCCCCATGATTAATAACTTTAACATCTGAAAGGTCTTTATTCGGAATCACCATAGGTGCTGTATTAAATAAGCGCACGGTCGTTGAGCGAAAACCAATCTCCTCGACTGTTCCGTGCATCTCACCGACAACCTCAATTCGATCCCCTGGTTGAAAGCGATTCTCACCAATTATTAAAATCCCTGCAATCAGATTTTTAAACAAATCTTGTGCTCCCAGTGCCACAGCAACTGAGAATAAACCCAATCCAGCAATGAGTGGTCCAATTTCAATACCAAAGATATCCAATATAATCGTTAGGCAAATAACACCTAGAAGCATTCGAACAGCACGCTCCAACCACATCGACATTGAGGCGGTAAGCCAAGTATTAGTATTATTTGATAAAATACCAAAAAGTGGGCCCACAGCATTCATTAATACACTAAATATCGTAAAGGTCATCAGAGCTTTTACTAGATTAGAACCAAATTCACCAAGATTTCCCGATACCGGTAGATAAATAGTCAGGATATATAGCCCGATCACAATAGGCACATATCCCAGTGGTCGCTCTAAAGAACTTAAAACAACATCATCTAGACTAGATTCAGTATTCTCAGTAAGCTTCTCTAACGATCTTAAAATACGCTTAATAAAAAAAGTTCGGCCCAAAATAGCAAATAACATAATACTGATGGCTACAATAATTTGCGTGATACTCACGCCAAAGAGGCCATTCGTCCATATCTCGTTAAATATATTTAGAAATTCATTCATAATTTAAAAGGAATAAGAAAAGTTAGTGGCTATACCTTCATCACGTTTCATAGCGGTTGCAGGCGGCCTAGAGTCATAAAAAGTATTGTACTGCAATGTGACTTTAAATTTCTCGTTCACTTTAAAGTCCAAGGCGCCTATGACACTCGCCTTGTAATCTTCACTCGAACACAAAGAAGGTTGATAGTATAACGTTAAATTAAAACCTATATTCTCAAAAACCTCATAATCATTATGATAATAACTTGCTAACCGCTGTGTTCGGATTGTTAGTTGATTCAAATCTTCTTCATTTTCTGATAATAGACCCAAGCCTAAGCGCGCATTATCGTTGATCGTGATACGCGTACCAACACCAATTACATCACGCTGAAGATAACGTCTAAATGGATTCTTACCGTGCTGGACAAACATCTCTAAATCATAAATTGATTCATTCTTAAGAACGAATCTAGCATGCGCCATAGTTGCATCGTTCCATTTGACAGTATTGGTTTTACGTTCATCTTTCTTGATTACCAAGAATGAATCGTAACGATCAGTATTGTTATCAAACCGAATTTGCGCAGAAATTGCATCACTAACATTGTTACCTCGAGACGCACTCAATGCCAAAGAAATAGAGGTAAAAAACCCAATTTCATTTTCACGTCGCATATCCTCAATATTAACAATCGCCTCTGCGACTATTAATCCAGGTACTGCCAATAACAATATCAATAGGATCCAGATTCGATTATTTTTAATCATTTTATATTCCATTCAAAAAGATTAATTTAAGTGCTTAGCTATTTATATAGTTAAAATTTTCAAGCTAAGAATCAATAGAGCCCTTTTAAAGGCTCAATATTTTTAATAAAAACCCGGCTCATTAAATCTATCCAATATAAGTATCGTTATAGTATCCTATAAAAAAGTTATCAAAATCAAACGATTAAAATAATTGAATACGAATGATCAATATATATTACAGGTAATTTATCATCTAAAATACAGTCGGTTTATAACAAAATATGAGCATTATCACGGATTAGCCGGTTTGTATTGGTTTCTTGGTAATGTAAGAATTAAGAAAAACAGCAAAGTACTGAGAATTCCACCAAGTATATATAGATAATAAAAATCACCAGTTAATGTGTGACTTCTGGCTACGAGAAATACCACTAAGGGAGCTATAGAAAAAGACAGAATATACTTAAGCCCAAAAATCACACTTTGATATTCCTCCGGCGCAAAACGAGCCAGTAAAATATTCTCTGCCGGTAAAATACTTGAATTAAAAGCCACAATCACAAGAGCGAATAAGATGAGCGAAATATGACTCATGTCAGCAAAAACAAACAGCAAGAGACCTTGAATTAACATGCCATAGGCGTAAATCAATCTCACCGAATAATGATCTGCCGCAATCCCACCGACGTAATTCATGATTCCACTGACCACATAAATACTAGAAACTACTAAACCAATTTTTGCTGTATCAAGTGCTAATACTTCAGTCAATCTTATGTCGATAACTTTTGGTAATGTGGTTTGTAAGATTTGAAATGTGAAGCCAATGCAGGTAACACCAATTAACATAATAATTATAATTTTTAAATAATCCCCTTGTTCTGGATTTTTAGAAAATTTTGATGAATATATGTTTTGAAGTGCGATCCTTGCTGTATAAATATGCCAACTTAATGCAATACCCAGCATAATTGATAATAGACCAGGCAAAATGAAGGCCAATTGCCAACTAAAAGTATCTATAAGATATCCGGAAATTAGGGCTCCTACGCCAATCCCTACCCCACCAAAAATATTATTAAATCCTAATGCTCTGCCTGTATTTCCAGGCATATTCACCACCCAAGGAATACCAGCTGGATGATAAATTGAACAAAATAAACCCATGATGGATAAATTAATCATTAAGGACGATTTATTATCACTTAGTCCGCATAATACCGAGGCAACACCCAAACCTAAAAACATTAAGGCGATCATTCCAGTCCGACTCCAACGATCACTCATCCACCCCGCCGGAAGCGAGCCAAGACCAACCAACAATGATCCAAAAAACCATAAGTCAATCAAGTCGGCATAAGTTAGTTGCCATTCATCCTCAATACCTAAGACAATAACGAAATAAATAGCAGCAAACATATGCATAAATAAATGCCCCGTCGCTGCATAAAAAGTAGCTAGTTTATCTTGCATCACAATAGTTCATTATGTTTTTGTATAAATTACCTGATTCGATAGTGTTCAAGTACATTCCTTTGCTAGGATGGAACTAATTAACTAAGAAAAGTATAAACTAGGTTCATTGCAGTTACACTTTTTCAATAGAAAGTAAGAGGTAATTTACATGTTATACAACAACATACTCGAAACAATTGGCAATACACCGATCATTAAAATCAATAAGATCGGTCCAAAAAATCAACATATATATGCAAAATGCGAATCATTCAACCCGCTTTCTTCGGTTAAAGATCGTCTAGCCATAGCAATTATAACTGAGGCAGAAAAAAGTGGAACCCTCAAGCCCGGTCAAACTGTTATCGAGGCAACCTCGGGAAATACTGGTATTGCCTTAGCGATGGTATGTGCAGCCAAAGGTTATCCTTTTGTAGCGACCATGGTAGAGACATTCTCCATTGAGCGCCGTCGTATTATGAAAGCATTGGGAGCTAAAGTAATCCTGACTCCTGCTGCAGAAAGAGGCTCAGGTATGGTCAGGCGTGCAGAAGAGTTAGCTAAAGAGCATAATTGGTTTCTGGCCTCGCAGTTTGAAAATCCAGCTAATCCCGAATACCATAGAAATACAACAGCACCTGAAATTTTGCGAGATTTCGCAGGTCACGCATTGGATTATTTTGTCAGTGGATGGGGCACTGGTGGCACTATTACTGGAACAGGAGAAGTCCTGAAAGCAGCACGTCCGGAAATCAAAATAATTGGTACAGAACCTGAAAATGCCAATCTTCTGGGTGGTGCAGAATGGCAACCGCATAAAATTCAAGGCTGGACTCCTGATTTTATTCCCAAAGTTCTAAACCCAGATATTATCGATGAACTTATTCTGGTCAATGATGAGGCCTCTATTTCTACTGCCATGAGATTAGCAAAAGAAGAGGGTATTTTTTGTGGGATATCTGCCGGTGCCACCATGCAAGCCGCCTTAATTGTGGCAGAAAAAGCACCTAAGAACAGCACCATCTGTGTCATGCTTCCAGATACTGGCGAGAGGTATCTATCCACGCCTCTTTTTGAAAATATTACAGAAGAAAGTGATGATGCATGGCTTGCCACTCAATAACATTTAGAATAAAGAAAATATCTAATGCCACCACCGTTTGCGATTATTTCGCTTGAAAAACAACAAAAAGAAACCGAATTATTCGCCCAAGAGTTAGGTGAGAATCTACTGCAATGGGGTTTTTGTGGTATCAGCGAGCATACTATTGATCCTAATCTTATTGATGATGTGATGATTATCTTCAAAGAGTTTTTTGCACTGCCAAAAGCCACAAAAAAACACTATTTTGACCCTAAACTAAAAGGTGCTCGTGGCTATACACCTACTCGTATAGAAACGCCAAAAGACAGTAATCACGCAGATTTTAAGGAATTCTGGCACGTGGGGCGCGAACTAGAAAAAACTCACCCTTTATCAAAGTGGATGCATGAAAATTATGAGGTTACAGAAATTGAGAAATTTAATGAAAAAACCAATGCCTTATTTGATCAGTTTGATAACTTAGGTCAATCCCTCCTTTCAGCTATTGCTGTATTCTTGAAGCTCGATGCCCATTATTTCGCAACCCATGCTGGCGCTGGGAACAGCATCATGCGAGCGATACATTATCCTCCAATTGAATTAAAAGAAGCAGCACAAAGAGCCGGTGCCCATGAGGATATTAATTTAATTACACTATTAGTGGGCGGACATCAAAGTGGACTTCAATTACTCAATAAACAAGGAAAATGGGAAAAAATTAAAGTTCAACGTAATATCATTATTTGTAACATTGGCGATATGCTGCAGCGATTTACCAATCACTACCTACCTTCAACAACTCATCGTGTATCATCTTCAATGAAGGAAGCAAAAATATCGCGGTATTCGATTCCATTTTTTGTCCATCCAAATCCAGATTGGCGCATTAAAACACTGGCTAATTGCATCACAGATCAATACCCAAATCGCTATCCTAAAAGTATTCTAGCGGAGGATTTTCTTGCCTCAAGATTGAAAGAAATTAATCTAGCTTAACCATCAACAAAAGAGAATTTTATGCCTATACCTCTAAAAAATATCTATATAAGCGCCGTGATTGTATTAATAACTTCATTCTCAAATGTATTTGCCGAAAATGCTTCATACGAGTTATTTAAGGCCTATCAGTCTTATTCGAGAAACTGGATGAATAGGGATGCAGCAGCTATTGCGACTGAGAATTTTCATACGCAAGTTAATATAAATAATGAATCTATAGCGGCATTTGATACCTCAATGATCGAACAAAACTACCTAACTACTTTCAAAAAACTAAAAGCAAACGATTACTGGTATAGCGAAGAAAAATTAAGCTTTTGTAAGCAAAGTGATTCTGTTTATCAGATATTTAACCATTTTGATCGTTATAAGAAAGATGGATCTCTACTCCAAGGTCAACTGGCAGCTACTTATATTATGGAAAAACGCAACAATCAATGGAAGTTTGTCTATATGTCGATGATTGATCAAAAATGGAAAAATAATGGCTGCGATCAATATCAAAATTATGAATTTATGAAGAAAGACAAGCAATTCAGAGAGTCAATTACCAAACGCTGGAAGGGGAGTTTTATTCAACTTGATGATGGATACACTTACTTTGAGCAAGCTAATTCAAAAGCAAAAGAACATATAATACTGGTCCATGGTTTTTCTGTGCCCTCTTATATCTGGGAACCTACATATCAAGAAGCAATTAAACGAGGTTACGGGGTTATCCGTTATGATACATATGGACGAGGCTTCTCAAATAATCCTGACACCGATTATTCAACTGAATTTTATACGAATCAACTTATAAATCTAATGGATGCTTTAGACATAGATAAAGTTAATTTAGTAGGCCTTTCAGATGGCGGCAGAACTGTGGCTATGATGGCTGCAATACATCCAGAGAGAATAAATCAATTGATTCTAGTGTCACCTTCAGGTTTTCATAATGATCAGGTATTTGAAAGTAATAATGTATCTCAAGATGAGGTTAACGAATTTATAAGTAACGCCTATCCCACTATCGGTCAAGGTCAACTATCTGATTTTCATGAGCCTCAAAATTTTACAAATTGGAGCTCACGTTACAATGGACTACTAAAGTACCAAGGATTCGCAAGAGCTCTTATATCAACGCGAAAAAATTACCCAGATATGACTAGGATTCATAATATTATTCATTCAAACGAAGTGAAAACTTCAATTATTTGGGGAACGCATGACATAGTGTTACCCCTAAACTCCGTAAGAGAAAAATTGAGTTCAGTCTTGCCTAACGCCACTCTATATGAATTATCAGCATCAGGTCATTTACCTCATATGGAAGAACAAGAAAGATTTAATCGGATATTATTCGAACAAATACTCGAGTGATGTCAATGTATATTGAGTCTAATCAAGTAACTCTTTTATTCCAGGAAATCGATATTTTTCAATTAAGGCAAATAAAATAGCGACGGTTTCTAAATCAATATTGCCAGTGTAATTTGAGGGTCGATAATGCATTTGCATTGCTCTAAATGCAAATCTTGTTTGTTCATCATAGAGACCACTGTCTTCGATTGGATAGCCTAAAATTTTTAACGCACGCTGTATGATAATGAGTTTAGGTAACTGGCCTACAAATAATTGAGTGTATCTCTGAACATCACTCTCCTCATACCATGTACCAATACCCGCAGCATACATCTGCTGCCATGGAAAATTAGGTCCAGGGTCAGACTTTCTTTGCGGAGCAATATCAGCATGGCCGACAATATCTATAGGATCCAATTCTGGATAACGATTTAGAATGTCTTTTAGTAACCGAATCAATAACTCGATTTGATGTTCCGGGTAAGGCATGAATTCACATTCAAGATTATCAATATTAGGAGGCTCCGTTTGCTCATTGCAATAAAATTCGTTGACTACCTCAATTCCAATAGAGCGATCATTCAAGGAAACTTCTTTACCCCATTGACTTAATCCAGCATGCCAAGCCCTCTCATGCTCGGGAACTAAACGATAAACTGCAAGATCATCTTTATGATAACTGTCGTCATCAAGATGAGGTATTAAATAATGTGAACTGACCGGATAAGTAGAATGTATTGTTAGAGTGTCGAGTGATTCAGAAAAATCCTGTGAGGTTGCATGCAACACAATATAATCGACTCGACTGTTTAGATTTCCTGATGGAACATCAATTATTTTGTAGGGAGTACAGCCGGCAATTAAAAAGACAAGTAATGCTATTCGAGCTACGAACATCATAGAGTGATATTTCTAAAGACCTAGTCTAATGCCAACAGCGGTTGATAATCCCGAGAAATCATCATGACTCAAGCCAACACTATAACCCAAGTTATTCATAGAGTGATTGATGAATTTAAAGCCAATATTATTATTAATCTTACCGTCTAAAGAGTATTCTAGTTTTTTAGTTAACGGGTCAAGGTCGACCTCAGCCAATTTAGTACTCTCTAGAAAAAGATTAAATTCCCATCCTTGTGCATCTCCCATCTTTAAGCCAGCTTGAGCGTATAAATCAGATCCAGTTTTCATCAGTTTAGTTGGATTTTCTAGCTCCCACTGATTCAAACCCATCTCAGCATATACATCCATAATTCTAGCAAAATTGAAAGAATAGCCACTCTTGGAGACGTTTTTGAATATATCAGCTATAGAAGAATGGTACCCAAGTGCTGCAATTTTTTTTGATCTTTGATAAACGGTATTATCAGATTTAACCTCTTCATCTCTTATTGAGCCTTTGATATAAAGTGAGGCAGGTAAGCCCAAAGAAATATCCCCAATATAGCCTATACCGTTTACGTTGGTAGCGATGACATCAAGAAAAGTATAAGAAAACTTTTTATCTTGAGAAAATGTTAAGACAGGAAATAATAAGAACAAGAATAACGTCAGTTTTTTCATTTTATGCCCTCATGATTGGAACACAACAGACTAAATCACTAAAAATATTTAAAACGATCTTTGGAATTAATATATTAACTTATTAAGGTTAAAAAAAGTGGCCACAACTATCTTTATGGATAACCGCATAAAATCAAATTAACGCTAAAGCCATCATGATTAAACAAACCAGTGAACCAATCCAGAGTAACGTTCTTACATGCTTAATACCTGCGGTATAACAGACCATATATAACACTCTGAGAATCAACCAATAAGTGGCAAGAGATGCAACATCAACGCTTTGAATAATTGATAATATTGCTAGCGCCAGGAATACCGGATAACTTTCTTGGAAGTTTGCGCCGGCACGTTTTGCTCGCTGAAACATAACAGATTCAGAAGCTGCATCATCACGATTCGAAGCCAAATAATCCAGATTTTTTAAATTAAACATCAATGGCCATAACCACAGTGCTACTAGTGCCAGAACGAAAGAATAAACAATTAAATCGACCATTATATAATTCTCCTTTTTTATGAATAAATTACATTAAACGTTTATCAATCAAAGTTATCAAGTTCATTTTCAAATAAATCTCTGTATGAAAAAAGAATAGAAAACTTCTTTTCTTTAATTAGTTAAACGCGTGAAAAGATAATTAGTATTAAACCAAGTACAAAACTAATAAACATCCATTTAATTAATTGATGAATTTTTAACGAAGCCCCATCAAATTCCTTCCAGATAAATACTCCCCAGATGGCTGCTATCATTGTCGCTCCTTGGCCCAAACCATAGGAGATTGCATAACCCGCCTGCTCAGAGGCAAGAATATTTAACGACATGCCTAAACACCAGATCACGCCACCAAGAAGCCCAATGCAATGCAGGCTTGTATTTCCCTCTCGAATATAATCTTTATATGACACCGCATCGCCGCTCAAAGGACGATACATAAATATTGTATTCCAAATAAAATTAGATGCTAAAAGACCCACAGAAAATACAAAGACAGCACTGTAAGGTGTCATCAAACCAATCTCAGGATAGGCGAAATCAAGTGACATTGATGCGGCCACAAAGCGATAAAAAAAACCCATTAATAAACCACCTGCAATAGATAAGATGATGCCTTTATTTGGTGTCTCTCGCTTACCACTGGATAAACCTTGATAGGCTAATGCGTCTAAAATAATTGCTACGGCAACCAGGGAGACGCCTAAAAAAAGAAGCCAAGGATCGCCAATAGGAACAGCGAAATAATTTATTAGAACACCAAGAACCAATGCAATTCCGATGCCCACAGGAAATGCTACCGCCATGCCAGCTATGTCGATGGCGGCAACAATCAACAAATTAGCAAGATTGAAAATTACACCACCAAGAAATGCAGAGCTTAAGGAGGTTGTATTTGCTTGCTGGAGATCCTCAATAAATGCTCTTCCGAGCTCACCATTACTGCCTAGGGTTAGGCCCATTAATAAGGCAAATAAAACCACGCCAATAGCGTAATCCCAATAATATAATTGAAAAGACCAAGTTTTACTGGCTAGTTTTTGGGTATTAGCCCACGAACCCCAACAAAACATTGTGATGATACAAAATATTACCGCCAAAAAATAATTATCTACTATGAACATCAATCAATCTCCTTAATATACGGCATGGAATCTTGAGCACCTTTTCGGGTTACAGAAATAGAAGCAGCAAGACACGCTCTTTTGATGCCCTCCTCTAACGACAAGCCACTGGCAATACCGACAGATAAAGCTCCATTAAAACAATCGCCCGCAGCTGTCGTATCAATAGCTTTCACCTGTGGAGAAGGGATAAATTTAAAGGTATTTTCTTGAGCTAGAACGACACCTTTAGCACCCATAGTAATCGCCACGTTTTTTACCCCAGTTGCCAACAATTTTTTAGCAGCAACTTCTGCAGATTTGTCATCTCTTACCTCTATACCGGTTAATTTTTTGGCTTCTGTTTCATTGGGCGTGATCAGATAAAGTTCATTTAGGAAATTAAGCGGTAATACTGATGCTGGAGCTGGCGCTGGATCAAGAATGACCCTCCTAGAAGAACCTCGGGTAGCATCAATAATATGGGCCACTGTATCCAATGGAATCTCTAACTGTAATAAAATAATGGCATTATCTGGCATGGAATCCAGAGCAGCCCTAACCTTTGTTTGATCAAGCTGGTTATTAGCGCCAGGGGCTACAACAATATGATTTTCACCTTTATCGTCAACACTGATTAAGGCAACGCCAGAGGCAGCAATTGGATCCCTACCAATGAAATCACAATTAATACTTTCGTGTTTTAAACATGCAATCGATTGATCACCAAATATATCCTTGCCCAATCTTCCAACCATGGTAACCTTGCCACCAAGTCGAGCAGCAGAAACAGCTTGATTAGCGCCTTTTCCACCTGCAGTCATCATAAACTCTCCTCCCATGACTGTTTCTCCTGGAGCGGGCAGATTCTTAGTCATAGCGACCATATCTGTATTGATGCTTCCTATAACAAATATCGGGTTTTGCTTAGCTGGCATAATGTACTTTCCTAATATTTAGTTATTAATTACTTCTTTATTATCGGTAAGATTATCAATTGATGGTAGATGGTATTGAGCCGTATCATTATGAACAAAAGGAACAAATGGAACATTCAGACAGCCAGTGAGAAACAACGGAAGAAGAAGAAAAAATAAATATCGCATAATATTTCACCTTATAACTTTATCTTTATATTTAAAATTAATCATCACAGCCATTAATGTCTTTTAAAATAGGCTTTATTTGATGCTCTTTTTATGATGAATTATCACCAATACTATCAGTTTAATAGGAGCAATGTAGGTCCTGTATAGAACTGAGTGCAATTAGTGTATCATTTTTCCTAAGATGCCAAAGAGGCTGCAAAACGAACTAAACGATCAGCAGCCTCTTCTAATTTAGGTGTGTCAGCTAAAAAACCTAATCGGATAGTATCTTTCATTGAGGGACCAAAACCAAAACCGGGAACCACTGCGACCCCCTCATCGTCTAATAATTGCTCAGCAAAAGCCTCACCATCGAGACCAGTCGAACTAACATCAATCAGCACAAACATTCCACCTTGTGGTTTGGTGTAACGCAAAATAGTGCTTTTATCTAATTTAGATAAAAATGCATCGCGTCTTGCTTTAAAAATATTCTGGAATTTTTTTGGACTTTGATCGTCCATTAAAGCTTTTACGGCTGCCAATTGGACAAATTGATTGACGCCAAAGTATTGTGCTTGAGATAAATCTGTAAGAGCATCAATAATTACTGGCGGCGCGATTACCCAGCCTATCCTCCAGCCTGACATCGCGTGTGATTTTGAAAGGCTATTTACCACAATAACATTACTTCTTGTTTCTCGTTGAGAGTAAGCCGAGTAATGCTTTTTTTCGTATGTTAGTGACCAATAAACCTCATCAGAAACTAACCAGATATCATTCTGTTTGCAAAGCTTAGCAAGATCGTTTAAATCTTGTTGTGAAAAAATTACACCCGATGGATTACAAGGCGAATTAATTAATATTGCTCTGGTTTTTTTAGTAATAGCAGCTTTAATTTCAGATAAATTAATTTGATAATCGGTCGCTCTGTCGAGCACTATTGTGATCAATTTTGCTCCACTGGCTTGAATGACGGCCGGATAAGTTGCGTAAGTAGGTTCTAGAATGATCACCTCATCATCACAGCCACTTATGCACAAAAAACTAGAGAACAAAGCCGCTTGCGCACCAGGTAATACTGCAATATGCTCACTTTCAACACCATCCCCATAAAGGGAATTTGCATGAACAGCAATTTTTTCTCTTAATTTCATTTCACCAGCTAAAGGTGAGTAATGCGTTTTTCCATTGCCTAGCGCAGAGCCTATGGCATTTACTATAGGTTCAGGAGTATCAAAATCAGGATCACCGATACCTAGATGGATAATATCTTTACCTTCTTCAATGAGCTTAAAAGCTCTGTCCCCTATAGCCCATGCTTTTGAGCTAGGCCCTGATATTCTTTTAGTAAGTTCACTTGTTTTCATTATTTATTAATTCTAATCTACAGGAGTTAATACATAATAAACTATAAAGGAGCGGGAGTGATTAAGAAAATATTGAGGCGAATATTAGGTCGTATGGTATTTGGAAATATACTAAAATTAATCAATTTTCTGACGCTACCCAAACCAATCAAACGGAATTCTAAAGCGCAAAAATTAATTAATCTACAAACCGATAAAGTGGCGCTTTATCAATTTGGGACATGCCCATTTTGCATTAAAGTGACTCGATTCATTCATCAAAATAGTCTTAATATTGAACTTAGAAATACTCGAAAAGATCCTGACCATAAAACAGACTTAGTAAACCTTGGAGGAAAGTATCAAGTACCGTGCCTTAGAATTGCTAAAGAGAATGAAAAAGATTTCTGGCTTTATGAGTCTGATGAAATTATTTCTTACTTTAAGAAGTTAACATAAAAAAATAAAATCCAAGAAGAATGTGTCAAAACTACCACCAAAGTAAGCCAAAACCGCATTCTTTTATAATAATTTCTGTGCGCTAATAATTTAGCCTCATAAACATACAAAAAGACGTAACTTATCAACAATAAGAGTAATAAAAAGATAGAAATTAAGTGCTCAATCCCATTGATGTCGACCACAGATAATACGATCGCTTGATTAAATAATGCCAGCACCAAAATCGATGCGAAAAAAGGCATAGAAAAAAGTAAGATAGATCCAAGCGGACTTTTATCAAGGTTAATCCTAAACGCCCATATTGAGCCCGTGAGAAAACTACAAACTAAAAGACTGTATAAACAGAAAAACAAAAATAACAATTCGACTGGCGAATAAGGGGATAGATTCCAAACTAATATACTTGGGATGACAAAAGGAATTAAACCAAAGTATCCAAGCAACTGAACTGATTTACTATTTTTCATTTTATTGGACATGCATATTACTTCCAGATTGAAAACAAGACTTTGGAGCTGGGCTTAATTTTATATTTATTAGCCATATCGCCTTGATTGATAGCAATACCAAGATTCAATATATCGTTAATATAAATAGCAGGTTCCCCTATTCCAACACCACCAAATGAACTTACAAATTTGACTTTTTGCATGAATAATTCCTGCCCATTATCGGTAATCTCAACCCATGCTTCATCACCGATATTTATATCTAGACGATCAAACAAGTCCACGCTGATATTGGTCCATACATTACCGTAATGAGCATCTAAGATTGGCACATTACCAACGATTCTTTCATTTATTAACTTTGGTTTAACATAATCGAGTTGCATCACTGATGGTTCGAGGAGATCACCAACTTGTTCGTAAGTAATCGCCTCTGAGGCTAAGCGAGCCCCTGTGTAAGCGTAAACGTCACGACCATGAAATGTATGTGACCTCTCTGACCCTTCAAGTCGATTGATCTTTTCATTGATTTCTCTTACTTCTTCAATACCAAGTGATTCAGAGACCAAAGTAAGCGATCCATTATCGGGGCTTACAAAAAAGTGACCTGATTTTGTTTTAAGCACAACGGATTTTCTAGCTGTACCCACACCAGGATCAACCACATTGACAAAAACGGTCCCTTTTGGCCAATAATCGGCTACTTGGTTCAAACGATAAGCCGCCTCCCAAATATTAAACCTAGGAATTTCATGCGTTACATCGAACATATTTAATTTAGGAGAGACGCCAAAAGCCACGCCCTTCATAGAGGCAACAGCACCTTCCTCTAGACCAAAGTCAGTTTGAAATACTAAAGCATGCTGGGACCAGACAGATGGTGATAAAAATAATGCAATTATTCCGATCTTAAGTGTCATGAATTTGTAATTTGGCATGTCCTTATACTCCCTTATTTGAAAGTCCATTATATATCTATTTATCTCTTGATTAACGCATGAAATTATCGCCCAGAGTTACTTAAGTCAACTTCAGCAGCGATAAAGCCAAAAGCACTCCAGCTAGATCCAGTGGTAATTTTCAATAAGAGATTATCTGACTCCTTCTTGTCTCCATTGTAGTAATAATAATTAGCTAAGCCATAGGCAACAGCTGCATTACTCGGATTATTACCATCTGTGGCCATTAAATCGTCGATCTTAATATCACCCTTATAAAGCAGGCAAAGCTGATGATAGCTCATATTTTCAATAATATTCATATCTTGACGAATATTATTTAGCGCATTGGTGGCTCCTAATTGATCGCCCATACGACGTAATATCATATAAATCCAGTGTCCAGTAGAAACTAGATTGTCATCATTTCCACCCAGGTCATAGCCTTTACGAAATGCTGCGAGAGCACTGCGCCAGTCTTGCTTCAAGTAGTAAGCTAAGCCCAAGTGATACCAGACATTTCCTTGAGTCGTGGTTAATGGGATATTTTTTATATTAGGAAGTCCATCAGGCTCAATTTGGGGCGATAAAGCTCTCATTAGAATAGATGCTTTTTCCAAATCAGCAATCGCAAGGTCGAACTCCCTTATAGAAATATATCTATGCCCACGATGCCTTAAAAATCGAGGATCATTAGGAAATTGAATCGAACCTTTAGTAAAAGCAACAATAGCATCTCGATAATTGCCTGTGTATGCCAAGCGCCTACCCAGCCAAATAAGGGTATCTGGATTTAAAGGATCTTTTTTATACGCAGCTTTTGCTATTTCCAAATTTTTTAAACTCAATTCATTTGGTTTGTCAGGAGTCAAAGTCTTCCCATCAATAGAAGTTGCTTGAACACCAAGTGGAAATACAGAAAATGACTCAGTAGCAGCTCCATTCCCAACAAATATAAATTGACTAAAAACCAATCCAAAATAAAGCACTGATTTTTTAAGTTTCACAATAAACCCCCTATTTAAAATGACTTTTACTCTTAATTTAAAACTAACATATTACTCATAATTAGTATTTTAATTATTTTAATTATAGTAAAAGTTTGTACAATAAGCCTATGTCATATACCCAGACCATCAGTTCATTACTAGAAAATATTTTTGAAAAAAGTATCAAAACTTCTTCAAAGCTTTTGTTTAAAAAAAATAGTCACAAAAATGATATTTATCAAATTATTGAAAATTTAATTGATACTAAAAATAATATCTCGAGAGTTAAGTATGCCAAGGAATTTTTTGCCCTGGCAAATCATTTGGATGATAAGGAATTTGATGACTTGATGGTTAATCTGAGAGACCAGAGAGATTTAGATACTGATCAGTTAAAAATATGCATAGATAATTATATTAAAGAGAATTCTGAAACAAACTATATCAAACTTCAAAAAGCTCACGCCTCAAAAAGAAAAGATTTATTCAGAAAGCTCAACTGCTTCGATGAAGCAACCACCTTCTTAGTGAATTTAAGACGAAAGATTCTAATCAAATCGTCCAATGAAAATAATTATCAAAAAGTTGAAAATGACCTAAAAACACTCTTTGTGGATTGGTTTAATAGAGGCTTTTTAGTAATGAAGCCAATAGATTGGAATACGCCAGCTTCTATTTTAGAGAAAATCATTAAATATGAATCTGTCCATCAAATAAACACTTGGCGAGAACTAAGAGACAGGATTGATTCAAATGACAGGAGATGTTTTGCCTTTTTTCATCCAGCCATGGCCACTGAACCTTTAATTTTTGTTGAAGTTGCCTTTCTAGACGATATTCCAACCAATATAAACACAATACTAAAAGAAAAAAGAGAATTAATAGATGAAACTGAATTAGATACGGCTGTATTTTACTCAATTTCAAATTGCCAACGAGGATTGGATGGCATTTCATTTGGAAACTTCTTAATTAAAGATGTAGTCACCTTTATAGAGAAGGAAGTTCCAGCTATTAAGCGTTTTATTACCCTGTCTCCAGTGCCTACATTCATGAAATGGATAAAAATAAAAGATAATGATCTTTATAATGTTTTATCCAGCGATTATTCACTGGAGAGTTTCAAGAAAAACAAAACAATACTAGATACATACATAAGAAATTACTTATTAAAGTCAGACCGAAAAGACGGTAAACCCAATGATCCAGTATCTAGATTTCATCTGGGAAATGGAGCCTCATTGCATCAAATTAATTTTATGGCCGATACTTCAGAAAAAAGTCTTAAAAAAGGCGCTACATTTATGATTAACTATAAATATGACAATGAATACATTGAAGAAAACCATGAAAAATACACCAGAGATCATCGTGTTATATCGAAAAAGAATATTTAGCTTATAATTGCCCGTCAATACTAAATTGAGATAAAAAATCCCATATCACTTCTTCGCTGTCCTTGCCCCCTAATCGTGTTGGCCAAATATGGCCCATACCAATAATCTCATTTAGATATACCTTCACTTGATTATCACAACTTGAATATTGATGTAAATTTCCTAAATATTCGCCATACCCATCAGCATTATCAGAAGTTTTTGCCGTATTTTTCGAGGAGCAATTATTATAATTAGACCAAAAATCAACTACGCCTTTAATTGATTCAGACTCTGATCTTTCCCAAGGCACAATTTTATCTTCAGTACCGTGCACATGCATAACAGCAGTCGCATGACTTGGTTTGCATTCAGTCATTAATGCCAGGCTCATATCCCCTGTTACCGAAGCAATAGCTGCGACTTTACTGCTCAGAGCACACGCCAAGTAATAACTCATCATTCCACCATTAGACATCCCAGCAGCATAAACTCTCTTTAAATCAATTGTGTATGCTTGAGAAACTGTCTCGAGCATTACCGATACAAAACCGACATCGTCAGTCACACCTTTTCCAGATGACGCACTATTCCAATATCTATTGCCAGCTAAATAAGAACCATTAGGCACTATCAAAATAAAATTATTTTGTTCGGCTAATGCCCTAAAATCACTATTTTGAAGTTGTCCTTCAGCATTACCGCCAAACCCATGAAAATTGAAAAGTAATGGTGAAGATACTTCTGCATTATATGTTTGAGGGACATATAGAATAAAATCTCTTTGCAATCCATCGTGCATAAGACTGCATGACAAATACCCACCATAAGTAATACAAATATCAGTAAGATTATTTTTATTAGTGCTTGATGTAATTATAGTCGAGGTATCTTTGATTTCTAAGCCAGTTGACGCTGAACCATTACCTCCTCCACAGGAAGATATCAGAATTAACCAAGGGATCATTATTATTTTGAAGATATGCCTGATCAACACAATATCAATATTTATATTAATCATAAGTAGTATCAATAAAATTAAAATAACAATTATATTTAAAATTTAGTTTAACAATAATTATTCTCATGCAACCAAACCAGCACTATAACCGGATGACCAAGCCCATTGAAAATTATATCCACCCAGATGACCGGTAACGTCAAGAACCTCGCCTACAAAAAATAATCCTTTATGACCCTTAATTTCCATTGTTTTTGAGTTAACAACATCCGTATTTACGCCACCTAAAGTTACTTCTGCAGTTCTATATCCCTCGGTTGCAGATGGTTTTATTTTCCATGCATTGAATTTATCGCCAAGATCTATTAAATCTTTGTTACTTATTTCAGGGAAGCTATGATCTTTAAGTAAATGCCACCAAAGAGTCTCTAAATCTCCAACTAATGCTTTTGGAAGGAGATTATTAAGGTATTTTTTAATCGTTGATTTATTCTTGCTTTTCTTCTGACTTATAAATTCTTTAGCGACATTTATAGTAGGCAGCATATCAATAGTAATCTCATCTCCAGGATTCCAATAATTAGATATCTGTAAAATAGCTGGGCCACTCAATCCTCGGTGAGTAAACAACATTGATTCTTCGAACATTTTATTATTACTTTCAATATTTACAGGAACAGATACACCAGATAATTTCTCACATAAATCTTTAATCTCACCAGAAAACATAAAAGGAACTAAGCTTGCCCTTCTTGAGACTAAGGGTAAATTAAATTGCTTAGCCAAGTCATAACCAAAACCACTCCCGCCTAATTTGGGAATAGATAGAGCACCAGTAGCCACAATCAGAGATTTGCATTGAACCAAAATTTCATCAGCGGAATCAATGCTCATTAATAACTGATAAGGTAATTCAGTGCCTTTATCATAATTGCTGGATACTTCTCCAATATCCACATGAGTCTGGATTTCAACACTCCATTCGCTACATTCTGTAAGCAACATATTGAGAATATCTTTCGATGATTTCTCGCAAAATAATTCATGATGATTTTTTTCAACATAGCCTATCTCATGCTCCTCAACCATTGTTATAAAGTCCTGTGGAGTATATCTTTTTAGGGCAGCTTTACAGAAATGAGGATTATTTGATAAAAAATGATCTGCCTCAACAAATAGATTCGTAAAATTGCATCGTCCACCACCAGACATGAGAATCTTTTTTCCTACTTTATTAGATTTCTCAAGGACTAAAACACTTTTATTTCTTTTCGCAGCTGTTATCGCACACATTAACCCAGCGGCTCCTGCTCCCAGAATAACTATGTCGAAGTTCTTATTGATTATGATTCAGCTATTTACTGTATGGACATTTTCATAGTACTTACTTATATAATATTTATATCTACTTTGTAGATTTAAGTTTAGTAATTGTCACAAAAAATAGCCCATCATTTACAAGCATTGAAATTGCTAAAAAAACTAGCTAGGCATGCAAGATGGGCTTGATTAAATATTAATAAAGAAAAACTATGTAATCACAACTTTATAAAAGCCAGCGAGTAATGAGGGTTCATTGGTATTACTAACTGGTGCTGAATTGAGTCATAACACATGGAAGCAGCATTGGGTATCCCTTGAGCTATGATCTCCGCCTCACCATCATTATCAATTCGAGATACACTTCCGTATCTGACGCTACTGATATATTTGGTTCCATCTTTCAGTACAACAACGCCATCACCGCCGCCTTCTATTGCATTCTCTTGTTTTACAATTTCCCCAGAAGGGCTAAAAGTTGTAACCGCTGAATTTCCCATATTCACAACAACGATATTGCCATCATTATCCATGGCAACGCCATTGGGTGAGCTTAATGGCTCACCTTCTGCGAAGATTGAAACATCTCCTTCTGCAGTAATTTCGTAGACTAACTCAGCTCTACTATCAGAAAGATACGCCATTCCTTCTGCTGTGGCAGCAATGCCATTAATAAATCCAGAACCAGGTATAGAAACAGATTTCAGAGGCTCTCCAGTATCCAGTTTAAACGATCTCACATCTCGTGAACCGTTATCTGCGGTGTATAAAATTCCGTTTGAAATAACACTTCCAATCGGGTCATGTAATTCCAAGCCATCACGTGTTGCCCCTATCCATTTTGATGTGTGAACACTTCCATTAGGATTAATAAAGGAAACATAACCATCATTATCGGGAGCAGAGGTACTTCTATTGCCCCTGTTCATGGCCAGAATTAAATTTCTTTCTGGGTCAAATGTACAACTTTCAGCAAAATGAAAACTGCCATAAACAGTCACATTACTGCTCATAGGGATAAAATTACCAGATTCATTGGTAGCTCCCAAGGGCTGACCAGCATTAAACTCTTGGGCATTCAAAAATGTCACTGGGATACATAGCAAAGTACTTAAAATTATTGAAATTGTTATTTTGTTCATTATTTTTTCTACCTATTACGTTAATTATAAAAATAATCTTATAACAAAAAAATCTCAATATGAAGAAAGTTATCCTCTATCTTACAATCACAAACTCAAATAAAAATTAAGGCTTCAGTTTCTTCCTCTTATTAATGACATGAACAATCTGATTCGATACAGATTTTATAGTTTCTGTAGTGTGAATAACTAATAAAAATTGAGCCCAATAAAGTTAATCCTTTTTCTCCATATTCACCCAGTATATTCCCACCTAAAAGTACTGCCAAAATAAGTATTAGTAATCCCGCAATACCGATAGGCAAAAAAGAAATAGTTTTATGGTTTCTATACCCGATAGATAAGGCAGAAATACTGATAGGAACCGCTAACAATACAATCATTTTATGAATAAATTCATTATCGTAAGAAAAAGAAAGAAAAGTGGAGGTTAAAATAATAAAAGAGGGGGCGAAAAGACAGTGAATGAGGCATATCAGTGATAATGAGATAGCAAATCTGTCAGTTGTTAATTGTGCTTTAATCATAGTTTTAATCCTCTATTCAATTATCTTGAACATCTATTTCATTAATAAATGCCTCTCCACTAGTTGGCTTCAAAAAACCAAGAAGCAGATTAATCGTGGTTGTTTTACCAGCTCCATTGGCACCAAGAAAACAAAAAATCTCACCCTGACTCACACTGAAATTTAAGCTATCTAGAACTGTATTTTGACCAAACTTTTTTGATAAGTTTCTCGTTTCAATCATATTGATTACTCCGGGTAACATAGAATCTGAGGGAGGAGGAGGATTCAAATCCTTGATGGATTTGAATCCTTAGAATACTGACTATAAAATAGTCAGAACCTCTATTTGTCCTCTCATACAGTTACTATCTAGAATTTCACGCTAAAACTTACGCCCATATTCTTACCGGCTAAAGGAACTTCATTTTTAACAAACGATGAATGATTCCTAGCAACTTCATTAAGTAAATTATGGCCAAAAACAGAAGCAGAGATTTCTGTTCCAGATTCTAGAGATAACTTTTGGCTGTATCTAATATCAAGCAATTTATAGCCTTTTGTAGATGACTCACTAAGAGCTATGTCATTCTGCTTTTTAACATCTTTCAAGGTCATATTGAATTGCCCGCCCTGATCTTGCGAATATGATAATGAATAAATATTTCTCTCTGGAGACATTCTTGGAATATTTGTTCCATCATTAAATTCACCAGATATTGAATCTCTGGCTATCGATAATTCTAGATTTCCACCGTTTATTTCAAACATTTTACCTAGTTCAATCTCATAACCACTGAGCTGTGCATCTTTTTGTTTGTAATTAGAAACCGTGAGTTTCTTTTTCTTTGATGCACTATCTAAAAGATAAATATAATCATCTACATTATTTTTAAAATAAGTAACGTTACCAAAATATCCATTTCTGTCATAAGCAAGTGATAAGTCGATATTACGTGAACTTTCAGTAACAATGTTCGTGTTACCTACTTCATATCTTCCTGTCGCAAGGTGAGCTCCTTTCATGAAAAGCTCTATCGCAGATGGTGCTCTTTCAACATTTGCAAGATCTATGCTTACGTTTAAGAATTCATTGATATCCCTATTAACACTGATGGCTAGACTACTATTTTCAAAATCTTTATCAAAGTAATCAACTTCTTCCTCTTCGTGCTCTTCGTCATGATGTTCCTCTTCCTCTTCCTCTTCATCATGAGCAAGTGAGCCTTTCCTGTTGATTCGATCCAATCTAATCGCAAGATCGACATTGAAAATGTCTAAGTCAGTACTAACATAATAACCAATTGAGAATTCTGAACTATCGGATGGCCTTATGAATGCTTCATGACCCATTGCTGTGACCTCTTCATCAATCATATTTAGCACTGCTCGTTGTGAAAATGCATCATTGGAGAAATCAACAACCATGCCGTATTCTTTTGCATCATTTTTGAATGTGGTAGGACCTTCTTCATGATGCTCTTCTTCCTCTTCTTCATGACCTGCTTCTTCAGCATGCTGCTCCATCAAGGAATACTCTGTACCTGCATAATAGTAGTCAATTTTTTTCAGTACACTATCATCAAAAATATATGAGCCCTCTAAATTAACAACCTCAGAATCAGTTGTAACATAGATTCTCTCTTCTTCATGCTCCTCACCTTCTTCCTCTTCTTCATGTTCTTCGCCATGAAATGGAATACCATAAAGACTCTCAATTCCTCTTACAGAAGCACCAAAATAGCCCCAATCACCAGTTTTAGAAACACCAAAACGCTGTGATTTTGTCTCATAATCAGAATTAGCTAGATATTTTGGATTCTCCTCTTCATGATGCTCCTCCTCTTCCTCTTCCTCTTCTTCTTCATGAATTATTGCACCAAAAGGTATCTCATACCTTTCAAAACCAGAATCTTTATAAGCTAAACTGAAATTCAAACCAGCAAGATTATTTTGATAGGAAAATTCACCAGAATTACCACTATTAACTGTTTGTGCTTCAGCTCCTATTCTCAATTCTGACTCTAAAAAATCAGATCTTGCGATGGTATTATCCACAACATTAATGATTCCACCAGAGGTACCGTTTGCATAAAATATCGATGAAGGACCTCTAACAACTTCAATTTGTTGTATGTTATTTAAATCAATATCATTTACATGATCTGCGCCAAGACCAGCGACATCTCTATTTACTCTGCCATTGCTCATTATTTTGACACGGTTTCCAGACATTCCTCGAATAATAGGTTGTCCTACTCCTGCTCCGTAATCTGCAGAAGACACACCCAGCAGATTGTCTAGTATTTCACCTAGACTTTGGGTCGCCATATTGGCAATGTCTTCTCCATCTAAGAGATGAATTGGATTATGGATGGTATTAAGTTGTTGTTCAATGTATGACGAAGTCACTATTATTTCGTCAATTTCTTCTTGTGCAAATACGTTATTTACGTTGATTACGCTCATAAATATGAGCGCATATTTTAATGCTTTCATGTTGATCTCCGGTATATATAAAGTTAACTAAATAGAACTAAGCTTTATAAATAGGGGGAGCTCTTGATTGAAAATTATTGAAACTCTGATGTAAAAAAAACTCTTCTTGCTCAACTGTTAGAAAATCAAATAGAAAAGTTTCCGCAAAATATAAATTCGATTGAACTGGATCAGAGACTTTATTATTACAAAAGTGACATTCTAGCTCAGTTAACTCATCACCAACAAAATCATGCGTTAGAGGATCAAACGCAGCACTAGTAGCGAACAATAAAGCCGCTAAAAGTATAAAATAATTTCTATTCAATTTGATCATAGTGTTATAACATAACATAAATAAATTTAAGTATATTATTTATTTATACCTTTGGTTTACTCGAGATACTGCAATATAAGATTCATACATATACTAGAAAAAATCCTAAATCTATCATCAAGTACAGAGTTGCAAAGAATCCGATTAAATAGAATACAGTTCTCATACTGGGATTCTTATTAGTTGCAATCGTATAGTACAAAAACATATGAAAGATTCTGGTTAATGCATAAATCCATACAACCAAACTCAATATATACGCATCATAGCCTGATAAAATCGCTAATAATGCCAATCCATAAATTGGAATAATATTTTCTAAAGAATTCCAAAATACTCTGTAACTTCTAAATAAAAAAGATTCTTGCCCTAAAGTGGAATCCATTACACCGACCTGGTAAGTCTTTTGTCTTCGATGACTGCGAATTAATATTATCGCCTGGATAATGATAGTGCTCAATATTAGCCATAAACCGATAAATGTATTTTGATAAGCCTCTAGCATCTTAATTCTCTCTTCAAGTATTATGACAGTTGATTTTTATGAAAATCATCAAAATAATAATATTTTATACCGATTTTAGGTTCTGTTCTAACCATACATCGGGCAATTGTCTCAGCGCTTATACTTCTGTATTTTCTCAATGGTCCTACCAGAAAAAAATTCAATAATAGAGAAATGTATTTACCAATATCTTCTAAGCTTCTACTTTCATTGCGCTGTCCAAGCAATAAGCCAGGACGAAAAATATTTATGCTTTGATAATCAATTTTCTTGATTTCACTCTCAACTTCACCTTTCGTTTTTAAGTAAAAGCTCCTTGCAAACCGATTAGCACCAACAGAAGTTACTAAACTAATATTTTTAGCACCAGATTCTCGTGCTTTTTTTGCAAATGCTACACAGTAATCTAAATCTACCTTTCTAAACTCTTTTTGACTGCCGGCTTTTTTAATTGTTGTGCCCAAGCATATAAAGATGTGATCACACGAAGGAAGACTTCCATTCTCAAGGAAGTGATCAAAATCAATCTCGAGATTGCTTGTATTGCTAGAAAGATTTTTTATCGGTCTCCTTGAAACAGCAATAATATTTCCTCCCTTGACGCTTAACTCAATAAGTAACTTCTGTCCTATCAAACCTGTAGAACCAATCACTAATGATGTGTGTGTCATTTATCTTATTCCCGTTTAGCAGTCGTATGGTATATATTCAGTATAAACAATACTCTCAGGCATGCAATTTTAGCATTTCAATTAGCCATTACATGCATTATGATTTATAAAACCCAACTTTGATAGCCACTCTATAATGACTATAAATAATGACATTAATCAAATTGAGATCGAAGATTTCCTTAAGTCATGGAAAGACGGAGTCATTGATATAGGAAGGGCTAGCGAAGAAGGAAATAACTACCAAGAAAAAGCTAAAGACTTCATCGAAAAACATTATGCTTTTGATCTCGGTAAGGTGTTGTTCAAACCAACCTATACGAATGAGATAGTATTTAGAAATAACTCTAAAGCGGCTCTGTCTTATTTTATCGGTAATGATATTAGTGAAGACTCTGGTTTTGCATTAAAACCATGGAGAGTAATCACAACTTCGGATATTAATATCCTCATGGAAGATAATCTTTGTGCAGTAATGGGGGTTCTTAAATTAAAATCCTATAACGCTGACGAAGAAGATAAAATTGCTTTTACTTTTATTTTGGTCAGAAATAATGCTGAAATAAAGATTAAAATCCATCACTCTTCTGTATTAAATCAGTAATTTAATTATTTGATTGTATCTTTCTATTTATAGGTATGTCTTCTATCCGAAAAAGCTCTAACCCTTTTTCTCCATGCTTTATAAGAGCCTTCTTTTAAGTTTTCACGCATAAACTTCTTTACGTCTTTTTCGCCTATTCCATATAAATTTTGAATATTTTTAAAACTAACGTGATCTGAGAGCGCTAGCTCAATAATCTCACTTTTTTCACTTTCTGAAAATATTGTCATTACTCTTGCTTTCATTTTTAGCTTAATTGGTTTTCATTAAATCGGCATTACAAAATAACGATAGATCCATTAATGACTTAAAACCCAGCATCACCAGTCGGCCAGGCTGGACTATTGCCAACATCTTGGCCATCACGATCGATCTTAGCAATAGCCTCTTCCATAATATCCAATCCTTGCTTGAATGTGTCCTTATTCATATTGAGAGCTGGATACATTCTTATATTTTCTTCGCGGTCACTAATAGCCCAAACCCCTGTATAAAGCATCTCACTTCTTACGGCACGGGCATACCACCAATTTTCATCAGTCATTTTTTCAGCTGGCGATTGAAAACTTACACCAAGCAGTAAACCGCTAAGGCGAACCTGACGAACAATCTCATACTTACTTTCCCATTTACCCATAACTTCTTTTGCTATTTCAGCTAAGCTACCTGCGTGCTCAATGATATTATCGCGCTGATATATTTCGAGTGTTTTCAATCCTGCAGCGCATCCAGCTGGTGTGCCAGCAAATGTTGAGCTAGCTGAGAAATCGGGATTATTACCTAGAATTTCATCGCGTGCAGCCACTCCTGCACAAGCCTCTACACCACCAGATAGATTTTTACCTATAACCAAAATATCCGGTATTACATCGTAATGCTCAACTGCCCACATTTTTGCAGTTCGACCCAGTCCCGTTAGCACTTCATCCGCAATCATCAACCATTCATTTCGATCGCAAATATCACGAATACCCTGAATAAATTTTTTTGTTGGTATCCAGTTACCACCCTCAGCTAAGCCCGGTTCAACCATGATAGCGGCGATATTATCTTTTGCTGCGATGTGCTCGGGAATATGATGCTCTAAATAATGCAAACAATAATCCGAATATTGCTCTTCTGACATACCTGCAGGTATATTGTCGCTATGAGGATAGGGTGCAATTATTGCCCCACCATTCCAACCTTCTAAATATTTTCTATTATTGAGGCCTCCAAAAATTTTTGTGCCTAAACTATTTCCATGAAAAGAGGATGAAAAAGTAATCACATGACGTCTTTTTTTATAACACATGGCCATATAAAAAGCGGATTCAGCCGCTTCTGTACCTGACACCTCATAGGTAAAACGAGATAATGCTTTAGCGGGCGTAATCTGAGTAATTTTTTCAGCTAGCTCATAACGAAGGGGATGGTCATAGTGAAACCCATATCTTTTTTGTGCTTCATGAACAGCTTCGATAATTTCTGGATGAGCATTTCCGATGGGGTTTGTTGCCCAACCGTTCTGAAAATCAATGTATTTGTTTCCATCTACATCCCAAATATAATCACCAAGAGCCCTATCAACCATAACCTGCCCGGCCGGTCTAAAGCCCCGCCTTGCTGCTTTTTGCACTTGTTCATCGAAGATTAAACCATTCTGGAATATAGGTATACCACGCTGAAGTATTGCTTTTGCCTTTGGTCCTGGTATTGATTTTGTCATGATAAGTTTCTTAGTTATTTATAAATTTATAGTGTGACTTTATCATAGGGAATTTCTATTTAGCATTCCTTTTAACTATTTTGTTATAACGAACAAGTCTAATCGGCGTTTTTTAAATTATTAGAATTATAAGCTGGCCTGGTTACCGAATAAGCCCAATAGAAAAATAAAAACTGCAATGCAAGACGAATATAAAGAAATATTATTGGAATATCAGAAAATGCTTCGGGTGTAATTGCCATATAAATATTGGCAGGATAGACAGCAATCAGTAACGCCAATAAACCCCAACCCGCTATTTTACGAAGACGTGGAATTAGCACACAGACTCCTCCAAGAATCTCAAAAAAACCGCTAATGTAAACTGCCTCTGGGTGCATTGGAAAGACTGGTGGCATAATGGATAAATAAAAGTCTGGATTAACGAAATGATCTACACCAACATTGATAAAAAACGCAGCCAAGCCAAATAATACTAATTTTTTCCACCACCCATTGGGTAGCTCGAGTGCTTTAAAGAGATAGGATATAAACATCATTAAATTGTGTATTTTATTTATGTGGGACGACTAAATATTTCTCACCAGTCGCTTGTTTTGCATAGCTTTTTAGAATATCTGGTTGAAGCATTTCTTCGAGGGATATGCTCTGAGTATAATGACTTGCGAATGTGGTTTTTATCTCTTTAGCCACTCGCTCTCTCATCTGCTGAAATCTTTCCATACCGATTCTTGTAATCATTGGCATCAAAAGCCAACCGCCAAGTCCCCATTGCATTCCAAACGATCGGTTCAAAATCGTCGGTGAATGATCCAGTCCACCATAGATATAAACCTGTTTATAGACATCTGAACCATAGCGACTATATTCTTTAGCGGATTTAGTTACAGCTATCTCCATCGCTGAAAGTATTTGCCCAGGAAGCTTCCCATCATTGCCTCCACCTGTTGCATCAAAGCCTAAAGTAGCGCCTGATGATATTAAAGCAGCAATTAGGTCTTTCATGAAACTGGAATCATTGGTATTGCAAATATATTCAGCACCCAATTTTTTTAATATTTTTACCTGTTCAACGCTCCTAACAATATTAACCAAAGGAACTGAATCAGCTTTACAGACCTTTATCAGCATTTGTCCAAGATTAGAGGCTGCAGCAGAATTGACTATAGCGGTATGATTTTCCATTTTCATCGTTTCAATAAATGCTAAAACAGTTAACGGATTGACAAACGAAGATGCTGCTTCAGCAGACGTTGTATCTTCATCCATTACCAAGCAACTGCTTATCGGAACGCATCGATATTGAGAATACATCGCCCCACCCGCCGCACCAACTGTCTTACCAATTAGCTCTTTAGCATTAGCCCCAGCATCTTCAATTACACCGCCTCCTTCATTGCCAACCTGCATAGATTGACCCATCCTTGATTTCATTGCTTTCATCAAGCCTGGATGTATCTTCATTTTTGCTACTGTGGTATTTCCATAACCTGAAACACTTAAACTATCAAGATCGGCTGCAAAACTTATTAGAAGACCTAAATCTGAGGGATTAATTGGAGATGCTTCTACTTTTATTAAAACTTCATTTTCTAGAGGCTTGGGTTTTTCAACTCTAGCAATAGATATTTCTATGTATCCTTCACTGGTGACGATTGATCTTATTTCTTGTGAAGTGTTATCGAGCATGCTTAATTTTCTCTTTAAGATAGAATTCTAGGTATTAATTTAGGAGTATTCTTTTTGTAACTATTATAATTTTCCAAATGCCCCCATTTTTCATGCCCTCTTAACTCTAATAATCTTATCCCACTGACGTGATTAAGCAATAAATAAGTAAAAATGGGTGAGAATAATGCTAAAAAATTCATTCCAACGAAAGTAGGTATAGCCATTATTGCTATACCTGCCCAAAGAGTAATTTCACCAAAATAATTTGGATGCCTGGATCTGGCCCACAAACCTTCATTAATAAACGAACCTTTATTTTCTTCTTTAGATCGGAATTTATTCTTTTGGTTATCTGCAATTACCTCAATAACAAATCCAAAAATAAACAATACAAATCCTACGATAAATAAATTATTTATCATTACACCGGTTGGGCTAGTAATTGCTACCAAAGCAGCTGAGGAACATATAAATACCCACATACCTTGCAATGTCCACGTCATAAAAAATCGAGAAAAAGATGTTTTAATAGAATTAAATCTTTCGTCTTTTCCATCCTTTGATATCCTCATAAATAAAAATGACCCCAGTCTTACAGCCCATAACATTATGGCTCC
The DNA here is from genome assembly GCA_028227395.1 of Woeseiaceae bacterium. GTDB lineage: Bacteria > Pseudomonadota > Gammaproteobacteria > Steroidobacterales > Woeseiaceae > SP4260. Next base: position 78,801 of record JAOIZZ010000001.1, on the reverse strand, counting down.
TGCGACCAGTAAGTTACTTAAATTTAAATTTTCGATACTCTCAGTTGCTATCAAACAATAAATAAAAATACTTAAATAAGTCAAGCTACCAGTTAAATCATAAAATTTTTCAGTTTGTAGCAAATAAGCTGGGATAAATGCAATCCATTGAATTACAAAAGCAATAACTAACGTTTGCTCTAGTAGGTTTGTTTCAGAGATCTGAATGCTATTAAAAGAGATCAACTCTGCATAAGTTTTAGTAAAGATAAAAACTCCTGCTGCAATAGCTAAATTTATTAAGTGTTTCATTTTATTCTCCATTTTTTTACACTAATCTTTTTAAAAAAAAATACCTTTAGAATTATTTCCTATTCCAAAACAATAAACCTATCTACCAAAACTTGCTTCAGAGCCCCTCCCTTTAAATAAGCTGAGAGACATCTATATTTCCTTTTGATGATAAAAATCTTTTTTTATTGCTATATACTCATTCACTCTTTGAGTAAATATAACAATCTTTAACCTTACGCCTAGCTTACTATTTTTCGTAATAATTAATATGTTAAAGTTAAATAATGGATTTATCATTTGATTTTTTAGTTTTTCTTTTAGAAAAGATCTATCTTTCTATAAATTTTTGGCTTCCTGTTATTGGTTTTATACATCTAGCGATAATATTAGTCATTAAGAAGAGAACTTGGGCTTTTATTTTCGCTTTTTTGGGGTTATTTTCTTGGGTTTTTATCGGGCACCCCCTTATTGAAAGCATTCAAAATGCCAGTATTGATTCAATTATAGAATTGAGAGTTATTGATTCAAGAGAGGGTATATACTGGCTTTATACCAATATAATGTCAACTTTACCTGATTTAAATTATATTATTTTATGGTCTGCGTTATCTCTAATCTATGGTATTTTTTGGACGCTACTCCATATTTTTGTAATTAATACAAAGCATTTTAATCTTTATAATTTAGTTACAAAATTGACCATTGTTTTTTTTATCTTAGGCCTGCCTTTGATAGTTATATTAGAGAAAAGAGTAACACTTGAAATATCAATAGATCAATTAAATGTAACTACTGAAGCATTTAATAAAGATAACGAATTCTTATCAGTTAGAAGTGATGATTCTGGTATGCCAATCTTTTTGTATATTGGAGAAAGTACTAGCTCAATGCATATGCAAGTTTATGGTTACCCCAGAAATACAAACCCACAATTAAAAGCATTCATAAAAAATAACAACGCCAACTTTATTAAGGTTCCAAATGTCTGGTCAACCCACACACACACTATACCTTCGTTACTTGATGCATTTAGTATTCAAACAGAGAGCCCAAAAGAAAATAATATTACGTCAATTTTTCAACGTACCTCATACCCTATAATACCTCTACTTAATAAAGTTGATATAAATACACATATCATTGCAAACCATGTTCACGAAGATTTTCTATCGTTAGTTTTTCGAGATGCAGAAACTTTAAAAGTACCAGTAATAAAGTGGGGCAGCATTGATCCTTACAAAGAATTAAAAAGATTTGATCATGAAGTCTTAAAAGAGGCACTTAAAATAACATCACCTTCAATCGAAGATAAAAAAGAACTATTCATTTTTCATTCATATGCTGGTCATGGCGACTATAAAGAATTTATCCCAGACAAGTTTCATAACAAAGTTGATAATTTTTTAACAGGTATTTCTGCCAAAGCTATAATGGGTAATATTCCATTTAAAGATATAAATTTGATTGAGTCATATGACAGTGCAATTTCTTATATTGACTCTAATATAGTTACAGCTCTTAATTTTATAAAAGAAGTCGATAGGCCAATGGTATTTATATATTTTCCTGATCATGGCGAATCGGTATATACCAGAAGAGGACATGACTCATCTAAATTTGTTACAGAAATGAGTCAAGTTCCACTATTTGTCTACTTTAATGATCAAGCTATCAAAAAAGATTTAAAAGAATTTAAAAAAATCAAAGAACGGCTAGGTAGTAATAAATTTGCAACATTGGCACAAATACCCGATTTAATTTCAGAAGTAATGGGTGTTAAAATATTTGATGAAAGAAGATCCAAGAGTCTTGTAAGTTGTTCGGTAGGTGCTGAAGGGTGCCAGGAAAGATTTATAGTTATTAGAGAAATAATACCCAATAGATCATTAGTTAAAACCGATCAAATAAAAAATCTTTCTGAGACATTAAATAGTAAATCTATAGTTAGAACTAAAATTGAAAAAAATATAGAAATGAATCTGATTGATAGTACCGATAGTGCCACAGATCATTACAACTTATTAAGACATCTTGATCAAAAAACTCAATCAAAAATTTGTTACCACAGGTCTAATTCAATCGCTAAAGCCATTAGAGGGCTATCTGTTACGAATTGCTTGGAATTTGATGTCGTGGTAAATAATAACGATATAGATATATATCATCCACCAGCTAAGAATACGGAATTTAAGCTCGACAAAATGCTAGATTTAGTAAATCAAAGAAAAGTTTCTTTATGGATAGATGGTAAAAATATACAAGATATAAAAAATTGCAATAGTTTAAGAAAAGAAATATCGACAATAGAAAATACAAATATAAATATTCTTATAGAATTTCCAACCTCATTATTTGATCTAGAAAATAAACCTGAAAACTGCATACAATCAATAAAAAAACTCGGTTTTTCAACATCTTACTACATGCCAGACATAGATAGAGAATGCGCAGATGAAGTTAATCAAGGAAAAGAAATAAATAAATCTAAAAAATGTCGCATATTAAACGAAAGAATCTCATGGATCTTAAATAGTAATTATTTTACAGATATATCTTTTGATTATAAGTCTTATAAGACAATACTAAAATTAGATACAGCAAAGAAATTGAAATGGAATATCTGGGGAATAGAGATTGACCAGATAAAAAACCTTTCATTAGAAAATTTTCATTTAATAATTCCAAAGAACAAAGATCCAAACTATAACTAGTTAATTAATACTCATGATAAATATTAATAAATAAAATTTATTAATATTTTCTTATAGGACATTCACTTAAATAAATAAGAAAAATTTTACATAAGAATACATCGAAACAATGAGATGCCTTAACTTTAATAATCTTTAAAGGGTTTATTGGATTTACTACAAAACGCTTGCTAAAAGATCGTCGACTTAAATGAGGCTAAAAATGAACTGATGCCAAAGAACCAAGCCTCTCTTTAGGTGGAGAAAATTTAGTCAAATTGATGCCCTTTACGGCAGCTTTATACTCATCGATAGTTGGAGTCCTACCAAGGATCGCCGAAAGCACAACAACCGGAGTTGATGCTAAAAGAGATTCTCCTCTTTTCTCTTCAGTATCTTCCACAACACGTCCTTGAAAAAGGCGTGTCGAAGTAGCTAAAACTGTATCGCCTTTGACCGCTTTTTCCTGATTCCCCATACATAAGTTGCAGCCGGGCCTCTCAAGATACAAGATATTTTCGTATTCAATTCGGGCAGATATCTTTGGAGAACTATCATCGAATTCAAATCCAGAGTATTTTTGTAAGACAGCCCAATCACCCTCCGCCTTTAATTCATCAATAATATTATAAGTTGGAGCAGCAACAACTAAGGGAGCTTCAAACTTAACCTCTCCCTTATCTTTTTCCAGATTTTTAAGTATTTGGGCAACGATCTTCATATCACCTTTATGAACCATGCACGAACCAACAAACCCTAAATCTACTTTTTTCTCAGCTCCATAGTATGAAATTGGTCTTATTGTGTCATGTGTATATCTCTTAGATATTTCCACATTATTGACATCTGGATCTGCAATCATAGGTTCATCAATCTGATCCAAATCTATAACAACTTCTGCAAAATATTTAGCATTTTTATCAGGAGTCAATGCTGGTTTTTCTCCCGATTTAATCTCTGTAATTCTTTTGTCAGCTATATCAATCAAACCATGGAGCATCCGGCTTTCATTCTCCATACCTTTATCTATCATAACTTGAATACGATCTTTGGCAATCCCAAGGGACTCAATGAGGGTATCGTCTTCCGAGATGCAAATCGATGCCTTTGCCTTCATTTCGGCACTCCAATCAGTAAAGGTGAAAGCTTGGTCGGCTAATAAAGTTCCGATATGAACCTCAATTATTCGACCCTGAAAGACATTATCACCAAATTGACTCAACATCTGTGACTGAGTTGCATGCACAACGTCACGAAAATCCATATGCTCCTTCATACTACCTCTAAAAGTTACTTTAACTGAATCAGGAATAGTCATCGTTGCTTCACCTGTCGCTAAAGCAAGAGCGACAGTTCCTGAATCAGCACCAAACGCTACGCCTTTAGACATTCGTGTATGAGAATCACCCCCAATAATAATTGCCCAATCATCAACTGTAATGTCATTCAAAACCTTATGAATAACATCCGTCATAGAGTGGTAAATACCCTTTGGATCTCTCGCTGTAATGAGACCAAACTTGTGCATAAACCTCATAAGTTTTGGGGTATTGGCTTGTGCTTTACCATCCCAAACTGAAGCAGTATGACAGCCAGATTGATAAGCGCCTTCAACAGTTGGAGAAATAACTTTGGCAGCCATTGACTCAAGCTCTTGAGACGTCATCAACCCCGTCGTATCCTGCGATCCAATGATATTCACTTTCACGCGTGCATCTGAGCCAGAGAATAATACAGTGCCCGAAGCTACGCCAACTACGTTTTTATTGAAGATTTTTTCTACAGCCGTTAGGCCTTGGCCTTCATGAGAGATAACTTTGGATGGCGCATAGGCAGATTTCAACTCAACCCCCAGAGTCTTGCAGGCAAAGCTCTGAAGTTTTTTTCCAAAAACGATTGCATAAGAGCCGCCAGCTTTGATGAATTCGATCTTCTGTGGAGTAAAAGATGCACTGAGATCTACCAGCTCTTTGCAGCCATCATGTCCGTATAGTTTTTTATCTTTTGTATTAATAATCAATGAAGAGCCAGTATCAACAGAGTAAACTTGTTCCAAGATTGGATTACCGTCATCGTTTAAAATATATTTTCCATTAGCATCAGATTTTTTAGTCCAATTCTTCAAATCGATACCAATGCCGCCCGTTACATCAACAGTCGTCAAAAAAATCGGTGAAATTCCATTCGTCCCAGCTACAATTGGGGCGATATTTACAAAAGGTATATATGGACTAGCTGGTTTGCCAGTCCACAAAGCAACATTATTAACTCCTGACATCCTAGAGGATCCAACACCCATAGTGCCTTTTTCAGCAATTAACATTATCCTCTTATCGGGATGTTGTTTTTGTAGTTCTTGAATCTCAACTTGAGCAGCTTCAGAGATCATACACTTACCGTGCAACTCTCTATCTGCACGAGAATAAGCTTGCTTTCCAGGGGACAGTAAATCAGTCGAAATATCTCCCTCAGCCGCAATATACGTTACGATTTTAATCTCTGTTTCTATATCGGGAAGTTTAGTAAAGAATTCAGCTTTAGAATAACTTGTAAGAATATCCAGAGCGATCAAATTTCCAGCTGTATAAGCCTTCTCAAGTTTTTCTGTATCAGCCTCATAGAGAAATACCTGCGTTTTAAGAACTTCAGCCGCATTCGAAGCGATAGAAGGATCATCACCCAAAGCCAAATCAAGGAGGACTTCAATAGAGGGTCCACCTTTCATGTGAGACAAAAGTTCAAAAGCGAAAGTTATAGATATATCTTTAATAACACTACTGCCAATAATTATTTCTTTTAAAAACTGAGATTTCACTCCTGCAGCAGCAGTCGTTCCAGGTAAAGTGTTATAGATAAAAAACTTAAGAGACTCTTCTCGGTGCTTGCAATGAGAATCTTTTATTTGTCCTATAATTTCAGAGGTAAGCTCAGCATTCTCAATCGGCAGAGGGCCTAACCCTAGCTTATTTCGCTTTGCAATCTCATCTAAGTATTCTGAATAAAGGCTCATAATGGTCTCGGTAAATTGACTCTAGATTACACTTTATAACTGATTCTCTTAACGTTTTGACAACGTAATAGAAACTTAATCTATTAATTAATTATACCAAAAAGGTCAAAAATTATCAGTTATTTCACTCATGAGTTTTTCAGAAACTCTGAATTAACCAAGAAACTACACCAAGGAAAACTTGTAACTAAAAAAGTATCATTATTTTTTTATTTAATCTATCGTTTGTGTTCTGGTGTGTGACACATCATCATCGGTGCCTAGTAGTTCGATAAGAATGAGACTTCGGGCCTTCTGACCTGAACTCGACTCCACCCATTGAACCTACATACTGATCAACATTTTCCTGCCAATGTAACGTGACCTTAGCCGAACGATGGATCGTCGCAATAATGATGTCGTGTTCGCGAAACTGGAGAATCTCTCCGGTAACGGCGATCTCGTTCTTTACACCGATGATCTCGCAGGTGTCATCAAACCGTTTAGGACTCTCTACCACTTCTTTTCACCACCCTCTTAATCATCCGAACAACGTAGTATATTTAGAATGAATTTCATTCCCACTCAATAGTAGCGGGTGGTTTACCTGAAATATCATAGGTTACTCTTGAAATACCTTCAATCTCATTAATAATCCTTAAGGAAACCATTTCAAGAAATTCATATGGCAATCGTGCCCAACGAGCCGTCATAAAATCGACCGTTTCGACTGCTCTTAAAGCAATGACATAATCATATCGTCGGCCATCGCCCATGACACCAACAGATTTGATAGGTAAAAACACAGCAAATGCTTGGCTTGTTTTGTTATAAAGATCATAATTAACAAGTTCTTTTATGAATATATCATCGGCTAATTGAAGTAATTGAGCAAACTCAGGTTTAACCTCGCCCAAGATCCTCACCCCTAAACCGGGACCTGGAAATGGATGCCGATATACCATCAATTCGGGAAGACCGAGTTCTATTCCAATCTTTCGTACTTCATCTTTAAATAATTCTCTTAATGGTTCTATGAGCTTCATTCGCATATTTGCAGGAAGCCCACCTACATTATGGTGTGATTTAATCACATGAGCTTTGCCTGTAGATGATCCTGCTGATTCTATAACATCCGGATAAATAGTACCTTGTGCCAGCCAGTCAACACCATCAAGTTTATCCGCTTCTTCATCAAACACCTCAATAAATAATCGTCCTATTACTTTTCTTTTTTCCTCTGGGTCAGACACCCCTTTGAGGGCGGCAAAAAAACGGTCTGCAACATTCACTCGAATTACCTTTACACCAAGATTTTCGGCAAAGATTCGCATAACCTGATCACCCTCTTGATGACGTAACAAGCCATGATCAACGAATACGCATACCAATTGATCGCCAATTGCTTTATGCAAAATAGCGGCAACAACTGATGAATCAACCCCCCCAGAAAGTCCTAGTAAAACTTTCCCTTTACCAACCTCGTCTTGTACTTTTTTTACCGCCTCCGTTGCTATATTGGCTGGTGTCCATTCATGCAAGCAGCCGCATATATCATGTACAAAGCGATCAATTATTTTTTTACCTTGAAGGGTATGAGTTACTTCAGGATGAAATTGCAATCCAAAATACTGGCGTGTTGTATCTTCCATGGCAGCATAAGGCGAGTTCTGACTGCTTGCCACGGCCTTAAAACCAGACGGAATAGATTCTATTCTATCTCCGTGACTCATCCAAACTTTGAGCACGCCATCATCACCATCACTAAAATCTCTCAATAATACAGAATTAGTAGTAGTAATTTCTGCATAACCAAATTCACGTTCATCAGAGGCCTCTACATTTCCACCTAACTGTGCCGCCATAGTTTGCATGCCATAACATATCCCCAATAATGGAATTGATAGCTGGAATACTATTTCAGGTGCCTTGGGTGGATTTATTAAATTAACCGATTCAGGACCGCCAGAGAGAATAATGCCAGCAGGATTAAATTCTCGAACCACTTCTTCACTGACATCCCATGGATGTATCTCACAATAAACGCCGCTTTCTCGAACTCTTCTGGCAATCAATTGTGTGTACTGACTACCAAAATCAATAATTAATATTTGATTTACATGTATATCCATAAATATCCGGAAATTATTTATTGATTAATTTTATGACGTGCTTCGATAATTCGGTGCTTCTTTAGTGATTGCTACATCATGAACATGGCTCTCACGCATTCCCGCAGCCGTAATTTTCACAAATTCTGGCTTAGTTCTCATTTCATCAATATTATGACTGCCCGTATAACCCATTGCAGCTCTGAGGCCACCCATCATTTGATGAATAATCGCTAATACAGAGCCTTTGTAAGCAACACGTCCCTCAATACCCTCGGGAACCAATTGATCATGACCATTAGCAGCGTCCTGAAAATAACGGTCTGAAGAGCCATGTGATTGACTCATCGCGCCAACTGAACCCATACCTCGATATGATTTATAGGATCGACCTTGAAATAATTCGACCTCACCCGGAGATTCTTCAGTACCGGCAAATAAACTCCCCAGCATTACCGTATGAGCGCCAGCTGCAATCGCTTTAGCTATATCGCCAGAATAACGTATACCTCCATCAGCGATAACGGGTATACCAGATTTCTTAAGTCCTTCAGCAATATCAGCTACGGCACTTACTTGTGGCATTCCCACACCAGCGATCACTCTGGTGGTGCAAATTGACCCTGGACCAATACCTACCTTAACGCCATTTACTCCAGCCTTTACAAGTGCATGGGCTGCATCAGCGGTAACAATATTACCACCTATAATTTGTAAATCAGGGTACTGATTCCGTATCAAACTCACTCGATCTAAAACGCCTTGGGAAAAACCATGCGACGTATCAACAACAATCACATCCACTCCTGCACTAACTAATTCGTTCACTCGTTCGTTGGTGTCTGCTCCCGTACCAACCGCAGCACCGACTCTTAAAGCTCCTTCCAGATCTTTACAAGCATTTGGATAATCGGTCGCTTTTTGAAAATCCTTTGCTGTAATCAAACCACACAAATTAAAATCTTTGCCTACAACTAGAACTTTTTCAATACGATGCTTATGAAATAAGGATAATACTTCTTCTTCAGGAGCATCTTCTTTGACCGTTACCAGCTTTTCTTTTGGTGTCATCACCAATGAAACAGGCGCATTTATATCTGTCTGATAACGCCAATCACGATGCGTAACAATACCGACTGTCTGACCATTATCAACAACTGGCACCCCAGAAATTCCATTTAATCGAGTTAGCTCAATAACCTCACGAATCGTTGTATTTGAGTTTACAGTGATTGGATCTCTAACGATTCCACTTTCAAATTTCTTAACTTGATTAACTTCTTTAGCTTGATTCTCTATCGATAGATTTTTGTGAATAAATCCTATTCCACCCTCTTGTGCGAGTGCTATCGCTAAACGAGATTCTGTCACTGTATCCATGGCTGCGGATAGCAACGGAATATTTAGATCAATTTCAGAAGTAAGTTTAGTAATTAAGTCAACGTCGCTAGGAAGAACGTCGGAATAAGCGGGCCGAAGAAGGACGTCATCAAAAGTTAGTGCTTCTTTAGTTATTCTCATAAGCCTGTCCGTTACATTTTTGATTTCTGTAACGATGCAATTCTACGCTTTAGTTTTTTTCGGGTAAACAACAGAGTTTAAAAAATTAATTATTTTTCTACTCCTAATTATTTTGTCTTGGTTATAATGAGCCTATGGATGACTTATTCACGCAAGTGACACCACCAAAAATAATTTCTGTTTCAGAGTTAAATAGAAAAGCAAAATCCCTACTTGAGGGTGGTATTCCAAAACTCTGGATTGAGGGTGAGATATCAAATCTTGCTCGTCCAGCTTCGGGTCATATGTATTTTAGTCTCAAAGATGAGGCTGCCCAAATTCGCTGTGCATGGTTTAAGCAGCGCCAGCATCAAAATACAATGGACATCGCCAATGGCACTAAAATGCTCGCTTTGGGAAAGATTAGCTTATACGAAGCTCGAGGTGAGTATCAATTCATTGTGGAAAAAATGGAAACCGCAGGAGAAGGTGATTTAAAAAGAAAATATGAAAAACTTAAAGAAAAACTTGCTATCGAAGGTTTTTTTGCTGAAGAAATAAAAAAGTCACTCCCAAAATTACCAACTCAAATTGGAATTATCACGTCACCTAGTGGAGCTGCAATTAGAGATGCGTTGAGCGTCCTAAAAAGAAGATTTCCAATGGTTCCAATCATTATTTATCCAGTATCGGTTCAAGGAGCAGCAGCTGCCCCTGAAATTAAAATTGCTCTTGAAAAAGCCAATAAACGCGCGGAATGTGATCTTTTAATAATCACTCGGGGTGGTGGATCTCTTGAAGATTTATGGGCTTTTAATGAAGAGATTGTAGCCAGAGCGATTCATCAGAGTGATATTCCAATTATAAGTGCTGTTGGGCATGAAACCGATGTCACTATAGCTGACTTTGTAGCTGATCATAGGGCGCCAACACCTTCAGCGGCGGCTGAGATAGCAGTTCCAGATCAACAAGAATGGTTTAATTCAATAGAGAATATTTCGGGAAAACTTAACGCCCTCATCATTAGAGTTATTAATAATCGCCATCAATCAATCGATTGGTTCCATAAAAGACTGTCTCAAAGCAGTCCACAAGTAATTGTAAGGCGGCAAATTGAAAAATCTATCAATCTTCAAAGAGTGCTGAAAAGCAGTATAAAAAACCTTCTTATTGTTCGCGGGCGAGAAATAGATAAATTAACCTCAAGATGCATCCAAAATTCTCCATCACGCTCACTCCAAAAACAAATCATGCGCATAGAAGCAATAAAACAAAATATCTATACGAAAGGAAAAAAACTCATCGAGGATAATCAAAATCGACTTCAATTAGCCTCCCAATCATTAAATAGTGTTAGTCCACTCGGAACTTTAGACAGAGGTTACGCGATTGTTAGTGAAGCCAAAACAAATAAAATTATAACTAATCCCAGTAGCTTAAAGATAAATAGCAAGCTCGAAATACAGTTAGCTAAAGGTAAAATTACGGCCGCTGTATTAGAAAAAAATAGTATCTAAAATTCTATTCGTTGCTCAGAAAGTCATTCATAACAGGTCGAAAAGCATCCATTTCTACCAAAAAAGAATCATGACCTTTGATGCAATCAAGTGCTACGAAATGTGAATCTTTAATTACCTTAGCTAAATGTGAGGATAACTCCTCTTGCTGGTGTATAGGAAACAGAAAATCACTTTTAACTCCAATAATCAGCGAAGATTTTAACTTTAATTTGGCGCAAGCTTTCGCTAATGAACCGCCATTCTCATTAAAATCAAATAGATCAGAAGCTCGCGATAAGTAAAGATAACAATTCGCATCGAACTGACCAGTAAATCTCTCTGCTTGGCTTTGAAGATAAGATTCAACAGCAAAATCTCCATAAAATTGGTCGCCATCTTTATATTCAAGCGTATTTCTTTCTCTAGCAAAACGCATTTCCCATTCTTCTGCTGAACGGTAAGTAATCATGCCAAGTTTTCTGGCTAAACGAGGGCCCTCTATAGGTGGATCTTTTGGGTCATAATTTCCATTTGACCATTTGTTATCTCTTCTTATCATTTCTCGTTGCAAGGATCGAATAGCAATCGAAAATGGCAATGCTCTTGCAGAAGAAGAGATTGATATCAATCGTTCACTAACTTCTGGAAATTGTACGCAAAAAGAAAGCGCACTCATACCGCCCATTGAGCAACCTATCGTTGTGTGCACTTTTTTTAATCCCAGTGCTTTTATGACCTCATAGCCACCTTTTGCAACATCTTCCAGCGACAGAACTGGAAAGTCGAGCTTATACTGTCTATTTGTTTCAGGATTAATCGAAGCTGGACCTGAAGAGCCAAAACAACTCCCCAGTGAATTTATACAAATAATAAAATATCGATCTGTATCGAGTGGCAAACCCGAACCAATCATATCTTCCCACCAACCACTGGTTGAGTCTTCTGGCGAAGATGAGGCATGTGCCGAAGGAGACAATCCGGTAAATATCAAGATGGCATTCTTGCCATTGTCATCTGTTCCCCATGTTTCATAAGCAATTGATGGTGACTCCAGATAGCCGCCACGGTGCATAGGGAATTTACCGTCAATCTTTATGTATTTTGTTGCACTCATAAAATACTCTTCAATTTCACATTAAAGTGTAATTAATCATATCATTAACACCAGCTAGATTTCCTCTTTCCAGAATATTTTACAGCAAGGCCATTTTTTAATAAGGCGAGACCCAGGCTCTCTCCATCTGCATAAACATCCGCTAATAATCTAAAATATTTATCTCTTTTGAGGTTGCTCAACTTTATCTTTGAGTCTTTTTTAAGGAAAGTACGTGTAAAGTCTCTTGCTCTAATAGCCAATTTAATTTCTTTTTTGCACTTGCCTTTTATTTCAGGCGTATCAATACCCAACACTCTTATGGCAATATTTTTACCCACAATATCTGAGAGTTCATCAATATCAACACGAAAGGTATCGCCATCATAAACATTAATGACTCTAGTGACAGTAACGGTCTCCTGAGCATAGGCAGGATATATAATAAAGAGGGATAGTATTAGGAATCTTTTCATCATTTCAAGTGACCACTACTTAGCAAAGTGATAAGGAATCTGAGTTTTATATTTATATCAGTTACCAATAAAATAACCATTTAATTAATTCTGTCTAATTGCTTCTTTAATCTGTTCATAATAATCCTTTGTATAGTTTGAATTTGGCTCTATATGTTCAGCATAAAGATTACTTTCAATACGCTGCCTGACTTCATCTGGAAGAAAACTTGATGACCAGTTTGGACTTGTTACCTCCCACCAGGCTCTCCCATATGGAGAACCAAGATAATAAGTGGTATCTAAGTCAACTTGAGATTGCCAAAACATATCGTCCACGATATCTGCCTCAGCCATTCTATAGAGATTAATCCAACGGTTGATTGGTGAGAAAGTCTGTGCTTCCATGACTCTCATCTCCGAGATACTCAAATTTTTTGGATCAAGTAGCGCCTTTTCAAATATCTCTGGTAAGTTTTCTCCAGCAAAGATCGTATCGGCGTTAATATAAGAAGTATAATAATCATTTGTTAGAGTCACTCTTAAGAGATTACGATCCTCTACCATCTGAAAAATCACTGAAATTAATCCGACTATGACGCCGATATTTGTAGCAATGGTAAACCATTTTGTTGAGATTTCTTGCCGCATATTACACTCCCTTTTTTATATCATTAGGGTAACACTTAAATTAATGTTAGATAATTACAAATAAATTTCACCTGCAAGGTTTAATAATGCAACGTTTAATGGTCTGTATATTATTGTTACTCTGAATTTATGATTGTTTCCATCGTATGTTTTATTTTGTTAATAGCTCTTTTCATTAGAGTTATCGAAAGAACTAATTCTAAAGATAACTATGGTCGCTATCTTTTCTGGATATTAATTATTATTCTTGGAGCTACTATTATCTATTTTCTTTTAACCAAGATACTGCCATTATTAAGATATACAATCTTTAGTGGTTGATATTTAATTTTTTTCTAGCTTTAGTTGGCTTAATTGTAGTTCTAGTTTCAATTCTTACAGATCCCTATTTAAAATTACTGAGGAATGATGAGATACCTATCTAAATTAAGTATTATTATTATTTTGAGTTCCTGCCAGACGACGCCACAAGATATTGATAACAGAATAGAACAAGCTGATAAAGCCATTTCAGAAAATATGAAAAGAGAAGCTGAAAAAGTAATCAGCCCAATACCAAGAAAAGGAATAAGACAAATGGGTGAATTTGAATCCCCCACTTCTTCATATCTTTTGGATAGAAGCTTTAAACGAAGTGGTAAGACAATATGTGTTTATAAATCTAGTAGTTTGAGCAGTGATGAATACTTCTTTGCGTTAGAGAATTTTTCAATAAGATGCCCTATGTTTAGAGATCAATAACACAACTTACCTGAAGAAATATAACTAAATACCACCATTTGTATAACTACTTTTTCTTCACGAAACTCATCAAGCGTTACCACTATAAACTACTGAAAAATATAGTATTATTTTAAGTAATTATTAATAGGAGTTACATAGGAGTTATTACATATCTATTTTCTATGCTGTTATCACGGTATTCAAGCAACTTATTAACACTTACTTTTTCACTGACGCAAGTCAGCTCTAGTTGCAGGGAAGGCAAAGCTTCTAGGTGGGGAGTAGGCAACGCCCATTGACTTTGACGGGTATATATCTAATGGTCGAACATTTTTAGCTAGATTTGGCTGTTAAGTAGATTAGTTCGGCCAACGATCATCATCTTTTATATCAAACCTACAGTTATCATTATCAGCAAACTCTCCAGTTTGTATACCTCTATATCTTAACTAACTTAGATTAAGAGTTATCTTGATAGTTGTTAGAAGTTATTGGAGGTTTCTACTGAGCCACCACACTTATTACATTTGAACCTATACTTGTACCATTGGTATTTTTTGCAAATACTCTATACCAATAAGTGGTAGTAGCAACACCTGTTGTGTCTGTATAGGATTCAGTAGTAGGTAAGCCAATGCTTGTATAGGTTCCTGTGGCAGAAGATTTGCGTTGCACATCATAACTGTCTTCAGTTGCATCACCTGCTGTCCATGTTAATGCGATGGAGCCTGACGAAACAGTTGCCGCTAGAGAAGTTGGTGCTACTGGAGGCAATGCTTTTTTATCAAGTCTAATTATATTATAAGATGCTGATCCTGAAGCCATCATTGATAATACTATTCTTGTATCGCTTATTCTTTGCAATGAGTAAGCAGCGTCTCCTGAGTTTTGAAAAATAAATCGCCTATCAACAACAGCATAATTTAAATTACAAGAAGAATTACCTGAGCCTGACCTGACAAAAGCACAATAATTGGTGGTTTGAAGCGAATATGTTCCGTCACCATCATCACTGAAGGTTACTGTATCAGCTCTTTGTTTGTATAAACTATCTACACTAGCGTTGTAGTCAATTGGTGCAGGAGTGATGTTACTGCAATTTCCAAGAGCACCTCCAGCACATGTTGTTTGAGTCACATCCCAAGTACCAACAAAATCTGCCGCAGTTACTGATTTCAAAGTAAGCTCTATCCTGTCTAATATATCATTCAAAACATCTGCTGAGACCACATCTCCTGCAGCAAAGCGTTGGGCTGTTTTGTAATCATCCGCGTAAGCTTGAAAGGAAAGCGTAAACATAAGAATGAGGATTATTTTTTTCATGATATTACCTTATTGAAATTTACTTGAATCCAAAGTTGCAGATTCAAAACGATTGGAATTGGCTGCTGCTTCCGCATCAGAAATAGCTGTTGCCAATGCAGCTGCAGCTTCTTCTTTGGCTTTCGCAGCGGCAGCAGTAGCAGCGGCGGCAGCATCTTCAGCGGCTTTCGCAGCGGCAGCAGTGGCAGCATCTTCAGCTTGTTTAGTAGCGGCATCCGTTACCGCTGTTTCGACAGTATCTGATCCACCCCCACCACAAGCGGATAAAGAAAGAAAAATAAGAAGTGGGATTAGTTTATGCATTACAAACAAGCTACATTAGTAACCATATTGTTACAAATAATAAGCTATTAAGATAACGGCAATCAAACTCTTGTGAAGGTTAGGTGTTGGTTTAGCCAGATTTGGATGTTAAGTAGATTGATTAATTACTTACTTTAATTTATCTTTTAAACCTATAACTAAATGACTCATCATATGAAGAATATCATCTTTAACTGCTTGATCTTCTGGTTCTAAACTTTCTAGTAGAGTTTCAAATCCACCATTGAATAACTCTTGCGCTACCCATTTAATGTCAGATCTATATCGCCCTTTTTTCCATATACTCATTAGTGATTCCTCCTTACCACCATCATCAGTATATGGTTCATCTGAAGAACAAGTTAGAAGAAAAGAAGCTAGAAGGCAAGCAGCTAGTAATTCATCACGACTATATACTTCATCTGATACTTTAGCCCATCGTCTTTGTTCTTGAGTAACTACCAATTCATCATCCAAATTGTCTAAGTTGTCTTTTCTTTCTTTACTCATTATCAAATCTTTAAGCTTTACATCAGGACCATGTTTTTTCTCTGCTGCATGTGCGCGTATCTTTTCCTTTATTATCTGTTCATATAAAACTCTATCTTCTAGTTTTAAAAGTTTTCTTTTTTCGTTATCAAATTCTTTTTGAATTTTATCTAGTGCCTCTTTTTTTGATAATCCCTTTGCTTCATGAAATGCGAAATCAGCTTTTAATTCTCTAAGAATAGTAGTTTCCTTATTAATTTTTTCAATTTCGCTAAGCTTAAATTCATTTATGGAATCATGCAAAGGCCACATTTCATGGATTTGACCCGTTGAATAATGGCTAGCAAATACTCTTCCATACCCCGAACATTCATAACATAGTTTGATAGGATCCTGTATTTCTTTCGGTAAATCCGTACCGTCTCCCAAGCACTCCGGACATTCAATATTTATAGCATTACGCAACATTCTGCGCGTTGCTTCTATTGGGTCCCAATCAAATGACATTATCTCCTACTCCTTTAACTGATCTTTTAATATCCCTGAGTTAATCTCAGCTATTGCATATCCTCTCAGCTCAACCACCATTGCTTGATCATATTCAATACCATCTTCTTCTCCATCAATTTTATATTTTGAGATTGTAAATTAGATCTAATCTTCTTCTGACTTAGACATAATAGGTAGGATCTTAAACTTCCCTGTCAGACACCATCTTGTGAGCAATGGAATTACTATATCAAGAGGTACAGTATAAGCTGCTGGATATATGCCAAGACTCCATAGATCCCAAATAATTGGTTTCAAGTATAGATAATACAAAAGTTCGTAAATAAAGTATCCATAGCCAAGTAACTGAAATACAACGCACGCTCTTTCTAATATTTTTTTATCCATAACTCCAAGCCAAGCTAGAGAAAAGACAAAGTATTGTTACTAGGAATAGTTTCTTAAAATACATCACACCAGCCTACACAACTAACAAACTCTTGTGAAGGTTAGGTGTTGGTTTACCAACTGTAATCCTTGTTGCAGTTTATTTCAGCCTTGGCGCGAGAAAAATAATATTCGTTTTGCATTTTGTTATACCACTCAACATCCCTCTCTTTATAAGAATCAAGGACTATCTGATTGTGTGTAGTGATTTCTCTTATACAGTTTTGAACTGGTGAAAATATATAATAAAACCCCATAAAGAAAACTAATAAGGTGATAAACACTACTGCAAACTTCACATAGGAATTACCCCAATCCATTTTATTTCTCCTTTATCCAATAACATAACCATACCACTACTTTGATACATTCATCAGATGGAGTTAGACTGAGGTTATGAACAAAACAGATTTATTAAAGCTTAAAAGTCTTAATGCTTGTCCGGAGTGTGATTTAAGTGGTGCTGTCCTTACTGGTGCAAACCTTAGTGGTGCAAACCTTAGTGGTGCCAACCTTACTGGTGCTCGCCTTTTTGAAGCCAACCTTAGTGATGCCAACCTTAGTGGTGCTGACCTTAGTGATGCTAACCTTACTGATGCCAACCTTAGATGTGCTGTCCTTGAGAGTGCTAATCTTAGTGGTGCCAACCTTGGTGCTTTCCTTGAGGGTGCTAACAATACTGGTCCTGTCCTTAATGGTGCTGACCTTAGTGATGCCAACCTTAGTGATGCCAACCTTAGTGGTGCTGACCTTAGTGATGCTAACCTTACTGGTGCTGACCTTAGTGGTGCTAACCTTACTGGTGCTGACTTAACAACAAGCAAACTAAGAAATGCCAAACTAGAAGGAGTAAGATATTTGAAAACAAAGATGCCTTGGGGAGAGGTTAGTGATGATTGAGGGAAGTATTTTTATCCACTAATAAGTAGCTAATATCTTTTTGTTCCATTTCACATCTCCTGTATTCAATATCAAAAGCATATCACGTCATTTAATACTTCGATTAGATGAAGAAAGAACCTACTAAATAACTACCGCTAAGAAGCCCTACAGTGCGTTTTAAGAGCATCTAATACTCATCTAAATCTAACCCCTAAACCTTGACAAGCTGCTCTAAATAGTGTATTTTTAATTTATTACAAAGTTCATAAAACATATTAATTTAATTATTATAAATTAAACCTTGACAAATCTTTCATTTACCTGTATACTGAAGTAACTTAGCCAGCCCGGTTAAACACCTATAATACAGGTAGCGTTTATTTCTCTTATAGCGCCTTAAACAGCCTGTTAAATTAATCAACAAACACAATATTAGTAATCTATTCTTATTATTATCTTAGATGTGGAGCAAGGGTAAAGCCTTGTAAAGTTTTTAAAGTTATTGGTGATCATCTTCTACCATCACCTGATAACTTAATTGTTATCTGATATTGTTAATGGATGAAGAAACTATTGCCCAAGAAGGATAACTGATGATCAAATATGTAATTGAAGGTGCAGTCATAATATGCGGTATATTACTTTCTTTTTATATTGGAGAATTAAATACTCAAAAAAATAACATCGAAATAAAAAAAGAATTGTTACAAGATTTGAATCAGGCTCTTGATGATGATCTTAACCAAATTAAGATAATACAAAATATTTTGGACGATAGTCTGAGTTGGATCTCAGTTCTTCAAGATGATATTGAAAGTAATCATAATAATTTATCAGATGAAGAAGCAGTCAACCTTATTTTGGATATTGAAGTTGGTGCATCTTACTTTCCAGCTATTGGTGTCTACAATGAACTTATTTCAACTGGCTCCTATGAATTAATAGAAAGCTCAATACTTAAAAGACAATTAATCGACTTTTATGAAACACAAAAAGAGAGAAATAATACAATTTCTATTGTTTTAGATAATCTTCATATTCAATATATAAGAGAGACTCTTGAAGGCTTTGCAATAAGATTCAGCTACAACATTGATGAAGGCGATGTTTATGGAGATAGAGTCTTATATAAATATGATTTTAATAAGGAATACTATATGTCAGATAAGTTTTACGGACATTTATCAACACTAAGTTATCCTGCAAACAATTATCGTAGATTATTGGTTACGGCAAAAAAATCTATAGAAGATATAAAAACCCTGATCCAAAAAGAAATTTAAGAAAGCTAAAATTTTTTCTAATAATATTATTTTTGCTAATAGCTTCTTTATTTAATAACTAAGCTATATTTAAATCCCAACCTAACCACAATTTGAAAAACTATCTAAGTAATTGGTGATCATCTTTTACCACCATCAAACAGCAAATACATATTCAATAAGATTATTCTCATCTATTCTTTCTAATCTTAAATCACTTTGAAGTTTTTCTAATAACTTAAAAGCTATTGGTTCAGACTCTCCTTGCAGAACAATAGTTAGTCCATCACCAGACGATTCAAGAATAATCTCAAAGCGATCCATTATGTTATCGGGCAGTTTAACTACAGCAGGGAATTGGAAGTCTTCAGGACTGTAATGGCAATCAACTATGTCTCTTGCATTGGTGCTTGTGTAAAACCAATAACGTGCATCATAAGTATTAAGCCGTGCGGTATTGTCTTTTCTTATAACAATGTCAGGGATTTTAGTAACGTTAGTCATTCTGTATTCTCCTTTTAGTTGCTTGGTTAGCCGTATCGTTTATTCCACCTTGCAAGAAGTTAGCAGGTTGGCGAGAGACTTAACTCTCCTCTTGATACTTGTGCTTATTATATAGGATTTTTAATTTAAGAACTATTGTTGTATATTTTAGATATGAAAAAACTACTAGTATTATTACTCTTACTCTCAATCAATTCTTTTGCTGACGATTTAACTAAAGGTGATATTGAAGGTAAAGTTTTTATTAATAGTTCAGCTAAATCATTAAATGATAGTAAAACTGAATTTTCTTTTGCAAAAGATGGATCGCTTAGTGGTTTTAGTAACATTTATTCTAGAGTTAAATGGGAAGGTGCGTGGACATTCTCACAAGGCGGTGTAACTCTGCTATCTGATCAATATAAATGTAGGTATGCAATAAAAAAAGTAGGAGATTTTTTTAGCTTTTCAAAGACCAGTGGGAGTTCAGTCTGTACAGGATATTTATTAATGAAGGTGGATCATAATATTATTAATGGTGATTTGATTAATTAATAAATAAATCATATTTAAACCCAACCTAACAAAATACCTATCTCACTGCTAAAGTCTGTCGCAGATTGTCAATTATTGCAGGTGTTTGGATAGGTTATTTAAAGCTAAGTGTATGTTTCTATTAGTATTATTTGTACCACTTAATATATATAGCAAATGGATATGATTGGATACCAGTGTTAGGTTCTTTTATTTCTGGTACTCTATTTGAACAGGAGATAAGTATGAAACATCTAATTCTAATATCAGCAGTAATTCTATTGAGTGGCTGTGCAACTAAACAATCAAGGCTTAACGAAGATGGCGGAGGTATGAGTGCATCAGAAATAATGTTTGGTGCTAAGTCAGTTGGTAACTCAGAAATAAAGGAGATAGGTAAATATCGTAATATTAAAGAAGAGTTAAGTACGAAAAGCAATATTTACGATGAGTTTGGTCAACCTGCTAATGTTGATAGTTCTAGTCCACCTGAAACCAAGTGGATTTATTACTATGCCACTATGAGTATGAGTGCAGCAAATTGGATTCCATTTTATGGATTGTTTGATGGTGGAACTAATCAAGATATATCTTCAGCAGAATTTGTCTTTGATGCAGAAGGTGTTTTAATTGAATTGAATACATCAGAAAAAAAAGCTCAATTAAAGAACCTTGAGTCTTTAGAAGCAGGAAAATGGGATACGTCATATATTGATAAAGTTGAAGCTGAAATGGATAAGTTGGGATTACCATTTGATTTGAAAAAAGCACAGAGATTATTTGGTATTGCAGAGGCTGATTAATAATTAACTCAACATCCCACGTAAATGGATGCCAGTTTAGAAATCACCTTCATATACTGAATCATTAGCCGAGCCATCTTCAGGGCTACCAACAGCAGGTTTAAATTCTGTTGGATAATCCTCTAACTGGTATTGTTCTGATAGGATATTTTCTTCATTACCAATTTGATTTTCTTTATGTTTAGACATATCAAAGTATATATCTTGTGGTATGAAGCGAGGTAACTCATAGAATTTTAGGATGGGCGAAGCAAATACTTTTTCATTATGCTCAGTATCATTACCTAAACTTTCAAAGATTCTATTATCAATATATTCGTGGCAACGAGTCAGACTTTTCTGCTCAAGATCCCAAGTAGTTTCTGCAGTGTAATGCTTTTGTCCTGTTGTCTTAGCTTCGTGCCTTAGAAATATATTTGGATTTAATAGTAAGAGACTTGCTACGTTTAATGCTGTTCGCCTTAAGCCGTGTGGATTGAAACCTAACCCTTTAACTATATTCCTGATATTGAGATTCAAATCAGCTGCTTGTTTCATAGAGTCATAAGTTTGCTCTATCAAAGATCGTATTAATTCAGGGAAGAACTTATCAAGTGAAAGATAAACATCTAAATCAGTTGCTTTGATTGCAGGATCTAAAGGATTCTTTTTATAGGTCTTCGGTTTATCCCGATCATCATCTCTGTCCAAAGTCAGACTTCTTATATTTGGATACTCATCTGTATAATCCAACATACAAGCCCATACAGCTATACGTCTGTAAGCTTCTGTGTAATTGCCTATTGATAATTGCTTTCTGCTATTTTTATTTACAAACACATACACATCATCAGCTTGGCTGTCGCTTTTTGTGTATTGAAGAATGGCTTTGGTGTATACCGTCAAAGGTATTTTTACTACCTCATCATCGTCTTTCATCTTCATATCTGGAATTAATAATGTATTATCTTCCCAAAGAACATCCTCCCACTTCATCTCAAAAACATTCTTTTTTCTAAGTCCAGTTAGAAACATCAGCATCAAAGCATCTACTGTTGCTCTATGAGTAATGGTCGGTTTAATGAAACAATCTTTTTTTGCCGAAGTTTCTTGACCATAAGTTTCAGTTATATCCAAACGATCAAGTTCTTTAGCTGATAGATTTTTAATGTCAGTCATAGCAAGAGTATCAATACGCTCCCACCTAGCTTTACTTCCTTCACGGACAGTATAGCCATTATAAGCGTACTGAAGAGCCAAGAAGAACTGAGCGATTTGTTGTTGATGTGGCTCGTAAGCAAGAGTCTGCTTCTTTCTACTCTTTCTTTTTGGTAGCTTGCCGAACTCTCTTTCACATCGTGTCGTAAATGTTTCCTCTGGTTTAAATCTTGGAGGTAATTTATTCTCAAGCCTCTGCAGAAAGGCTACAAAATTTCTAAGATGATCAGCATTACGATCTTTCAATAGAGCTTTTAAATCTCTTTCAGTTAAATCATTAAAGGTTCTATCACCAATTCTTTTTATAATCTGGTTAAGATGAGATCTGTAGTGAATCTTCGTGGCTTCAGCTAACTTTTTATTATCAATTACAGGATTTAATTCAGCTTCACCAAGCTCCAGTATTGAAAGCTCATCTGTCTTTGTCCTTGATTCTCTATTAGATTGGTTAGGATTTATACCTTGCTGAAGCATAGCGCTTTGATCCTTATACCAACTTAACGCTTTACTAAAAGTTATCGTTGTTGGATCAGCTCCAATAATTTTAATATTACGAGCCATTCCTTTAGGAGTTCCAGTAGTGATATACCTAAGACGAAATTTAGCAGGTAGTTGATGCCCTGATTGGTTTCCGATTGGTGAGATACGAATACCAAAACCAACGTGCTTATTTGACCAGACAGTTTCTTCTTTCCAGTTATCTAGCTTCTGACTGCGTGTAGAGATCTTTTTAATCTTAGCGTCAGTAAAGTGAAGAGTTCTCTTTGTGGAAAAATTACCTTTTAGTACATTCGCCTTATCCATTCTCTTTTGCTCATACAGGAGTTATATAGGAGTTATTAGTGTACCAAAAAGTGGCAGGAGTTGTACAGGAGTTATTGTAACCTATTGATTTATATGGGTAAAATTACTTCTTCTTAACGAAACTCATCAAGCGTTTTCTTTTTCTATCTTGCCGTGGTGTTAATTTATTTCGTCGTCCTTTATAAGGATTATCGCCCGTTTTAAATACAAGTCGAACAGGAGTACCTTTTAAACGGAATTTCTTTCTAAAACGCTTTGTTAAATAACGCTTATAAGTTAACGGGAGTCGCTCAGTTTGATTGCCATGGATAACGATAGTTGGTGGATTTCGACCGCCTTGATGAGCGTATCTTAATCGAATTCGTCGACCTCCAGCTAATGGTGGAGCATGTTCAATTAACGCCTCTTCGAGTTCTTTAGTTAAATTATTAGTTGGTAAATCTCGTGTTGCAGCAAGATATGCCCGTTGAGATGCGGCTAATAGATCCCCAACTCCGGTTCCATGCAAAGCTGAGATTGTATGTTGTTCAGCAAAATCAAGAAATGGTAAACGTCGTTCAAGTTGACCTCTTAAGAATTTCTTTTGTTCATTGGTAAGTCCGTCCCATTTATTAATTATTACTACTAGGGCACGACCTCGCTGAACAATTAACCCCATTAAACTAATATCTTGTTCTGTGATGCCCTCTTTTGCGTCCATCATTGCAAATACCACATTGGATTGTTCTATTGCTTGTAGTGACTTAATGATACTGAACTTTTCAATGACTTCCTTTACTTTTCCTTTGCGACGCACTCCT
Source organism: Woeseiaceae bacterium (assembly GCA_028227395.1). Taxonomy (GTDB): domain Bacteria; phylum Pseudomonadota; class Gammaproteobacteria; order Steroidobacterales; family Woeseiaceae; genus SP4260. The sequence goes on along the minus strand of JAOIZZ010000001.1, from coordinate 55,001 downwards.
GCAGTATCAACAAATAAATATTTTTTTTTATCTCGCTCTAGAGGCACAGAAACACTGTCTCTGGTGGTCCCTGGTTGGTCATAAACTACCAGCCTATCCTCACCAATCAACCGATTAATCAAGGTTGATTTACCAACATTAGGTCTACCAATAAAAGCAATATTTAGGGCGTCTTTATCAGTATTGATGAGGCCTTCATTATCATTCTCAACCTCGACTAAATCATTTTCAAATGGCGCTAATATCTCATCCATTAATGCTGATACACGATCACCATGGGCGGCAGAAATCGCTATTGGATCAGGGATTCCAAGACCATGGAACTCGGAAGTAGAAATATCTGCATCTAAACCTTCTGTTTTATTGGCAACAAGCCAGATTTTTTTTGCATTCTCTCTTGTTAATTGCACAATATATTCATCTACAGATGTTAAACCAGCTCTTCCATCTACCATTATGATGGCCACGTCTGCTTCTTGAAGTGCCTGTTTAGATTGCTGTGCCATTAACTCGTGAATACCTTCTTCACCACCCGTAATACCACCCGTATCGACAACAAGATAGGGAATAGCTCCCATTTTTCCATAACCATACTGACGGTCCCTTGTAAGGCCAGGGTAGTCAGCAACTAGGGCATCTCGAGATTTGGTAAGACGGTTAAAAAGAGTCGATTTCCCCACATTGGGACGACCAATTAATGCTATAACAGGCAGCATAATCAATAACCTTTGCCATAATGGCTCAGGTTCCTCCCGTTATTTTAACGTCAGATATATTTGATTTACTTTCTTCTGAAATGGAGAATACGGCCATCTCACTGGATTCATTTTGAACATATAAATAATCATCAATAACCACTGGTGATCCAGAAATTGCACCTTTACCCACTCTTTTTCTTGAAACTAACTCTCCAGTTTTATGATCGAAAAAATGTAAGTAACCTTCAAAATCACCCACCACTACGGTTGATTTAAATTTCGTGGGGGCGGTGACTTCTCTTCTCAGTAAAATAGTTTTTCGCCATACCTCACTGCCATCTGAACGATTCATACCAACTAAATCTCCTGTATCTGTAACCGCGAAAAGCATTTCCTCATCAATAGCAACTCCAGCATTGCTTGATAATTCTTTGGTCCATAATGTCTGGCCCGACTCAGCTGCGATACTGGCTATTTGGCTTTGATAACCAGCCGCATATATATCCTGTCCTATGGATTTAATCACACCGTCTATATCTGTTAGTCTCTCTAAATCAGTTTTGCCAGACGCTGGCGAAAGCATGGACTCCCATTGCACAATCCCTGAATCAATATTCACTGAAATTAATCGACCATTATCAAATCCAGCTATAGCATTATTTCCAATTCCTATTGGTGAAGAAGCACCTCTTAGAGTCAATGAGGGCATGTCTTGATTTGTCATCCAGCGCTCAGATCCATCAAAAATTGAAAAATTTCTTAACTGCCCGTCAATAGTTAAAACTGTAACGGAATCATTTCTAATCAATGGTATAGAGATTGATTCGCCTTTAATTTTTACTCGCCATACCTCAGATCCATCATCGTGTCTCAAGCAAATTAATTCGCCATTTTTACTGACAACAATTACTCTATTGCTTCCATATGAGGGGCCACTGGTTAATTCTGTTTCGAGCTCGACATCCCACTCTCGCTCTCCATTTTTAGATTGAAATGCAGCGATTTTTCCATCATGGCTGGCCAGAAAGACTCGTTGTCTATCTCCACTAGGAAGCAGCGATAAATGAAGAAACTCTGAACCCTTTCCAATTTTTGTTTTCCATATTTGTTGGATTTTTAATTGCTCATCAAAACGAATTAACTCTGCGGGTAGAATCTCTTCATCTTTATCTTGAAAGAAAGAGCATCCACCAATCATTATGTTAACAGTTAAAATAATTATAAATCTTATAACAGGTCTCATTGAGCATTTACCTCAATATCATCAACATCTGATATCGAATTTTCTGGTAAATCATTGATTTTCATTTGCACCAATGCAGCATCAACTACTTGTGGTGAATTTGTATTCTTAAGTGCACTCATATAAGCAAACTCTGCATTTGAATATTCTTCCAAGCCATAATAAGCATCACCAATAAGTTCACTGAATTTTGTTTCGAAAGCATGCCCTATACTTCCTTCAAGTAAATCCAAAACTTCCTGATATTTACTTTGATATAACAAAATTTTTGCAAGTCGCATTCGCCCAATTAGCGCTATTTCAGGATTATCAGGGTCATCTATCAATTGTCGTAATTCGTTTGCTGCATCTTCATCACGACTTTGATTCATATAAAAATAAGCCATTGCCAATCTTGCCTGATCAGCATAAATAGAATCGGCATGATCGGTATAAATTTCTTCTGCAATCATTGATCCTGAGTCTAAATTGTTCTCTGAGATTTCAATTGCAAGAGACTCATAAAGCGAAGAAGCCGCCAATTGATTATTCAGCACACTGGACTTCCATGTATTTGTCCCAGTTACGCCCCCTATAACTAATGCACCGAAAATAAATATATAGAGACGATTCTCACGCCACCATTCACGTATATACTGAATTTGTTCTTTTTCTGAGAGAAATTCGTCCACGATTAAAGCCTTTTTAATTGAAAATTATGATTAATTATATTGATACTTGGATGAAAATAACATCATCCAAAGATTTTCTTAACTTCGGTCACAATATCTTCAAATGAAACATTTACCTGAGCTTCATTATTACGAAGAGGTTTAAAACCCACTTGATTATTTTCCACTTCTTCCGTCCCGATAATTATCGCATAAAATGCCTGACTTTTATCAGCCCGTTTTAATTGAGATTTAAAACTACCTCCACCCATATTTAGTTTAAATCTTAAGGTAGGAAAATTCTCGCGTAATTCTTCTGCTAAATCAAAGCCCTTATGAAGCGCCATATCACCATCAGTAACAATATAAATATGCGGAACTGTATTAGCGACACGCTCGTTAGAAATTTCATACAAACTAACCAGCCTCTCAATTCCCATGGCCCATCCTATAGCGGGTGTGGCACGACCACCCAATTTTTCCACCAAGCCATCATATCTGCCGCCAGAACAGACTGCACCTTGAGCGCCTAGGTCATCGGTTACCCATTCAAATACAGTCTTATTATAATAATCCAGGCCACGAACCAACCTAGGATTCACTATATATTTAATATTCGCATTATCCAAAAGAAGTTTCAGCATATCAAAATCTCTTTTTGATTCATCATCAAGATAATCAAGCATAATTGGTGCTGTCTTTATAATAGAGAGCATATCGGGATTCTTGCTATCAAGTATTCTAAGAGGATTCGACTGAAGTCGATCAAGGCTATTCTGATCTAGGTCGTTTTTGCGCTCAGAGAAATACGTTATCAACCTATTTCTATAAATTACTCTTGATTCCTGATTGCCTAAAGAATTAATTTCTAATCTTAGGTTCTTTAAATTGAGGACTTTCCAAATTCTGGCGCACATTATTATCAATTCAGCATCGACATCTGGGCCCTTATAACCCATTGCCTCTAAATTAAATTGATGAAATTGACGATACCGCCCTTTTTGTGGCTTCTCATAACGAAACATAGGGCCCATCGTCCATAACTTTTGTTGTTGATTATGCAATAAACCATTAGTAATACCAGCACGAACCATACTGGCTGTTGCCTCTGGTCTCAGTGTGATACTTTCTTCATTCCTATCTTTGAACGTATACATTTCCTTTTCTACAATATCGGTATCCGCACCGATGGATCTCTTAAACAATTCAGTTCGCTCTATAAGTGGCAAACGAATTTCATTAAACCCATAAGACTCAGCTATTTGAATTACTATTCTCTCAAGATAGCGCCAAGTTCCAATAACCTCGGGTAACAGATCATTCATTCCTCTTATTGTTTTTGGTTTCATAGCTTCTCTCACAACTTTGATACTTTCAACCTAAGCACTTCATCTTGTCGTGATGAACCTGGGAGTGGGTAATTCTGACTATCAACACTTAAACTAAGTACTTCTGTTACTGCACCAAATAATACATCCAAAGGGCCGGCTCCACTAACAACCACATTCTTCCCTAGGTCGCCCAAGTCATAAAAAAGTAGCTTACCATTTACGTCATATATTTCTGTCCAGCATAATCCACTGTATTCAATTGCTAAGGTTAATCCTTCTGGTTCTTTGTAAAGGAACTTTGAAGTCTCAATCTCGGTTTCTTCAATTTCAATTAAATCAATCTCGTTCATCACTGGTTCGAGATCTTGGTTAATTAAAATTTCTGATTGCTCCGTTAATGTTTCTTCGATTTCAATTAAATCAACCTCGTTCATCACTGGCTCGAGATCTTGGTTAATTAAAATTTCTGATTGCTCCGTTAATGTTTCTTCGATTTCAATTAAATCAACCTCGTTCATAACAGACTTAAAATTCACCACTTCAATATCTTGAATATTTAGATTATCTGTCACTTGATCTAACAATGGCTCTTTTTTAGTTAACATAGATACTAGTAACCAAATTAAAAATAGAGCAATAAGAGCAAAAACACTTACTAAAATCAATTTCGGAGTAAGAACAAATTTACTGATATTTTCTACTGTTTTATTAACTATTGGGGCTGAGCTTTTCTCAGGATTCAACTGGTTATAACTTTCCAGTAATTGGTCTACTGGTAAACCCAAAATATCTGCATACTGACGAAGATAGCCCTTTACGAAAACAGAGGCACCAATCTTTTCGAAATCATCACGCTCAATCATTTCAATTACCGCAGCGGAAATACGCAACTCTTTGGCTATATCTTTTGTGCTAAGATCCTTCGCGAGTCTGGTTTTTGCTAATAATTCACCACAACTAACCTCATCATCGAGATGTTCTTTATTTTTAATGTCGTCTGAATCTCTACTCATTTAAAACTCAATAGCATTATTTTTAATTTTATAATACCACTGCTCTCCGTTTTTTCTCACTTAATCTAGTTAATACTTTATTGTTTACTTTGCCAGCTAACTGACCACATGCAGCATCAATATCATCACCACGAGTTTTTCTCGTTGTAACTATTATTCCCAACTCTCGCAATTTAGACTGAAATCGTCTAATCTGCTCGGTTGATGAACACTGATAATCACTCTCGGAGAAAGGATTAAAAGGAATCAAATTAACTTTGGCTGGCTTATCTTTTAATAACTTAGCCAATTTTCTTGCCTGCAAAACAGAATCATTAATACCTCTTAACATCACATATTCAAAAGTAATATAACGATTTGAGTGTTTTTTTGCATAAGCCCAACATGCCTCAAGTAATTCAGCAATTGGATGCATCTTATTGATAGGTACAAGTTTGTCTCTTAACACGTCTTCAGGTGCGTGCAAGGAAACTGCCAAAGAAACATTGCAGTCATCACCGAGAGAATTAAGGTTAGGAACGATACCTGATGTACTTAGTGTAACTCGTCTTCTCGATAAGCCATAAGCGTTATCTGACAATAGAATTTGTAACGTTTTGAGTACATTTCTATAATTGGCTAATGGCTCGCCCATGCCCATAAATACCACATTTGTAATAGCTGACAATCCATTTTTTCTTCTTGGCAAAAGACTATTTGCAAAGCACACCTGAGCAATTATTTCAGAGGATGTAAGATTTCTATTAAAACCCTGAAAGCCAGTAGCGCAAAACGAACAATCTAATGCGCATCCGACTTGAGATGAAATACACAATGTTCCACGGTCAGCTTCAGGAATAAACACAGTTTCGATGGCTTGACCCACACCAGAATTAAATAGCCATTTAACTGTGCCGTCATTAGATACAGTTTCTGAAATAATTTCAGGAAGACTTATAGATGCAATTGATTTTAAATCATTTCTCAACGTGATTGAGAGATCCGACATCAAATCAAAATCCACTACATACTTTTGATGCATCCATTGGAGAAGCTGCTTTGCACGAAATTTTTTATGTCCAAGATCTAAAAAGAAAGCCTCTAGCTCATCTTGTGTTAATCCTAATAAATTTTTCTTCAGCGCTTGCATGGTTATCTATCTTCATTGGATTATATTCTGGTTCGCTCACATATCTCTTTATCGTCAAAAAAGTATTCAATTTCTTGGATGGCGGTCTCAGGTCCATCTGAACCATGTACGATATTTTCTTCAATACTATCAGCAAAGTCGGCTCTAATTGATCCAGCTGCGGCATCCGAAGGATTAGTAGCACCCATGATCTTCCGATTTGCATCTATGGCTGATTCCCCTTCAAGAGCTTGAACCATGACTGGACCGGAGGTCATATAGCTAACCAAGTCATTAAAAAATGGACGCTCACTGTGAACGGAATAGAATCCCTCTGCTTGTTCTTTGGTTAGGTGCATCATTTTAGAAGCAACTATTTTAAGCCCAGCTTTTTCAAAACGATTGTATATCTCACCTATGAGATTTTTCTGTACTCCATCTGGCTTGATAATTGAGAGTGTTTGCTCAACCGACATAATAACCACCTTTAAATATAGTTAAAAAAATAATATAAATGTATTTTAGAATTAATTAAATCTTATAAAATAGCTGTACTTTAGGCGAATCAATACCGCTAAATACTGAAACTTTCTCCGCACCCGCATTCTCCAGAAATATTAGGATTGCGAAAACGAAATGCTTCATTTAAACCTTCTTTATAGAAATCAACCTCAGTACCATCTATTAACGCCAAACTCGTCTTATCAACGATAATTTTAATATCATGATCTATAAATACCTGGTCATCTTCTTCTATTTTATCTGAATAATTAATCACATAGGCATAGCCATTACACCCTGTTTTCTTTACTCCGATACGAAGATTTACACCGTTATCGGAAACTGTATCCGAATAGTTTTTTATTCTATCTACCGCTGCACTTGTAAGTGAAATTGCCATAATATTTATATATTTAATTATTTGAGTTCTAATTGTAACCTAATCTCATCCAAAACGTCTTCTAATAATAATATCAGTGACGTTTTTTCAATCGGAATCAATAATAAATTCTTTAGGTTACTTAAATCAATTTTACTTAAATCATGAATTATCAATCCATCTATTTTTTCACAAATCCATTCGAGTGATGCGATCGAATGAGGGCATCCATATATTCTATATTTAGCAGCTACTATCTTTTCATCTTCTACTACAGTGACAATTTCAGCCACCAAGCCATCGTCAAGAGAACCTTTTCTAACCTTGATGACTCTTCCTTTTGGGTAAACAGAATTATCTTTATAATCACCTCGAGTAAATAGTTCTCGTGTCATATCATTATAAGGTTCTATTTGCTTTGATATAGGCTTATTCATATCAATTCATCCGGTGCAATTTCTCTCAAATATTGAACAGCTTTATGGTACTTATTTATCGTGAGATCAATTTCTTCATATGTTGTATTTCTATTAAAACTGAATCTAATTGCACTTTGAGCTTGAAGATCAGATCGCCCCAAAGCCTTAAGTACAAACGATGGTTCATTATTTTTTGAATTGCAGGCTGATCCATTTGCAACGCAGAGTGGCTCGAGCAATAATATTAAGCTTTCACCATCAATACCAGATATCGAAACATTCAGAATACCGGGATATTTTGATTTAATTGTGCCATTGATTTCAATACCAGGAATACTTTTTAATCCACTCCATAGTCGTTTATGCAAATCCTGCATAATCAAATAATCATCTTCGCTTCTTTCTAATGCTAATTCCGCAGCCACACCAAAACCAATAATCTGATGGACGGGAAGCGTTCCGGGACGAATCCAATTTTCTTGCTCACCACCATAGTGCAAAGGAATAACACCGCAACCAGCAGCCTTACGCATATATAGAGCACCAATACCTTGTGGTCCATAAAATTTATGCGCTGAAATAGACAGTAAATCAATAGGTAATTGATCCAAATTTAACGAGATTTTTCCAATAGATTGGGCGGCATCCGTATGAAAAAGTATATTCTTTTCACGACATATTGAGCCAATTTTAACGATATCTTGAGTAACTCCAGTTTCATTATTGACATGCATAATTGAAACAAGTTGAGTTTCTTTTTTTATCGCTTCTTTTAAATCAGCTAATTTCAAAAGGCCACTAGGATCTGGCATTAGTCTAGTTACTTCAAATCCTTCTTTTTCTAAGTAATCAAAAGCACCTAAAACAGCTTTATGCTCAGTTGCCATAGTAATGATATGACGTCCCAAATGAGATCGAAACCTGGCTGCACCAATAATAGCTAAATTATTAGATTCAGTAGCGCCCGAGGTCCAAGTCAAATTATCTTTATTTGTATGCAATAAATTTGCAAGTTTTTGTCTGGCTATTTCGATATCATGCATAGCATTTCGGCCTGCATAGTTTAATGATGATGGATTACCCATTACTTCAGTATTATTTAGGCAAGCTGTCATCGCACTGACAACTTTTTGATCAATTGGCATTGTGGCTGCACTATCCAGATAGATAAGATTATCAGTCGTTCTTTTCATTCTTCAGCTCTTTTCTTTGGTCAGATTCAAATGAGGAAAGTATACCGCGTAGAATATTAACTTCGTTTTGATCAGGGGACGCTTTCATAAAAAGACGACGAATACGGCGCATCAAATGCCTTGGCTCATTTGGATTTAAAAATTTATTTTTAATTAGATGTGACTCTAAGTGAATATAGAAATTTTCCATCTCATTTACTGTAGCTAAAGGTGTACCAGAATCAAAAATTGGTATTTCACCTCCCACAACTTGCATCCGTAATTCATAACAAAAAATTTGTACCGCCATTGCTAAATTTAAAGAGCTAAAATTTGGATTGGTCGGGATGCTTAGCAAATAATTACAATGATCAAGACTCTCGTTTTTAAGACCAGATTTCTCTGGGCCAAATACAATCGCGGTATAATTATCTTTGTGATCGGTAAGTATTTTTTCCACGCATTGTCTTGGCTCAACACTTGGCCAATTAATTGACCTTGATCTAGCACTAGCTCCCACCACCAGACTGCAATTTTCAATTGCCTCAACGAGGGTACTCACTACGGATGCAGATTCTAATATGTCTTCGGCGCCAGAAGCTCTAGAGACTGCATCTTCATGAGGAAAAGATGTGGGGTTAACCAAAACAAGCTCATAGAGACCCATGTTTTTCATGGCTCTTGCGACCGCACCTATATTTCCAGGATGAGATGTTTCTATTAGGATTATTTTTATTTTTAAATTCACTGGTAAATACTCATATAAATATATAATTTCATTATATCGTTATATCGTTCAATAAGGTCTGTTATTCTATACGGACTGAGGCAAACAATAAAAGTCACAGAAAAAAGTTCTTTTTAAATCTACTGGAATCAAAAAAAATGCATGCATTACTCAATGTCGCTGTTATAGCTGCCCATCGCGCTGGTGACTCATTAATTCGTAATCTTAATAAACTCGAAAAGATTAAATCCAAAGTAACACTAAAAGGGCGCAATGATTTTGTTAGTGAAGCAGATGTGGTGGCAGAAAAAATAGCCATTGAAACAATTCTTAGGCATTATCCTGATCATGCTATTCTTGCTGAAGAAAGCGGTCAACAAGGTGAATCTGATTATTTATGGATAATAGATCCACTTGATGGGACAACTAATTTCTTACATGGATTCCCAAATTTTTGCGTCTCTATTGCGCTTATGCATGAAAAAAAACTCATCCATGCCGCGGTTTATGATCCAATACGCCAAGAACTTTTTACGGCTTCAGAGGGGCAAGGGGCGCAATTGGATGGACGTAAAATACGAGTCAGTGGTGAAAGAAATTTAAATAGAGCACTCATTGGTACAGGCTTTCCTTACCGAGATTCCAATAAAGCCACAAAACCTTATATGAATATGTTGCAAATTGCGATTGAAGAAACTGCTGGAGTGCGTCGTCCAGGCTCAGCAGCTCTGGATTTGTGTTACGTGGCTGCCGGACGACTCGATGCTTTTTGGGAAACAGGTCTAAGTATCTGGGATATAGCTGGCGGTGCATTAATTATCCAAGAAGCAGGAGGTATTATATGTGGTTTAGATGGATCCAATGATTTTCTAGAGCAAGGTCATGTATTGACTGGTTCACCTAGGATTCATTCTGCGCTAACAGATCTCTTTGCTAAAGAAATTGATGTTATGTTTAAATAAAGATCTTCCTTAATTAAGGAAGATCATCTATTAATTCAGGATTTTTCTCCGCGGGCAATAAATCCTTGGTATTTACGTCTAGCATTAAAGCAACTGCACCAGCGGTATATATAGAAGAATATGTACCTATTATAATGCCTACGATTAAGGCAATAGAAAATGGTCTAACAGATTCACCACCAAGTAAAAGCAAAGCAGTCAAAACCACCAGTGTCGTTACACCAGTAATAATAGTTCGTGCCAACATCTCATTGATTGAAATATTCATCGCATCATCTGAAGCAACACCTCGTAATTTTATAAAATTTTCCCGAATTCGATCGAAGGCCACCACCGTGTCATTTAACGAATAACCAATAACTGCAAGTACTGCAGCCACAACAGTCAAATCAAACTCAAAGCCAAATAAAGAAAAGAAACCAACCGTTATGATGACGTCATGGCCTAATGCACAAACTGCGCCTGCTGCAAATTTCCATTGAAAACGAAACATCACATAAGCAAAAATCATAAGAAGAGCAAAGATCATAGCTAAACCACCTTGCTCCGTTAAATCTTTACCTACTTGTGGACCAACAAATTCAACTCGCCTCAAATCTACATCGGGTTCATCTGAAGCTAATAAATTCCGTAAACGATCTCGAATATCATTTGGGTTACCTTCTAGTTGTGGTGGTAATCTCAATAAAACGTCTTTATCAGAGCCAAAACTTTGAACTTGGACATCTTTGAATCCATCATTGATTAATAGCGATCGTATCTTTGGTAAATTAGCATCATTCGGATAGCCAACCTCAAGTAAGACACCGCCAGTGAAATCTATACCCAAATCTAAACCACGAGTACTCAGAGAAACTAAAGAAATCAATACCATTATTATCGATAGACCAATCGCTATTTTTCTTCTAGTCTTACCAAGAAAATTTATAGTGGTTTTTTTAGTTATGAATTGCATTTACGATCCTATATTGGGAGTTTCTTGAAGCGTCTATTACCAAAGACAAGATTCACAATGGTTCGTGTCCCAATGATTGATGTGAACATAGATGTAATGATGCCTAAGGATAACGTAATCGCAAATCCCTTGATTGGCCCTGTACCAAAAGCGAATAAAACTATAGCTGCAATTAGTGTCGTTATATTTGCATCAGATATTGAGGATAGGGCTTTATCATAACCCGCACTAATACTATTTTGTGCGGTCTCTCCGGCAGCAAGCTCTTCTCTGATTCTCTCAAAGATAAGCACATTTGCATCTACAGCCATACCAACCGTCAACACAATGCCAGCAATTCCTGGTAACGTCAGTGATGCTTGAAGTAAGGATAACAATGCAACTATGAAAATTAAATTAGAAAATAATGCAATATTGGCGATCATTCCAAACCACCTATAATAAACAGCCATAAATAATACAACAGCCAAAAATCCGATCGTGACCGCACTAAAACCGCGATCAATATTATCTTGGCCAAGACTTGGACCTATAGTCCTTTCTTCAATCTTAAAGACAGGAGCCGCTAATGCTCCAGCTCTCAATAGTAACGCTAATTCTCTGGCTTCTACTGGAGTTAATCCAGTGATCTGAAAACGATCTTTAAAGATACCTCGAATCGTAGCAGTGCTGATTATTTCTTCTGTTTTTATTATTCTTGTATTAACGACGCCATTTTCTATCTCAGAAACTCGTCTTGTTTCTATAAATACAGTGGACATTGGTTTGTTGAGATTATCACGAGTAGTTTTTAGCATACTCTGACCGCCAGCAGCATCCAATGTTATAAATACAGCTGGTTGCCCCTGACTAAATCCAGATTCGGCATCTATAATTTGGTCGCCAGAAGCAATAATTTCTCTTCTTAAATTTTGCGATGGGACCCCTGGCCTCCCTGTATACCTTCTAGAACCGGGAAAGTTTCCACCATTATCAGCTAGGTGAAATTCAAGCGTGGCTGTTGCGGTCAAAATATCATCCAGACGATTAGGGTCTTGTACTCCAGGTAACTGAACAACTATACGATCCACCCCCTGCCTTTGAACTAATGGCTCAGCAACACCCAATTGATTCACCCTATTTCTTAATGTTGTAATATTTTGTTCGATAGCAAAATCTTGACGAGCTTTAATTTGAGTTTCAGTCATTCTTAGACGAAATGAATTCTCATCAGATCCATCCAAAATCAGCAAATCAGGTTCAATTTCAGAAATAATAGTTCGTGCTCTATCTAGATCAGCTTCATTCCTGGCTCGCACCAGAATATCAGAATCAACCAGATCTACCCGACTTCTCAACTTTGCTTCTCGTAGTAAGTCAGAAAAACTTTGTTGATATAAAGTCAATCTAGTTTCGATGGCTGTTTTCATATCAACTTCTAAGAGAAAATAAACACCTCCTCTTAAATCTAATCCTAAGCTCATTGGCCTAATACCGAGATTACGCAGCCAATCGGGCAAATTGGGAGTCAATGTATAGGCGATACTTTTTTGCTCATTATATCTATTTCTAAGACGTTTTCCCGCAACCGTCTGATCCACGGGGCTTTCAAAAAGAACAATTGCTCTTCCATCTTCAATATAACTAGCGATGGACGGTAACTTAATATCGCCAAGAGACTCCATAATTTCTTGTAGTTGCACTTCATCAAAATCTGATCCATCTGCATTTACCACCTGAACAGAGGGAACACTGCTATATATGTTCGGTAGGGCAAGTACGCCACCTAAAACAAAAATAAACAACACCAGAAAATTCAACCATGATGGATAACGATTCATTGATTTACTTTTCTAAGCAGCATCGATTGTCCCTTTGGGGACAATCGCAGAAATGGATGATTTTTGAATTTTAATCTCAACGTCTTTTGCTATTTCGAGTGTTGCATAATGCTCACTGACCGCAGTCACTTTGGATAATAATCCACCTGTGGTCATCACTTCATCTCCAGCAGATAATGCCTGAACAAGTTCAACATGAGCTTTTTGTCGCTTTTGTTGCGGCCGAATAAGTAAAAAGTAAAAGACAATAAAAATTGCAGCCATTGGCAATAAGAAACCAAACGTATCAGCGGCACCAGGAGCGTCTTGACCATATGCATTACTAATTAGAAAGTTCATAATTTTAATCTTTTTATAAGTTAATTTATCAGCACAATATTATACAACAAGATTTAACATCAAGTGTGGTCAATATTTTTTTTATTACATCAATCCTCAACTGTCTTTCTTTGGGTAAATTGAACGCAAATGATCAATATAAACCTCTAAGCTATCTGCTTTAATATGCTCTCTAATTTTACCCATAACTGATTGATAATAATGTAAATTATGGATAGTAGATAATCTTGAGCCAAGCATTTCATTTGATTTTTCAAGATGTCTCAAATAAGCCAAACTATAATTTTCGCAAGTATAGCAATTACACTCAGGATCAAGAGCTTCCGTTTTTTTCGCGTAAGCAGCATTTCTGATCTTAATTACTCCTCGATGAGTGAATAAATGCCCATTTCTTGCGTGTCTGGTTGGTATCACACAATCAAACATATCAATCCCTAATTTAACAGATTCTGCAATATCAACTGGAGTACCAACACCCATTAGATATCGGGGTTTATTCTCTTGCATATACGGAATAATATCTCTCAACACCTTAAGTCTCTCTGACTCAGTTTCACCTACAGCCAATCCACCAACAGCATAACCATCAAAATTTAATTTCTGTAAGCCTCGCAATGATTCGATTCTGAGATTTTCATACATACCGCCTTGAATGATGCCAAAAATTGCTTCACCACGATCGGGGTCTTTTTTACGTAATTCCTCAAAGCGTTGCTTGGAACGCTCTGCCCATCTTAAAGAGAGTTCCATGGATTTTTTGGCCGCTCTTTCACTAGCTGGATATTTCGTACACTCATCAAAAATCATAGTTATGTCAGAATTCAGATCATGTTGTATGTCCATCGATATCTCTGGTGACAGAAATATCTCATTACCATCAATCGGGGAACGAAAAGTTACGCCCTCCTCAGAGATTGTTCTTAATGAGGCCAATGAAAATACCTGAAAACCCCCAGAATCAGTGAGTATAGGACCCTTCCAATTCATAAATTCATGCAATCCACCATGCTGTCTTATAATACCTGAACCCGGTCTAAGCATGAGATGAAAGGTATTTCCAAGAATAATATCAGCAGCAGACTCAGCCACCTCTTCAGGAGTCACACTTTTTACTGCACCATAGGTGCCTACAGGCATAAATGCGGGTGTATTTATTTTGCCTCTTTTTAGTAAAATCGACCCAACTCTGGCAAGATTATTTGTCAATTCAGTGGAATACTTCATCACAACCCTCTAGGTAAAATCAACATAGCATCACCGTAACTAAAGAAGCGAAATTTATGCTCTATGGCGTATTGATAAGCTTCAAATATTAATTCTTTTCCAGCCATGGCAGCTACTAACATTAAAAGTGATGATCTTGGAAGATGAAAGTTTGTTAACAAACCATCCGCTATTTTAAAATTATAGCCAGGCTTAATAAAAATATTTGTTTCTCCACACCAAGGCTTAATCCCTATATTACTAGAGGCTGTCTCTATTGTCCTCATACTAGTTGTCCCAACGGGTATAACCCTTCCATTTTGTGATTTTGCATTCTCAATTGCTAAACAAACTTGTTTATCTAGTTTTGCAAATTCACTGTGAAGTGAATTTTTATTGACGTCCTCTTGTCTTAAAGATTGAAATGTACCTGCACCCACATGCAATGTTATGTGAGAAGAATCAATTTTATTTTCTTTTAACTCCTTTAGCATGCAATCATCAAAATGCAATCCAGCCGTAGGTGCCGCAACTGCACCTCTTTCTTTCGCGTATACAGTTTGATATCTTTCTTCATCAATTACTCCAGCAGATCGACTCAGATATGGTGGGATTGGAAGTGCCCCATATTTATCAATGAAACCATTCACCTCAAAAGAAAAATGTAATTCATACATTCCGTTTTCACTATTAATCACCTCAGCCTTACAATCCCCTTCCAGTAAAATCAAAGTACCTATTTTTGGGCTTATGTTTGCACGAATATGCGCAATAACATGATATTTATTGATCATTCTTTCAATTAAAATCTCAACTTTACCGCCAGTCGATTTTTTGCCGAATAAACGCGCTTTCATTACCTTCGTGTTATTAAAAATCATTAGGTCATGTGGTCGTAAAAATTGTGATAAACATGAAAATTGAGATTCAATTATTTCACCTTGCGCGCAATCAAGAACAAGTAAGCGACTGTCACGGCGCCTTTTTGATGGATATTTAGCAATTAGATTATCAGGCAAATGATAATCAAAATCAGATAATTGCATTTTCTAACCTCATTTGTCTCTAAAACCTCTATAAAAATTAATTATAATTCAGAACATGAATCTAATGCATGTGTTTAACTTGTGATGAACAAAAAAAGCAACAGTAGAATCCATAATCAATTTACGTCAAAATAGAGACTGAAAAAATAACTTCTTATATTATATAAAAATTGCCGGGATGGCGGAACTGGTAGACGCGCCGGATTCAAAATCCGGTTCTGGAAACAGAGTGCGAGTTCGATTCTCGCTCCCGGCACCACTAGAAATGTAATTAACTATGATGAAATATTGTGCTGATTGTGGATCAACAACCTTAATAACAATTCCGAAAGGCGATAATCGGGAACGTATAGTTTGCTCAAAATGCAAAATAATTCATTACCAAAACCCTAAAATTGTAGTTGGATGTATTCCTGAAATTGAGGATAAAATATTGCTATGCAAAAGAGCGATAGAACCCAGATATGGATATTGGACTATTCCGGCCGGATTCATGGAATTAGAAGAAACAATGCAAGAAGGTGCCGTTAGGGAAACTAAAGAAGAAGCTTGTGCGGATGTTGAAATTGGATATTTACTCGCTTCAGTTGATGTCGTTCGGGTTGGACAAGTTCATATCTTTTTTACAGCCTCACTGAAAAGTACTTTTGCTGCAGGCGAGGAAAGTTTGGATGTTAAGCTATTCAGTAAAGATGAAATTCCATGGAATGAAATGGCGTTTGAAAGTGGTGTATTTGCTCTTAATAAATATTACGAAGATCAAGGAGTGAATAATGGAGTTCATTCTCTAAAAATTGATCACAAAAACCCAAAACCAAGTTAATTATTTAACGATATTATTCTCGATAATTCTGTCGCAGAAACATAGCCATTTACCATCGTCCCATTCTCCAAAACGATTGCTGGTGTCCCTTGAAGTCCAACATCCTGACCCAGCATATAGTGCTCACTTATGGGAGATGGGTCACAATTTCTAGAATCAAATGTTTGATCGATTTTAGCCAATGTTAAAGCCTTATTTCTATCATCAGAACACCAAACCTGCTCAGCAATTACCCACGATTCACTCTGTGGTCCATTTCTAGGATACAGTAAATATCTAACTTCAATTCCAGCATTTAAATAATCGTCAATCTGACTGTGCAAACGTCGACAAAATGAACAATCCACATCTGTAAATATCGTAACAGCATGGGATTTTTTATCCGATTCAAATATGATCATTTTATCTAGTGGATAGGCAGATACAACCTCTCTTCTTGAGTCATTCCTAATTCCTTCTGAAAGATTGATTTGAGTCTCTAAATTATACATATCGCCTTGTATCAAATGACGACCATCCTCAGAAATATATGCGATATAAGCACCTTTTTTAATGATATACCAGCCCTCGACTGGACTTTTTAATACTTGATCGGTTTTAATATCGGTGCTCATGTTAGTTACAATTTTACGGATTTCCTGTAACCCAATATCATCACCGAAAGTCATTATCGGTAGAAATATTGACAGTAAAATCAATAAAAATGCATTCAAAATTTTATGCTTAAGCCATTCCATCTTTGTCTTACTCCTTTTGTACAATAATCATCAACTTTATTTTTGATAAAAGCAATCAAAAGAATAATCCATTCATTAGTTTAAAATTAGCTATCCTCGAGGATGATGCTCGCCATGTAAATCCTTCAATCTCTCTCTGGCCACGTGGGTATATATCTGCGTTGTTGATAAATCGCTATGCCCTAATAACAATTGGACTACCCTCAAATCTGCGCCATGATTTAATAAATGTGTAGCAAAAGCATGCCTCAAACCATGTGGAGATATGGTCTTTTTGATGCCAGCTATTTTTGAGTATCGTTTAATCGCATACCAAAAAGCCTGTCTGGACATACATCGCCCTCTTTTTGTTGGAAACAAATAATCAATTTGCTGTTTATGTAAGATTATTTTTCGTGATGTGTTAATAAAATCTTGCAGCCAATTTGCTGACTCTTCACCCAAAGGAACTAAACGCTCTCGATTTCCCTTACCAATAACCCTTAGAACACCTTGATTGAAATTTACTTGTGATAATTTCAATGAAATCAACTCAGAGACTCTTAGTCCGGTAGCGTACATAAGTTCTAGCATTGCTCTATCACGATGCCCAATCACATCATTAATATTAGGTGCTTGCATAAGTTCATTTACCTCACCCTCAGTTAAAGTTCTTGGCAGAGTTCTCCCAATACGAGGCATATCAATATCAAGCGTCGGGTCAATTTTTATTTGATTGGTCCTAAGCAAGAATTGAAAAAAAGCACGATAACTGGATATTTGTCTGGCAGTTGTTCTTGCTTTAATGCCTGACGCAACTCTTTTTGATACAAAGCTCAGTACATCAGATTTTCTTGCCTGATTAATTTCCATATCGTAACGCGCTAGTTCATGTGCAAGTAGCCTCAAATCTACCCTATAAGCACTTAAAGTATTGGCTGATAATCCTCGTTCCGTCCATATTGAATCTAAAAATTTATCAATACTGATATTTGATACATTAAATAATCTTTTATTGGTGACTATTTTTTGATTTTTAGTATCCATCGTTCATTATAAACATTATTTATACAGATAATTAATACTACTTAAATTCACACAATTTACTTAAAAAAATATAATATAAAGAATAAGTAAATGTTATTTTATTAAAAATTAGCCAATTGAAACTTACTATCAAATTCAAAAAAATAAATAATGCCTAAATTAAATCTCTTCTCACTAATATACGGTGTTTATAGTTGGTTGATATTCTTTCTTTGTGTGATTCTTGCATTGATTGGTGTCAGCCTAATCCCCTCATTGAGCTTGAGGCGTCACTGGGTAAAAAAAACTGCGAGTTTAATCTTCATTTTATGTGGAATAAAAATGGATCTTCATGGATTGAATAATATACCCAAAGGCCGAGTTCTAATTGTTGCAAACCATGCCAGCTATCTTGATGGAGCTATCTTACATGCTGTTCTGCCCACAAAATTTACATTTGTAATCAAAAGTGAAATGCAATCTGTACCTATTGCTAGTTATTTATTCAAACGTGTCGGTTCAAGATTCGTCGAGCGCTTCAAGCCGCAGGGGAGTTTTAGAGATGCGAGAAAGTTAATTAGGGCGGCATCTAATGGAGAGTCATTGGCTATATTTCCAGAAGGTACTTTTACCGAGTTACCTGGGCTTGATAAATTTCGGGCAGGTGCTTTTGCCTCCGCAATTAAATCAAATATACCATTAGTTCCAGTTGTGATAATTGGATCTCGAAAAATTTTACCTGCAAATCAACTTCTCCCAAGCTCAGGAGATTTAAATATCCATATACTTGATGCAATATCTCCTGGAGATAATGCCTTTAATTCAAGCAGGGAATTAGCGGATTTATCCAGACTTAAAATTTTAGAGGTCTTAAATGAACCTGATTTAACCTCTAAGATTAACGAAAATAAACATTAATAAGTTATAATTAAAAAAATTAATCGATCTTTAGGGATATATAAATTATGGATATAACAAGCTCAAAAGCAATCATCTCTGGCGGAGCATCTGGACTTGGTCTAAAAACCGCTGAAAAGATAATCAATTCCGGTGGAATGGCTGTTTTAATGGATTTGAATTCTGAGCAAGGGAATGTAAATGCAAAAAAATTAGGCAATCGAGCTTTATTTATAAAAACCGATGTAACTTCTGAAAATGAGGTTCAAAATGCTATCGGTGAGGCTAATAATTTCATGGAAGGAATTACATTAGCAGTAAGTTGTGCTGGTATTGTTGGTGCTGCTAGAGCTCTAGGAAGAGAAAAACCTATGCCTGTAGAATTTTTTTCTCAAACTATAAAAGTTAACCTTATAGGCTCTTTTCTAATTTCTAAAGAAGCCGCAAATATTATGCAAAATAACACTCCAAACATAGATGGAGAAAGAGGTGCTATTATCAATACAGCATCTGTGGCTGCATTTGAAGGTCAAATTGGTCAAGCAGCTTATTCGGCTTCAAAAGGTGGTATCGTCGGAATGACACTGCCATTAGCGCGAGAATTTGCAAGAATAGGAGTTCGAGTAAATACTATAGCACCGGGGATTTTTATGACCCCTATGGTAGCTGGAATGACACAAGAACTTCAAGATTCACTCGGCAAGCAAGTACCTTTTCCACCTCGTCTTGGACGTCCAGAGGAATATGCAGATCTGGTTGAATCGATTTATCGTAATGCCATGATCAATGGTGAGACAATTCGTCTAGATGGCGCAATAAGAATGCAGCCCAAATAAAAATACATTTACATTCCTGAATAGTTGGGGCCACCACCCCCCTCTGGGACAGACCAAATAATATTCTGCAAAGGATCCTTAATATCACATGTTTTACAATGCACGCAATTTTGTGCGTTTATTTGAAATTTTGGCGTATCATTCTCCATCAATACCTCATAGACACC
Organism: Woeseiaceae bacterium; assembly: GCA_028227395.1. Lineage (GTDB taxonomy): Bacteria > Pseudomonadota > Gammaproteobacteria > Steroidobacterales > Woeseiaceae > SP4260. The sequence goes on along the minus strand of JAOIZZ010000001.1, from coordinate 34,970 downwards.
TGCTGGACAATACCGTTGAGCAGGTTCATCAAACTTGGGAAGATTGTATTTTATTGGAATCTCAGAATCTTTTAACTTCAAATGAGAAGGTTGATCCTCTTCATGATTTGTACTCGATAAAAATACCGACGAAAGCCGATCAAAACTGATTTTGCCATCCGGTTTTGGGTATTCTATTGTATTAGTCTCTTTTTTTAGACTAAGTGCTTCATGATCAGGAAAACTATTGTGCCAAGTAAATGGGAATTTACCCTGCATAATATTTTGATCTATAAATGCAAATGCACCGCCCAATAAAGTTCCAAATTTATTTAACGCAGGTCCAAAATTTCTAGATTGATAAAGCTCATCATATAACCATGATGATTTATATTTATCCTCATAGTCGATTAAATCTAGGGATTCAGTGGCCTCATTAGATAAAATATCAAAAATACTTTCCGCAACCAATGTGCCACTTTTTATTGCAGTATGGGCACCTTTTATTTTTGCACCATTCAAAAAACCAGCATCGCAGCCAATCAAAGCCCCACCAGGAAATGACAGCTTAGGCAAAGATTGCAGCCCACCTTTATTAACAGCCCGAGCGCCATAAGATATTCTTTTCCCTTTAGTCAAGTATTTCGCGATCTTTGGATGATGTTTCCAGCGCTGAAATTCATCAAATGGAGATAAGCTCGGATTCTTATAGTTTAGAGCAACAATCAAGCCTAAGAAGATTTGGTTATTCGCCGCATGATAAAGAAAGCCACCGCCCTCAGTATGATTATCAAGTGGCCATCCAGTAGTGTGGACAACCAGCCCCTCTTCATGCAGTGATGGATCTATTTCCCATACCTCTTTCAAACCAAGCCCATAATGCTGAGGATCAGCATCGGACCTTAAGTTAAAATGTTCAATAATTTCCTCACCAAGATTACCTCTGCATCCTTCCGCAAGAATTGTATATTTCCCCCTAAGCTCATAACCAGCTTGGAATGAATCTTTCTTTTTACCGTCAGCGCCAATTCCCATATCACTGGTAGCAACACCAACAACAGTATTATTTTCATCAAAAAGGATCTCAGATGCAGCAAAACCTGGAAATAAATTTACTCCAAGATCCTCTGCCCTTTCTGCTAACCACTGACATAGCCGCCCAAGACTGATGATATAATTACCTTTATTATGCATCGTCTTTGGAACAAATAAGTTTGGGACTCTAAGGGCATTTTTTTTGCCCGAAAGGTAGTGAATCACATCTTTTGTAACAGCCGTATTTACTGGCGCCCCCTCAGACTTCCAATTAGGAAATAACTCATCCAGCGCAGTAGTCTCAAAAACATTACCAGAAAGAATATGCGCACCAATTTCAGAGCCTTTTTCAACAACCACAATCGACAGATCCATATTATTTTCCGTCGAAAGCTGCATTAAGCGACAAGCTGCAGAAAGACCAGATGGACCTCCACCTACTATCACAATATCAAAATCCATTGATTCTCTTTCGTTTACTTCATTCATATTTATTGTCTGAATTATTTGACCATTATTTCAAAATTATTATTCTAACATTATGTGAATAATGCATTAAATATTTAATCAGTTTGACAGTATCTTACCATCTACCATTAAAGCATATGCCTTATAAATTTATATATATCAATACTTTGTAGTTCATAGAAAATTTTAAGTACCTAAAAATCTTTACCTATTGGTATTGTAATGAATGCTTCTATATTTAAACCATATATACAATATAGATTAGTATCTAATGAAAGCATATTCATTTTTATTTTCTAGTTGTTTCCAACTTAATCATTTTTAAATTTGATGAAAGACAATTATATAAGTTGATTGAGTTTCTTTATTCTTTCTTTTGTTAGGTTTACTATAAAGTTATAGTAAATGAGATTACTGATCCAAAAAAGCTGATTTAAAACTTTATAAGAATGGAACCCCTTGGATATTCACAAAGTCTACTTAACTACTCCTGGTATCAAAAAAGATAAATCTCAGATTGATATTCTCAATGCATTCGCCATGTTGCAGTCGAAATTAATTTCATCCAAAAATAATGTTACATTTATTCAAAAATACCTCCAATCTAATCCTTCAATCAAAGGAATTTATTTATGGGGTGATGTAGGGCGAGGAAAAACATTCCTAATGGATTTATTTTACAACACGCTGAATCTTAAGAAAAAAAGAAGAATTCATTTTCATCGCATGATGAACGAAGTAAAAAATGAACTTACCAAAATATCAAAAACTAAAGATCCGATGAAAGTACTGACAAAAAAGATAAGCAGTAATGTTGATCTTTTATGTTTTGATGAATTTTTTGTTGAGGATATTGCCGATGCCATGCTTATGTATAAGTTTCTCGAAGGCTTATTTGATCGAGGTGTGACAATGGTTGTTACATCTAACAGTCACCCAGATAATCTTTATAAAAATGGATTGCAACGAGAACAATTTATTAAAGCAATCGATTTAATAAGCGCAAATACCGAAATCATCAAAATCTCTAAAGGCACAGACTTTCGATTATCGAATAAACCATCTAATTTGCTTTTCAGCTCTGTACATAATGAAGAAAGTAACCAGCTACTTACCAGTTATTTTAAATCAATTTCCCCCATGAAATATCAGAGAAATGCTCAAATATTAATTAATAATCGAAATATTCAAAGTATCTTATCTGCGGAAACTATCATATGGTTTAATTCTCAGTCTATTTTTTCTACCAATAGAAGCGTTGTGGATTACATTGAGATCGCAAAACAATACCAAACTGTAATTATTTCTGAAATACCTATTCTTACTGAAGATATGGAGAATGAAGCGAGGAGATTTATAGCTTTAGTTGACGAATTCTATGAGCGAAATGTAAAGCTAATTCATACTAGTGAAACTTCTTATGAGAATTTATACCAAGGGGGAAAACTTTTCTTTGCATATAAACGTACAAAAAGTAGGTTGAGTGAAATGGTGTCTCAAAAATATTTAGAATTGGCTCATAAATCATGAATACTATTTATGTTACGTATAACGAGACACTTTTTTGTCAAGGATTGAAAAGATATAAGACTGAAATATCATGGCATATTAGAATTACTAAACTGATTCATTTTTTCCAACTCTGAGAGAATAATAACTATGAGCACAGAACAATCAATTAATGGAAATTTAGTTCTTGAGAATTTTCTTCCTTTTCAACTTTCAACACTCTCTTATTCTGTAACAAATTCAATCGCCACTCTTTACAATAATCACTTTAATTTATCCATCCCCGAGTGGCGTATTATTGTTGTGGTTGGTCATACCCCAAACTTATCTGCTATAGATGTTTCAAAGCGAACCTCAATGGATAAAGTAGCTGTTAGCCGTGCTCTAAATAAACTAATTAAAAACAAACAAATTGACAGGCAATTTGAAACAGCGGATCGAAGACGCTCTGTACTTAAATTGACCGAAAAAGGCGAGCATATACATAAAAAACTTTCCAAAGTTGCTCTCCAGATTGAAAAAATCTTAACTGAAGAGCTTAATGATGAGGAAGTATCTGTTATTAATAAAATTTTTGATAAACTAACCAAAAGAACTGAATTATTCACAGAAATAAATGTTGAAGATCAATAAAAGATAATCATGGCAAGTAAACTAATTCTTATAAGACACGGCCAAAGTGAATGGAATCTAAAAAACTTATTTACCGGATGGACTGATGTCGAATTAACTAAAAAAGGTCGCTCTGAAGCTAAAAATGCAGGTAAAATTATTGCAAATCTCGATTTTAATATTGATATAGCTTTTACCTCTCTTTTAAAACGGGCTATTCATACTTTATGGATTATATTAGACGAAATTGATCGACCTTGGCTCCCAGTTACTCGTGACTGGAGATTAAATGAACGACATTATGGTGCATTACAAGGTTTAGACAAATTAGAAACAACAAAGAAATATGGTGAAAAACAGGTACATATATGGCGGCGTAGCTATGACATTGAGCCGCCTCCATTGCTTGATGATGATGAAAGACATCCCAGAAAAGATCTACGCTATAAAGAAATAAAGAATCTTCCAACAACAGAATCATTGGCAACAACATTAATTCGTGTTCAAGAATCTTGGGATGACATGATACTGCCTGCATTAAAAAATAATAAAAATATCCTCATTACCGCTCATGGTAATAGTCTTAGGGCATTAGTTAAAATGCTTGACGGCATTTCAGAAGAAGAAATTACGGAATTTAATATTCCAACAGGTGTTCCTATTCTTTATCAATTGGATGAGAATCAAAAACCACTATCAAGAGAATTTCTTGGAGATCCAAGAAGCATTGAAGAAGCAATGCAATCAGTTGCTAATCAAGCAAATGATAATTAAATTCCAACACTAAGATAAATGTAGTCTGGGATCTGTAGGGAGAACATTCTCTCGCTCTGAACTCCGAAGTCTAATCATACCTTCTTGAGCTACGGATGCTAAAAGTGTTCCGTCTTGTTTAAAAAACTGGCCTCGAGCAAAACCTCTAGCATTTGATGCATTAGGACTTTCTGATGAGTATAATAACCATTCATCGACTCGGCAATGGCGATGAATCCATAAAGCATGATCTAAACTAGCTATTTGAATACCGTTTCCTCCAAAAGGAATACCAAAGCCGTGGGGCCTGAGACTTGTTCCCAATAATTGAAAGTCAGAAACATAAGCCAATAAACATTGATGCAGATGATCATCATTAGGTAATTCATTAACCGCCCTAATCCAGACATGATTAAAAGGTGGTAATTTTCCCGGATTAAAAATATCAACAGGTCGAACAGGTCTAAATTCAAATGGGCGTTCACTGGTAAGAAATTTTTTCCAATTTTTCGGAATTTTATCTTTAATGACAGACATTAACTCAGACATATTCTTTAATTTATCAGGGCCCTCAACATCAGGCATTTTATTTTGATGATTCAAGCCATCCTCTTCCTTATGAAAGGAAGCAGCTAAATTGAAAATAGGCCTACCATGCTGGATTGCAACCACTCTTCTTACGGAAAAACTCCCCCCATCTCTAGAGCGATCAACTTCATAAATAATCGGTGACTCCATATCACCGCGTCTCAAAAAATAGGCATGCAACGAATGAGCAATGCGACTCTCTTCAATGGTGCTTTGCGCTGCAGAAAGTGCTTGTGCGACAACCTGACCTCCAAAAACTTGAGCACTACCAATATCTCTACTGTCTCCACGAAAGATATTTTCTTCAATACGTTCTAGTTTGAGTAGACTAATCAGGTCATCGAGTATGGGGTGCATTTTTATCTCACATTCTCGATTAATTTTATAATTTAAAGTCTATGAATTGTTCACGCAAAGCAGTTTTCTTTATTTTTCCAGTAGCCGTATGCGGAATTTCTTCTATAAAAATAACGTCATCAGGCATCCACCATTTGGCAATTTTACCCTCAAGAAAAGACAGTATATCTTGCTTATCAACACTTGTATCTTTAGCTTTTACCACAATGAGTATAGGTCTTTCAGTCCATTTCTCATGTGCCACACCAATGACTGCAGCTTCCGTCACTCCAGGGTGACCCATAGCAGTATTTTCAATCTCTATTGAGCTAATCCATTCACCGCCAGATTTAATCACATCTTTGGTTCTATCTGTTATTTGCATATAACCTTCTGGATCGATCTTGGCAACATCGCCAGTGTCAAACCATCCATCACCCGTATGAGCATCTGCACTGCCATCTAGTCTATAGTAATCACTGCAAACCCACGGTCCTCTTACTTGCAAAGCACCGAAAGCAACACCATCCCAGGGTAATATTGCTTGATTGTCATCCACTATCCTCATTTCTACGCCAAACATACCCCTGCCTTGTTTAGTCTGAAGAGCAATAATCTCATCATGCGTCAGATCCTCCATCCCATGCTTCATTGACATGACTGTTCCAAGTGGGGTCATTTCAGTCATTCCCCATGCTTGCTGAACAAAAACATCATGATTATCATGAAAATCTCGAATCATGGATTCAGGCACAGCAGCACCCCCGATTATGGTGCGCTGTAAGCTATTTAACTTTAGATTATTTTTAGCCGCATACTGTAATAATACCAACCAAACGGTGGGCACTCCGAGTGAAACTGTAACCTTCTCTTCTTCCATTAAGTTATACAATGTTTCACCATCAGCCATTTTAGGACCAGGATAAACTATCTTTGCACCAACCATCATGGCTCCATATGGGGACCCCCAGGAATTAACATGAAATAAAGGTACAACAGGTAATATGCAATCACGATTTGATAAATTCATAGCATCAGGTGCTATCAATGCATAAGCATGCAATATTGTAGCGCGATGATTATACAATACGCCTTTAGGATCTCCTGTGGTACCAGAAGTGTAACAGAGGCCCATAGCAGCTCTTTCATCAAGTAAGGGCCATTCGAATTGATCACTTTCATCTTTAATAAGCGCTTCATAAGAGATAACATTTTTCAAAGTGGTATCTTTAGTTGAGCCCTCATCCCCCATTACAATAAACCCTTTTACATCTGAGATTTGCGAAGCAATTTTTTCGATCAAAGGGATAAACATAGGATCTATCATCAACCATTTATCCTTGGCATGATTAATCATGAATATAATTTGCTCTGGAAAAAGCCTGGGATTAATTGTATGGCAAACATAACCAGCACCACCAATCGCATAATAGGATTCAAGATGTCGATAATCGTTCCAAGCCATCGTGGCAATACGGTCGCCCTCAGATAAGCCTAATTTTTCGAGCGCATTAGCTAATTTTCTTACTCGCTGAAAGCATTCTTTATAGGTATAACGATGCAACGATTCATCAGCAGTAACTGAAACAATCTCACGATCATGAAAATTAATATCTGCATGCTCTACGATTGAAGAAATTAATAAAGGGGTGTCCATCATTAAGCCATGCATAAAGTTTTCTCCTTACAACTTTTTTTGAGATTTTTTATTCTGATATAAATCTTATCTTAAATTAGACTTAATCAATATCCTATTATTTCGTAACCAATAAAACCAGCATCTCAACAATACATGCTGGTTTTTTCTTTCCTTCAATATCAATTGTAATTTTAGATAATAATTGCATCATACCGCCTCTTTTTTTTGCTTTTATTAGGCTTCCTCTTGCTCTTACTTTGTCGCCCACAGAAACAGCCGCATAAAATCTCACTTTATTACAACCAAAATTAATCATTTGCTCTAAATTACTAACTTCGATGAAATTCTTTGTTAAACTGGGTATCAAAGATAGAGTAAGGTAGCCATGAGCAATCGTTTTCCCCTCAGGTAATTCTTTGGCTGCACGAGCTTGATCGATATGAATCCATTGATCATCACCCGTTGCAGATGCGAACTTATCGATTCGAGCTTGATCTATAACCACCCAATCGGACACACCAACTTCAAGCCCTTCAAGTGCTCGTGCATCCTCTAGTGAGTCAATTTTATACAAAATAAATCCTTGATTTATAGATAATGAACACTGATATTGGCATTGATTTAGAAAATATCACTTCTCTGCAGCACATCGCTCACAATTTACCCAGCCAGAATCACCATTCTGATAATATTCTTTTTTCCATATCGGTAATCGTGTTTTTATGTTGTTAATAATATATCGACAAGCATCAAACGCTTCATTTCTATGCGCCGCTGATACACCCACCCAGACCGCACAATCGCCTATTTCAAGCAAACCACTTCTGTGAACACAATACGCATCCAGAATATCATATTGCGTTTTTGCTTCCTGTATAATTTTATCTCCTTCTGATTCAGCAATTGGATTGTATACCTCATACTCCAATTGCAATACGTTATGACCATCATTATGGTTCCTTACCCACCCCTCAAACCCAGCAAGAGCGCCCGCTCGAGAATTCACCAGTATCTTAGAACAGCTCGCAATATCAATCTCGGTTGAGATTACTTTCATATTCTATCCACCCGCTACTGGGGGAAATAATAGAACAGTATCGCCGTCATCTATTTCTGCATCCCAAGTAGCTAAATTATCATTAATAGCAATCTTACAATGCCCTTGAGGTTCATTTAATTGATGACGATATTTTAACTCTAAAAATAAATCGGCTGCAGAGTTTACTTCGGTTAAGATCACCTCTTGATTGATGCCTGCTTTTTCTCTAAAAAGGGCGAAGTATATTACTGTAATAGATTTCTTCATACTCTCACTTTATATTTGGAATTAATAAGATCATTTGGTGAGTTAAAATTATCCAAAGCGCTAGGATTAGGCTGTGAAAGCAATAATGTATCTGAGTTTAGTAAAATTTTTCGGGGGCATTTGATGTTATTAGAAAGATAATCCTCGATTATTTCGATGGATTTACTTCTGTAGATTGCACACAACGGCTCCGGCAATCCATCATGCTCACTTCTGTATGCTGTAAAGTAATGCTCTGTTGAAAAATTTTCGATGAGACAACCTAAAGTCTTACTGTCTAAATTCACTAAATCACAAGCGACTATAAGCCAATGCACCGTCGGAAAACGTTTCATGGCTGATAATATTCCAGCTAAAGGACCTAAATCATCATAAATATCTATAATCTGTTGATACTTGATTCTGGTTACGTCTTTGGCTTGGTCCTTTCTAGCTGAAACAAAAACTTTAGATAAGTGTTTTTCTAATAAACCATGAGTTTCACTTAATTGAGACACTCCTCGATATTCAAGTGAGGCCTTATCAAAACCCATACGTCGACTCTGACCTCCCGTAAGGATTAAACCATATATATCTTGATTATTTTTCACGATGATAAGTTGCCTTTCCGCCTGTCTTAGAGATTAATTTTGTTTCTTTGATAATAATATCGTGTGATAAAGCTTTACACATATCATAAATCGTGAGTGCAGCAACGCTTGCACCAACCATGGCCTCCATTTCCACGCCTGTTCGATGCTCAACCTTACATATACAATTAATTATTGCGGCTCCAGCTTCATCAAGATTTATATTTAATTCACAATCATCTAGACCAATTGGATGACAAAAAGGAATCAATTCATAAGTTTTTTTTGCCGCCATTACTCCTGCAATAATTGCTGTAGAAAATACCGGCCCCTTAGCAGAAGCAATGTCTCCATTTACGAAACGAGATGTTATTTCTTTAGGAAAAACGACAGTGGATTGAGCATGCGCATACCTCGCAGTAATTCTCTTCTTGCTCACATCGACCATTTGAGGTTTATTGTCTTTATTGATATGCGTTATATTCTTCATAATTCATTAACCGCCCATTCTATACATTTCAATTTTCTTCAAAGACTCATCAGGTTTGTATGATTTTCGAGTCTCGCTGTAACGATCATTTCTTGCCATCCATACCTTGGAGAATAAATTATGTATCTCACGATCAGAAGCATCACCCCTGAGCAATTCTTTGATATCGGTCCCATGATTTGCAAACAAACAAGTATATAAAACTCCATCAGCAGATAATCTGGCTCTACTGCAATCTCCACAAAATGGTTTAGATACAGATGTAATGAAACCAATTTCTCCTGACCCGTCATCATATGAGTATCTTTTTGCTACTTCGCCCCGATAAGCTTTATCAACAGGACTAACAGACCACTTATTTTGGATCATTGTTAGTAATTCTTTTGCAGAAACCACATCTTTAAGATTCCAGTTATTCTGATTACCTACGTCCATAAATTCAATTAGTCGCACTATATGACCACTTCCTTTGAAGTGTTCAAGCAAATCTATAATCGTATGTTCATTTACCCCTCGCTGCACAACAGTATTAATTTTTATAGGCAATAATCCAGCTTTTTCAGCCGCTTCAATACCCTCAATAACATCAGATACATTACCTCGGTTTCCATTCATTTTATAAAATATTTCTTGATCAATACTATCCAGACTAATAGTAATTCTATCCAAGCCGGCATTTGCAAGGTCTTGCGCCTTCTTCTTTAAAAGAGTGGCATTGGTAGTTAGAGCTAAATCATCAATACCTTCAATCTGGTTTATCTTTTCGACTAGTTGAGCCACATTTTTATCCAGTAATGGCTCTCCACCAGTGAGTCTTATTTTAGAAACCCCCATTGGCACTACTATTTTTACCAGTCTAATAATTTCTTCGTGGTTCAAGCGCTCATTTTTTGTTAGAAATTGATAATTCTCATGAAACTTTTTAACAGGCATACAATATGTACACCTAAAATTACATTGATCAAGCAAAGATATCCTTAGATCTCTTAATGGTCGTCTTAATTGATCTCTTGGTCCAATCATGGGTGTACTCATATTACTCATTAGAAATAATAAAAAATTGTTTCAAGGTGTATTAGTATAATGAAAAAAAGTTAGCATAAGCTATTATAGTCATCTAAATGACATAATGGTTATGAAAAATTAATGTAATATAACCACAAATACAAGAATCCACCTAAGAGCACAAACCACATGCATACTAATTTTACGCCAGAAGAACAAAATTTTGAACAAGAGGTTCAGACTTTTTTCAAAGATAAATACCCGAGTGATATCAAGCGAAAACAAGATTATGCTATACCTTTAATAAAAGAAGATTTTATTCGTTGGCAAAAAGTACTTTTTACACAAGGGTGGGCAGCAATTAATTGGCCCGTTGAATATGGTGGAACCGGATGGTCAACAGTCCAAAAATATATCTTTGCCAATGAAATGGCTAAGGCAAATGCTCCAGCAATCGTGCCTTTCGGGCTTGGAATGGTTGGACCTGTTATCTATACATATGGTAACGAGGAACAAAAACAAAGATTTTTACCAGATATTGCTGCAAGTAATGTCTGGTGGTGCCAAGGATACTCGGAACCGGGTTCAGGCTCGGATCTAGCTTCTCTGAAAACTCGTGCAGATCGTGATGGCAACGAATATGTCTTGAATGGTACTAAAACATGGACGACTTTAGGGCAAATGGCTGATTGGATTTTTTGTTTAGTAAGAACCAGCAGTGACGTGGCGAGAAAACAAGAAGGTATTAGTTTTATTCTAGTGGATATGAAAACAGCAGGCGTCTCAGTTCGACCAATTATTACTATAGAGGGTGATCACGAGGTTAATGAAGTTCATTTTGAAGATGTTAGAGTGCCCTTGAGTAACCTAATTGGCGAAGAAGGTAAAGGATGGACTTATGGAAAAGTTCTTCTTCAACATGAGCGGACCAGTATTGCTGGTGTGGCTCGTTCGGAATACCGCCTTAATAGATTGAAAGACAAGATTAAAAACGCCAATATGACTCAACCTTCCTTACAGAATGACAGTAATTTTCTTCGAAAAATTGCCGCTTTAGAGATAGAATTAAAAGCACTTGAATATACCGAACTCAGGACGCTTGCTGCTGTATCTGTGGGAAAAGCCCCAGGCCCTGAATCGTCATTATTAAAGATACGCGGTACAGAAATTCAGCAATGTTTAGACGAACTATTCATGGAAGCAGCTGGTTATTTCTCATTGCCTTATGTCCCCAATCAATATTCACTTGAAAGCAAAGAAATAAATCATGTTGGTTTCGGTTCAGATAGTGTGAGTTCTTTACAATATTTCAACAATCGAAAAGCATCAATTTATGGCGGCTCAAATGAAATACAAAAAAATATTATTGCCAAGCATGTCCTTGGATTATAGAGCATTTAAATACTGGAAAAATATATGGATTTCTCAATAACCGAAGAACAATCTGCCCTAAAAGATGTCATTTCTCGTTTTATAGATAATGAATATGATTTTGAGAGACGAATGAAAATTGCCGATGGTGATGACGCCTTTAATCAAGAAGTGTGGAATTTTTTTGTTGAACAAGGTTTTACAGCTATTCCTTTTTCCGAACAAGATGGTGGTCTTGATGGGGGCAACATTGAAATAATGTTAATTATGAAAGAAATCGGAAGGGGTCTAGTGCTGGAACCATTTTTAGAGAATATAGTCCTAGCAGGAGGTATCCTTAAGCGCTTAGGAACAGTTGAACAAAAAGAACGATGGCTCAGCGAAATAATCAATGGTGAAATACAAGCTACGGTTGCTTTCACGGAACCACAATCACGCTTTAACTTGAATGACATTGCGACAACAGCAAAAAAACAAAATAATCAATTTATTCTGAATGGGAAAAAATCTTTTGTTCTTAATGGTGCTGATGCTGATCTTATAATCATTCCAGCAAGAACGTCTGGGTCACAATCTGACACTCATGGAATTACACTTTTTGGTATTTCTAAATTGACTGATGGAATCATCTTTAATACTTACAAAACAATAGATGGTCATAGTGCAACTGAAATATCCATCACTAATCTAGAGATTGCCACAGATTGTGTCATTGGTAATGTTGATGAAGGCTATGAATGTCTTGAAGAAACTATAGATGAAGCCACTCTTGCAATTTGTGCTGAAGCAATTGGAATCATGCGCTCTCTCCATGATAAGACAGTTGAATACTCAAAAAATCGTGTTCAATTTGGTATTCCAATTGGAGGTTTTCAAGCTTTACAGCATCGAATGGTGGATAACCTAATGGCTTGCGAACAGAGTGAGTCGCTTCTTCTGTGGGCAATAATGACTGATCAAAAAAATAAAAGAAAATCAAAGAAAGCTATCAGCGGATTAAAATATCAAATCGGAACTGCAGGTAAACACGTAGGTCAAGAAGCAGTTCAACTGCATGGCGGAATGGGAATATCGTGGGAGCTTGATATTGCACATCTATTCAAAAGATTATCAGCATTGGAAATACTTTTCGGAAATGCTGACTTTCATTTACAAAGATTTATCAATTTATCTGAAAGTTAACAAAAAAATTGATATTTGATTATCTTTCAAATTTTTTAATTAATAACCAAGAAATTCTTTGGTTATTCACTTTGTTAGCGGATCTAAGTTTTACAATCTTGCTGTATCGCTTATTTGGAAAAGCGGGATTACAGGTAGCAATTGCATTCAGTATCTTACTTGCAAATCTTCAAGGACCTAAGCTTACCGAGATATTTGGTTTACAAACAAGTCTTGGTGTAATTTTCTATGCAAGTATATTTTTTGCTACTGATGTACTGAGTGAAAACTATGGTAAAAAGGAGGCCCAAAAAGCAGTAAAAATGGGATTTCTAGTAAGTATTATTATGATTGTAATGATGAGCTTAGCATTATTATATCAGCCTACCAATCAACCGAATACTGCTGTTTTTTCACATAATATTCATAATGCTTTTGCAACAATTATAAACTTCACACCAAGATTTATAATCGGTTCTTTATTGGCTTATTATATAAGCCAACGCTTCGATGTTTGGGCATTTCATGCTATCAAACAAAAAACTGGAGAAAAGCATCTGTGGTTAAGAAATAATGCGTCCACAATGAGCTCTCAAATATTAGATACAGCTATATATTCCTTGGTTGCTTGGTGGGGGATTGTGGATTTAAAAACAGCAATTCAATTAGGCTTGGTTAAATATGCTTTTAAAGTAGTGATCTCAATAATTGATACAGGTTTTATCTATTGGGCTAAATCAACACATAATAAATTAGCTTATAAAGAATAACATGCTATGAGCTAAGCGCTTGTTTTTCAATCTTGGCCCAGGAATCCCTGAGTGTGACGATACGATTGAATCTCTTTTTCCCATCGGTATTGTCTATACAAAAATATCCATTTCTTTCTAATTGAAAAACTTTAGGTGCGTTTTCTTCAGCAAAGGATGCTTCCAGCTCTGCTTCAACAATCTCCAGGGATTGAGGATTTATTGATAGCTCGATGTCATCTGAACTTGCAGGATTAGGAATCTTAAATAATCGATCATAAAGATGCACTTTCGAAGTAATAGAATGTTGTGCAGATACCCAGTGTATTGTCCCTTTGACTTTTTTGTCACTCTTACCAGAACCGCTTTTCGTGTCAGGATCTAAACTACAAATAAGCTCAATCACTTCCCCGCTTGAGTTTTTAATGACTTCATCACATCGAATAATATAAGCATAACGTAATCTTACTTCACCGCCAGGTTTCAATCTAAAGAATTTTCTTGGTGCATCTTCTAAAAAATCACTTCTTTCGATATATAATTCACGACAAAAAGGCATCTGCCTAGTACCTAGATCTGGAAAATTAGGGTGATTTTGAGCTTCGAGATACTCCACCTGATCCTTATCATAATTTGATATGGTAATTTTTAAAGGTTTTAATACTCCCATTCTGCGTTCAGATGTATCGCCAAGATTCTCCCTAACACAATTCTCAAGAACACCCATTTCAATAATATTATCTTTCTTGGTAACACCGATTCTTTGACAAAAATCTAAAATAGCTGCAGGTGGATACCCTCTTCTTTTCATGCCAGCTATAGTAACCAAACGTGGATCATCCCAACCTTCTACAACGCCCTTTTCGATTAAATCATTCAATTTTCTCTTACTGGTCAGGCTATATGCGAGATTTAAACGTGAAAACTCAATTTGTCGCGGACGATGTTTTGTCTCTACTTGCTTTATAAACCAATCATAAAGAGGTCGATGATCCTCAAATTCCAGCGTACAAAGCGAATATGTAATACCTTCAAAAGCGTCAGAAAGTGCATGTGCAAAATCATACATTGGGTAAATACACCATTTATCACCGGTTCTTTGGTGCTGATGATGTCTTATGCGATATATCGCTGGATCTCTCAAGTTCATATTGGGCGAGGCCATATCTATCTTTGCCCTTAAAATCATCTTACCGTCTGCAAATTCTCCATCTCGCATTTGCTCAAAGATAGTTAAATTCTCTTCAACAGATCTATCTCTATATGGACTATTAACTCCTGGTTTTGTCAATGTTCCTCGTAATCTTTTTATTTCTTCAGGCTCTGACTCATCAACATAAGCTAAATCTTTTTCAATCAACGACACCGCTGCAAGATAAAATCTATCAAAGTAGTCTGAGGCATGGGTTAATTTATTTCCCCAATCAAAGCCAAGCCAAGTCACATCGCTCTTTATTGATTCAACAAATATTTCATCTTCTTTAGTGGGATTGGTATCATCAAATCTCAGGAAAGTAATGCCCTTATTTTCAGCGGCAACTCCAAAATTCAAACAAATAGATTTAGCGTGACCCAAATGCAAATAACCATTTGGTTCTGGTGGAAAACGAGTAATAGTAATGCATGAAGGATCCCCAAGAGAATCTTGATTAATAATTTGTCGAATAAAATCTTTAGGTAAGTTTTCAGGCATAATTTTATAATTCTTTAGACTTAATTTTACAGTAAATTTGGTGTTAGGTCTTAGAACTATTTTAAAGCCCTACAACTCTTACATCGCCCTTGAATCTCTAGCATCTGGTGGACAGCAGAGAAACCCATATTTGACGCTTTAGATTGGACCAGCTTAAGGATATCATCATCACCTAACTCTGTGACACTTCTACAATCACGACAAATTAGAAATTGACCTTGATGAGAAATACTCGGATCAATACATCCAATAAATGCATTCAGCGAATCCAAACGATGTACTAATTCAGCTTCAATCAAAAAACCAAGCGCACGATAAACAGTTGGCGGTTCCGCTTTTAACCCTTCTGATCTGAGAGCATCGAGCACATCATAAGCACCCAAGGGCTTGTGACTAACCCATATTAATTCTAAAACTTTTTTACGAATCTTTGTAAATCTTAATCCTTTTTTCTTACAAATTAATTCAGCATTTTGAATCGCTTCCTCTATACATAAATCATGATCATGACTGTCATTTAATTGATCTTTGATTGAAATATTTGTATTCATATTTTTACTCATGAGTTAATCACTAAAGCCGTTTACCAATAAATATACTTCTTAGTAATAGGACTGTTTATTTTGAGGTACAATAATGCCATAAATTCAATTTTAAATAATTTTATATAATTAGAGAATATAAAATGATAACAATAAAACTTCCTGATGGGTCCGAAAAGAGTTTCGAGTCACCAACTAATGGTCTTGAGATTGCTGAATCTATAGGTGCTGGCCTTGCTAAAGCTTCTGTAGCAATCAACATCAATGGTCTTCAGTGTGATTTAAGCGATCAAATTATTAATGATGCCGAAGTTTCGATTATCACGATTAATAGTGATGAAGGTTTAGAGATTATGCGGCATACCCTTACCGCGCAAGTACTCGCTAGAGCAGTCAAAAATCTCTATCCAAATGCAAGACTTGCAATTGGTCCGACTATTGAAGATGGTTTTTATTATGATTTCTTTTTTGAGAATCAATTATCAGTTGAAGATCTTCCAAAAATCGAACTGGAGATGAAAAAAATTATCGCTTCTGAAGAATCTATTGAGAAATCTTTAGTACCAAAAGAAGTTGCTATTAATTTATTCAAGAAACGCTCAGAGAATTATAAAGTTGATATCATTCAAAACTCTGATCAAGCGAATGATTTTCAAATCTATAATCAAGGTTCATCTGGATTTATTGATTTATGCAGAGGACCGCATTTACCTTCGCTTAAACACATTGGTGCTTTTAAACTCACCAAGATTGCCGGTGCCTACTGGAAAGGTGATGCAAAAAATGAAATGCTCCAAAGAATCTATGGCACTGCCTGGCTGAATAATAAAGATCTAAAAAAATATCTGTTCAGGCTTGAAGAAGCTGAAAAAAGAGACCATCGAAAACTAGGTAAAATTATGGATCTTTTTCATTTTCAAGATGAAGCCCCAGGTGCTATTTTCTGGCACCCAAAAGGTTGGGGTTTATTCCAAAAACTCATTGATTATATGAGAAAAAAACAAACAGAAGCAGGTTATAACGAGGTGAACACTCCCGAACTTATGGATAGATCACTCTGGGAAGCTTCTGGACATTGGGATTCTTTCGGTGAACATATGTTTACAACTGAAACGGGTGATGGAAGAAACTTTGCAATCAAACCTATGAATTGTCCCGGTCATGTTCAAATATTCAAGCAAGGTATAACCAGTTATCGTGATTTACCATATCGTCTTGGAGAGTTTGGTAAAGTTCATCGTTATGAACCCTCCGGAGCCCTTCACGGGATGCTAAGAGTACGAGCGTTTACTCAGGATGATGCTCATATATTTTGTACACCAGAGCAAATAACTGATGAAACTATTGCTGTTTGCAAGTTAATTCTTGGAATTTATCATGACTTTGGATTCAATGATGTCATCATCAAATTTGCTGACCGACCAAAAGTTCGTGTAGGCGAAGATGCAGTTTGGGACCAGGCAGAAAGCGCGCTTAAAAAGGCATTAGAAAAAACCGACCTTAAATATGAGTACAATCCTGGGGAAGGAGCATTTTATGGCCCAAAACTAGAATTCGTCCTAAGAGATGCTATTGGCAGAGATTGGCAATGTGGTACTCATCAAGTAGATTTAAATTTACCAACTCGACTCAGTGCAACTTATATTGGTGAAGATGGCCAAAAGCATACGCCTGTCTTACTGCATAGAGCTATATTTGGATCATTAGAACGTTTTATTGGAATTTTAATCGAACATCATGCTGGAAACTTACCGCTTTGGTTATCTCCATTACCTGTGAAAGTCCTCACCATCACTTCTGAGGCAGATGAATATGCGAAAATCGTTGTAAAAAAATTACAAGCCGCCGGCATAACTGCTGAATGCGATCTTAGAAATGAGAAGATATCCTATAAAGTAAGAGAGCACAGCCTCGCAAAAATTCCTGTATTAATGGCAGTTGGTCATCGAGAAATTGAGGAAAAAAGTGTGGCAATTCGTCGCCTAGGATCCAAAGAGCAGAATACTGTAGATCTTGATGAAGCCATTAAATCTTTGCAAAATGAGATACAAAACCTCATTTAAAGCATTTTGATCGGATAACTTACTTACATGGTAGGCATTGAGAATTCTGCACCGGATCTAATTCCTGTTGGCCACCTTGATGTCACTGTCTTTAGCCGAGTATAGAATCGCACTCCCTCCATACCATAGACCCCATTACATCCAAATAAGGACCTTTTCCAACCACCAAAACTATGAAAAGCCAGTGGAACAGGAATGGGAACATTAACACCAACCATCCCAACTAGAATTTTATGTGAAAATTCTCTAGCTGCATCGCCATCACGAGTAAATATTGCAGTACCATTACCAAATTGATGGTCATTAATGATTTCAACTGCTTCATCAAAATCGTCCACTCTTGTGATGGTCAATACCGGACCAAAGATCTCTTCTTGATATACACGCATCTCCTTGGTCACATTATCGAATAAAGTTGGCCCAAGAAAATATCCAGGAGAGTTAGTTATATCATGAGTCCTCCCATCGACGAGCAGAGAAGCACCCTCAGACTCACCAAGGTCTATATAAGATCGAACTTTATCCTTATGTTCTGCTGTAATAAGTGGACCCATATGATTGTTATTATCAGTACCAGGACCAATTTTTAGTGATGCTATCTTTGGTAATAATTTTTCGAGTAATGCATCAGTCGAATCACCAACGGTAACTACTGCTGATATAGCCATACATCGCTCACCTGCCGAACCATAACCAGCACCCATCAATGCATCAGCAACTTGCTCCATGTCTGCATCAGGCATAACAACAAGATGATTCTTTGCGCCACCTAGCGCTTGTACACGCTTACCTTTTTCAGAAGCCGTTTTATATACATGTTCTGCCACTGGTGTTGAGCCGACAAAACTCACTGCAGCTACTTCTGCATCATTCAATAGGCTATTCACTGCAACATGATCGCCTTGAATAACATTGAATACGCCATCAGGTAATCCTGCTTCTTTCAATAGCTCGGCCCACTTAATAGCACACGTAGGATCTTTTTCGGATGGTTTTAATATGAATGTATTACCGCATGCAATCGCCATTGGGAACATCCATAGTGGCACCATAGCAGGAAAATTAAATGGTGTAATTCCAACACAAACACCCATTGGTTGTCTCATAGAGTATGTATCTACTCCGGTTCCAACTTGGTCATTATATTCGCCTTTAATTAAATGAGGTATTCCACAGGCAAATTCGACCACTTCCAATCCCCTTTGAATCGATCCATCGGCATCATCAAGTACCTTGCCATGTTCTTGGGTAATGATTTCTGCAATTTCTTTTCTATCTCGTTCAATCAACTCTTTTAGCTTGAACATTACTTTTGCACGTCTAAGAACTGGTGTTCGCGACCAACTCTCAAACGCAGCTGCTGAAGATTTTATCGCTGCTTTGACATCTTCCTCTAATGACATAACGACTGAAGCGCATTGCTCCCCAGTGGCTGAATCCGTTACAGAACCGAAACGCTCAGAATTAGATTCACATAATTCTCCGTCAATCCAATTATGAACAACACGAATCTCAGAATCATTATTTTTCTCTATACTCATATAGACCTCAAAATAGCTCTTATTATCTCTACCGTTTGCTCGATTTGACTTTCCTTAACAATCAATGGAGGAGAAAAAGCAACCGTATCACCAGTGGTTCTTATGATTAAACCTTTATCATAACATTCCCTAAAGATACTCATTGCTCTAGCAGTCGGTTGACCCTCTATAGGTATAAGCTCAACTGCCCCAATCAAACCATAATTTCTCACATCAATCACATAGGGTTCATCTTTGAGTGAATGCAATGCGTCTGCAAACCGATCTTCTAATGATAACGCTCGATTAAACAGATCATCTTCAGCATAAACATCGAGAGTCGCACAAGCTGCTGCAGCTGCTAAAGGATGACCAGAGTAGGTGTATCCATGGAAAAATTCAATGGCACCATCGGGGCCTGTCATAAATGTATCGTATATATCTCCTTTTGTAAGCACTGCCCCCATAGGCACAGTTCCACTGGTCAAACCTTTTGCTGTAGTCATGATGTCAGGTGTAACATCAAATCGTTTTGCAGCAAAAGCATCACCGGTTCGTCCAAAAGCACATATAACCTCATCAAAAATCAACATGATTCCATGTTTTGTGCAAATTTCTCTAATTTTCTTGAGATAACCTTGAGGTGGCAATAAGACCCCTGCAGAGCCAGCTATAGGCTCAACGATAACACCGGCGATATTTGATGGGTCATGCAAAGCTATAATATTTTCCAGCTCATCAGCAAGATGCTCCCCCCAGCTAGGAAGGCCTCTTGAAAAAGCATTATGCTCAAGATTATGAGTATGAGGTAGATGATCTACTCCTGGTAACATAGCACCAAACATTTTACGATTTGGCGACATCCCACCTACCGAAATACCACCAAATCCTACTCCATGATAACCACGTTCACGCCCAATAAAGCGAGTCCGTTCGCCTTGACCACGTATACGATGATAAGCTAATGTCATTTTCATAGCCGTATCTACAGCTTCGGATCCTGAATTAACAAAAAATGCATGGTCAATGCCATCTGGAGCTAAATCGGTTAGTTTTGATGCCAATTCAAATGCTTTAGGATGACCAAGCTGGAAAGCCATAGCGTAATCTAAATCGGCGGCCTGGTCTTGAATAGCTTTTACGATTCTAGGATCGCAATGACCTGCGTTACAACACCATAAGCCAGCAACCATATCAAGCATCTTTCTGCCATCATGAGACCAGCAATACATGCCCTTAGCACGATGAATCACGCGAGGATTTTCTTTGAAATAACGGTTACCAGTAAATGGCATCCAATAAGAATCCATCTTCGGTAAATCGATGCTTAAGTTTTCTGTGCTGTCATCTAACACAAGCCTTCTCCTTAAATCTAATTACTATCTTTGTTTATTTTAAAATCTCTTCTTACTCTTTGCTGTCACCATAATAAATAGCCCAGATCTTACTGTAGCCATCAGTGTCCCATGTACCCGTCCATTCTTTTGGAATCGAAAGTGTTTCGCCTGCACCGCTGGTCATAACGCTTCCATCGGCGGATGTTAAAGTAATACTGCCTTCAATTATATAAAAAATCTCATCCACACCATAAGGCTCGTCATGGACATTATGAACTGGTCCGGAGCGATACATTCCGGTCTCAAATTTGCCATCGCTACTTAACATATCGGTAACATCTAGAGTGGTATTACCATTTCTGGTTGATTCAGTCATATCAGGACGTTCGTAAATAGCACCAGCAATATCAACTTTAGTCATCTGAGATGGTTTTATAACTTCATCGTGGTGATCCGCATTAACCAATCCAACAAAAATAGTCATGCTTACTAAAAAGATTATTATTTTATTCATTGTTTTTCCTTTAATTATAAGAATTTTTCATTTATATCTTTAATTGTTCATTCACAGCTCGATCTGCCGCATCAATAGCGCCATCGACATAAGCATAAGCCGAAGCATCTGAATTTGCTATGGAGATACGCCCAATCCTCGCTCTTCCTTTAATATGCGGTCCATTATAAGGATTATATTCAGCAGGATCAGAAAAATCATTGTACTCCCATGCATAACCATGTGGCCATCGATTTACCGTTATGCCTGCAATATCTCTCTTGGCATCAAAACCCCCACCCTTAAGTGAGCCTTGCATTTGCTCAATAATATCGCGCTCAAATTGATCAAAACTAATTTCATACAGCTGTCTTCTACCATTGATCGCTTGTTGTTTTGAACTCAAACCCTTATCTGGATCAGTGGGGACATAAGTACCATGCAGAATCGTTGGTTGATTTGGGTTTTGCGTAAAATCATAGCCTCCCATACTTACTGGGAAGTCCAAACCAAAAGAATGCATCAGTTTAGGTTGTGGAATAGTAATACTTTGAAAACCAAGGTTATGAAGTGCCCGCCAATTCCTTACCGCGATACTGATATAGACCAATGGAATTTTCGTTGCGTAATCAAGCGCTTCTTTTTGAGCTAATGGAAGTTCTGGGCATAAATGAGGCAACATATTGTTATAACAAGCCATTACAACATGTCTACCCTTAACTCTGTATGACATGCCGTCATTAATATAAGTTACATTAACAGATTCCTGGTTAGGTGTGTGCTCCACTTTAACCACAGAAGAATTAAGTCGAATACGCACTTTTGAAGACTTTAAATCCAAAGCATCATAATCAACTTTTGCTTTAACTTGAGCTTCCATAGTCTCAGCGTTTATTGAGCCTGGAACGAGCTTATTGACTAATGCTCTGGCAACGCCAGCATTGCCATCTGGGAAATGAAAGATATAAGGCTCCTCTCGCTCATACATATTATGGGGATTAACAGAATCCACCTCTAAATCTAGATATCGAGTTCCAGGCATATTCGCTTTATAAGCTTCAAGAGTTGAAAGTGCATCCCAACCTACACCCCATAATCCACGATGACTATCTCTGTATAAAAGCACTACTTCTTCTGGAACTTTCGTAAATTTTCTCAAGAAATCGCTATAACTGGTTGCTCGCATCAATGCGATTCTTTTTGTTAATGAGGGTTCATCCTGAAGATAATTCTTCTTTGATTCTAACAAATTAATTAGTGCTTTTTTAGATTCTTCAGCAAGTGGAAATGCATTAAAAATATTAATCAAATCATTATCATCTTTATTTATATCAGTTCTCAGTAAATTCTCACAAACTACGTCTTTACCATACAACTCATTACTAAAATAAAGACCTCGTTTTAAATTTCGAGTTTCAAAATACCCTTGATCATAATAATCATAGAAACGTTCAGTCATAACGCCGATATCTTTCAATAATTTTTTAGCGGGAGTCGAATATGAATTGGGTGTATCGATAGATTGACTGCCACCATAACCGATTAGTTTTTTACCATCGACCGTAAATTCGTTTCTTTTGGCATGACCACCAAAATCATCATGGTTGTCTATAACAAGAATTTTTGCATCATTACCATAACGCTGGCGATAAAAGTAAGCGGCAGATAAGCCAGAAAGACCACCACCAACCACAATTAAATCATAATCGGTATCAGTTTGGTGCTTAGGTTCGTCAAACTTCGCGCCGGCCCATGCTAATGCGTGAGCCACCTCAAAAGATCCTTGATGGCTTCCTCTCATTCCAGTCATTGCGGGGGGGTAATAAGCACCCGATAAAGCTAAATTATTATTAGCAAGCAACTCAAATGGCGATAAAGTTGTGCCTGCTGCAAGGCTGAGAGCAAACCCATTTACAAAATCACGCCGGCTTATATTGAGTTTTCTCTTCATTTAGATTCAATACTACTAGGCTAGTAGCTCTCGAATTCGATGATACATCATACCAAGAGCTAAAGCAGGATTAGCAAACCACAAGCCTCCCGGTAACTTTAAATGCCATACCTTATCAAATACATCAAATCTCTCCGTGTCGCCCATAATCGCGTCAGCAATAACATTGCCCGCAATATGTGTTGGCGCTACACCATGCCCAGAATAACCTTGTATATAGTAAGTGTTATTTTCAATTCGTCCCATCTGTGGGATTCGATTCATACTAATCCCTATATAACCACCCCATTCATAATCAATTTTTGCCTTCTTTAGCTGGGGAAAGGCACGTTCCATTTTAGGTTTAAGTACTCCAGTTATACTCTTAGGGTGTCTTCCAGAATAATTACATAAGCCGCCAAACAACATTCTTCTATCCGCCGATAATCTAAAATAATCTAAACCCACTCGCTGGTCACATACCGCCATATTAGAGGGTAATAACTCATTGGCAAGATCTTCAGACAGTGGCTCAGTTGCAATGATATAACTTCCTGCAGGTATAACAGCGCCAGCAAGTTTTGGTTCGGTTTTACCTAAATAAGCATTGCCAGCGAGCACTACTTTTTTTGCATTAATAACTCCTTCTTTGGTAATAACTTGTGGTTTTGCGCCATGCTTAACTTTAATTACTTTGGATTGTTCGAAAATTAAACCGCCTTGTTCTGTTATAGCGCGTGCTTCACCGATGCATAGATTTAAAGGATGTAGATGACCATTGCCGTAGTTAACAACACCAGCAATATATCGCTCTGAACCAATATGCTCTTGTAATTTTTCTTTAGCTATAAATTCCATTTTATGAGGGTAGTTTTTTTTATCTTTATCTTCGATCCACTCATGAAATTCATCAATATCACCTTGATTCATTGCCACATCTAGGAATCCAAAACGCAAATCACAATCAATTGAATATTTCTCTATTCTTTCTAATACGACATCGCGAGATTCAATACCCATCTGATAAGCGATGTCAGCACCTGCTTTACCCACTTTTTTTTCAAATTTATCTAAATCCATTACAAACCCATCAATGAGTTGCCCACCATTCCTTCCAGAGGCGCCCCAACTGATCCTATTAGCTTCGACAATAGCCACTTTGTAACCATTCTCGATCAATCTAAGCGCGGTAGAGATTCCAGTGAAACCTCCGCCCACCACAGCTACATCAACGCTAATTTCTCCTTGAAGTTTAGGGTAATCAGTTTGCCAATTGCTGGAAGCGGCGTAATAAGAAGCGGTATGCTCTGATGTTTCTATCATTTTAAAAATCCACTATTTAAATTCTGATTTACTTGCAAAAACTGCAATCATTTCCATGGCAACATGAGCTCCCGCTAATGCCGTAATTTCTCCAACATCATACGCTGGTGAAACTTCAACTAAATCCATCCCGATTAAATTGATTCCAGAAAGGCCCCGAATAATACTCATTGCTTGATGGGTACTTAGTCCACCACAAACAGGAGTTCCAGTACCTGGAGCATAACTTGGGTCAAGACAGTCAATATCAAAAGTCATGTAAACAGGTTTATCACCGACTATCTCAAGTGTTTTTTTGATAACCGCTTCAATCCCATTATTATGCACCCAAGGTGCATCTAGAATATTAAAGCCCATGGTATCTGGATTTTCAGTCCTAATTCCAATCTGAACTGAGCTTTTTGGGTCAAGTATTCCATCTTTTGTGGCCTGATAAAACATGGTGCCATGATCAATTCTATTTTCATCTGCTGGCTCATCATCTCCCTCACCTGCTTCCCAGGTATCAGTATGAGCATCAAATTGAATCAATGATATTGGCTCTTTATATTTTTTTGCATGCGCTTTTAGTATTGGATAACTAACAAAGTGATCACCACCAATACTAAACACAGCCGATCCCTGGTTGATTATCGAAGAAATATGAGCTTCAATTGAATTTGGGACCGATTCAGGTGCACCAAAATCAAAATAGCAGTCACCATAATCCACCATTGCAATTCGATCGACGGGATTAAAATCTAAGCCATATGGTCTTTCCCAAGCTAAAATTGTAGAAGCTGACCTCACCGCACGTGGTCCAAATCTTGTTCCTGGTCGATTAGTTACAGCTGTATCAAGAGGTATTCCAGTGACAGCCAAATCAACACCATTTAGATCTTGTGATGCTTCGCGCCGATAAAAAGTCGTAGAACCTGAATAGGTTGGTTCAAGCTTTAGGCCATATAATTCGGGTCGATCCATATTTTTACCATTCTTTTTATTCATATTATTTTCTTTATTTTTGAATTAAGAAGCCATTACTTTATGAGTATGATCAAGGCATTTCCAAGTCTTCTCGATCAATTCATCCACTTCATCATGACTGATAATTAAGGGCGGTGAAGTTACAATTGTATCGCCAACCGCTCTCATCACCAGGCCATTATTAACAGCAAAATCTCTATAAACAGTCCCTGCCGTACTCTTATCATCAAATCTTTCGCATGATGTCTTGCTAGAGACTAATTCCATTGCACCCATTAGACCGACCATTCTAGTTTCACCCACAATAGGATGCTCTGCTAGAGCATGCCATTTTTTCTGCATATAGGGACCGATATCATTTTTAACGCGTTCAACCAGTTTTTCATTTTGCAATATTTGTATATTTTTAATCGCAACCGCGCACGATGCAGGGTGTCCTGAATAAGTAAACCCATGATTAAACTCACCACCTTTTTCTATAAGGATATCAGCCACTTTATCACCAACCATTACACCACCCAAAGGGAGATAACCTGAAGTTACACCCTTGGCAAAAGTTATTAAATCCGGCTTTACTTTAAAATGATCTGAGCCGAACCATTCTCCTAATCGCCCAAAACCACAAATAACCTCATCATTAACTAACAGCACTCCATAGTGTTTACAAATGCGTTCTATTTCTGGCCAATAGTTATCAGGCGGAATGATTACACCACCAGCACCTTGGATAGGTTCGCCAACAAATGCTGCCACATTTTCAGCTCCAAGCTCAAGGATTCTCTCCTCCAGTAAACCGGCCATTTTCAATCCGAAATCCGCCTGGGAAAGACTGCGATCTGATTCAAACCAATAAGGCTGTTCAATATGCTCAATACCAGGTAACAAAGGTCCGCCTTGAGAATGCATTGGACTCATTCCACCAAGGCTCACACCTGCAATTGTAGAGCCATGATAAGCATTTTTTCTTGCTATGATCGTGGTCCGCTTCGGTTGTCCCATAACCTCCCAATACCGCCTTACTATTCTAATCATGGTATCGATTGATTCGGATCCTGAGCCAGTATAAAAAACACGATTTAAATGTGCTTGAGTGATGTTTTTGAGCATCTGTGCTAGTTCTATAGATGGAGGATTAGCGCATTGAAAGAAACTGTTGTAATAAGGTAATTCTTTGAGTTGATCCGAGGCAGCATCAGCCAATTCAGTTCTGCCATAACCGGCATTTACACACCAAAGACCAGACATTGCATCTAAAATTTCATTGTCGTCTGCGTCATAAATATATACGCCTTTTGCTCTTGCAATAATACGACTCTTTTTTTCGCCTAGATCCTTATGATCCGTAAACGGATGAATATAATGATCACTATCCAATGCTTGCCAGTCCGCCTTTGTGCGTTGCTCTAAGAGAGACATATCTCACTCCTTAATGAATTTTTACTTTACGATAATTATATAATCTAATATTAGACAATTTTAATCGCAATTGTCTTTCTTACCTCATAATATGATATAAAATTTCATATTATGCTTAAACGTTCAACATCAATACTTCTCTCTCCCAAGGAGTAATGATTTCTTGAAATTGTTCATGTTCTTTTTGCTTGATGCCAGAATACATATCGACAAACGAATCGCCTAGCATCTTGCGCATAGCTTTACTCGCTGAAAATGCATCTATGGAAGCATACATATTTCGATGCAAGTCAAAAGGAAGATCATATGCACTTCCCTCGATTGAGTCTCGTGGTTTAATTTTTTCAATCATACCCAGATAACCACAAGACAGAGTTGCCGCCAATACTAGATAAGGATTTACGTCTGACCCAGCTAAACGATTTTCTACCCGACGATTCTGGGGTTCGCAATCAGGTACCCTTAAACCCACACTTCTATTATCTACAGCCCATTCTAAATTGACTGGTGACGACCAATAGCTTAAGAAACGTCGATATGAATTAGCATAAGGGGCGAATAAAAGTAGTGCTTCAGGCATATATTTCTGCAAACCACCAATATAATTCAGAAATAAATCTGTCTGTGTTCCATTTTTATTCGAAAATATATTTTCCCCACTTTTGTCAAGGATACTTTGGTGAATATGCAAAGCGCTACCAGCTTCTCCAGTTATTGGTCTGGCCATAAAAGTTGCATGCATTCCATGCATAATTGCTACTTCACGAACAGTTCGTTTAAATCGAAAAACTTGATCAGCTAGTGATAAAGCATCGCCGTGGACAAAATTGATCTCCAGCTGGGCTGGACCCATTTCTTGCGAGAGATTATCAATATTAATTCCTTGTAGCTCACTATATTCATAAACTTGATTAATAAATGGATCAAAATTATTCATTGCATCCAAACTATAAGGTTGCTTAGAGGTATCCGTTCTCCCTAGCCGTCCTTCTGGCGGTTCTATTTCAACATTTATGTCCGTAGATGGATTCAGTAAATAGAATTCTGCTTCTGGAGCAACCACTGGATTCCAGTCTTGTTGACTATATAGTGACAATACATTCTGAAGCACTCTTCTTGGGGAGGTTAAAATTTCTTCTCCATCTTTCGTAAAACCATCAAATATAACCGATGCTGTTGGAAGCTCCATCCAAGGAACGGAACAGAGGGTATCTGGATCAGGAACAAGCAACATATCCCGATCTTCAACGTTGTCGTCAGTCTCGTAATAGTTACCAGAAACAGTTTGGCCAAATATAGCTTCTGGCATCTTCATCTCACCTTCACCAAAACTTGATGCAGGAATTATTTTACCGCGCGCTGCTCCCGCCATATCTGGCAATAAGACCTCGACATCTTCTATATCATGCTGCTTAAACCAATTATTAAAAATATCTTTTTTACTCACTATTAACCCAATGTGCTAAAGCACGTTAATTAAAATTATTGATCATTTTTTTTGTGCATATTCTCGACACGCATCACCAAATGCTCTGAATATTGAAAGCGATAAAGGGTTCTCCAAAACCTTCCATTCTGGATGCCACTGAACCGCATAAGCAAACCCATCTGTATCACAAACTTTAAAGGCCTCAATTACTCCATCTTCCGCTATGGCCTCTATATTTACTCCCGAAGCAATTCGATCAACTCCCTGACCATGCAGTGAATTAACACTCACTGTTTCCTGATCTGTGAAACTGCTTAACATACTATCTTTTATCAAAGAAACAGTATGTGCAGGTCCATACTGTTTCTCAATGGGATCATTTTTATTTTCACGGTGGTCTATATATCCCTCAACCTCATGTATCTGTTGATGTAAAGTACCTCCCAGCAAAACATTTAATTCTTGAAAACCTCGACAAACTGCAAAAATAGGCATACCAGCATCTAATGCTTTGCGTGCGAGTGGAAATACGGTGGCATCTCGTCCAGGATCGTGCAACGTTCCTGGACGACTTGATTTTCCTTGATAATGATGCGGCTCAATATCTGAGATACTCCCAGTTAAAAATAGACCATCAATTTTACTAAAAACATCATCAAGCATACTGTCATTGCCAGTGGCCGGTATCATCCATGGCAAACCTTCAGCGGCATCTTTGAGGGCAGTTATATATTTTTCACCCACCATATGAAATGGATGAATACCGATGAGTCTCCTATCAGCAGGAACTGCAATAACTGGTTTTTCGCTCATGCGTTGTCTTAGTTTTACTTTTACAAGCCACTAAGGCCTCGTTTTTTTATAAATGATTTTTTAAGGTTTTCTAAATAGCATAGTGAATCGATCAGTATTTCCAGTCACTGACTTTCTTCCTACTTCATAACGTAATTCGTCATCAGGTCTATAATGAAGATCACTATAAGCTGCAAGTTCAAACCCAATATCCAGTAATTCTTTTGTTATCTGCATAGGATCTGCTCTACGCCATACTTCATTTGTCATTGGTTGCATATGTCGTCTTGTATGATCAATAACTCCATATAATCCACCAGATTTCAAAGCATCGTAAGTTGCCTGATTAATCGCGTTTCGTCCTGGTACATCGAAATTATGCATATTTCTGAAAGTAACAACCAAATCTAAATTTATTAATCCCAGAGAAAAAGGCTCAATTGTGTTTAAGCGACCGACTCCACTTCTAGAAGGATTGATTCCATCAACCGTTTTCACATGCTCAAAACCTTTTTGAGATAACAATCCTTTTTTGAGGTTGTCCGCCCAGACAGCTACATAATACTCACCATTTTCTTTTAGAACTGGAGCTAATAATTTAGTGTACCAACCACCACCAGGAACCAGTTCGAGCACTCGCATATCATCTTTAAGCTGAAAGAAATTCAATGTTTCAAGTGGTTTTCTATTACGATCTCTTGCTTTTTCTGCTGTAGTTCTTATTTCTGATGAAAGGGCTGCATTTACCTTATCTTCGATTGCATTATTATTTTGTGCAAACGTGACCGTACTTATTAAAAACCCAAGAACAACCAAAATTAATCGAAACATCATTACTCTCCTATAGATTATAAATTTTATTTTTTTAATTCTACCTTAAGAAAATAGAATCTTCAGTGAAATATCACATCATGAAAATTTTGAGCTTACTTTACTGATCAGCTCTGCGGCCAAAGTACCCTAAAACCGCAATTAAAATAATTGCACCAACAATAATTGAAATAATGGGTGGCAGGCCATAAGCGCCCGGTATAGTACCAATCGATATCGCTACCATGCCTACCAATAAAGCGTATGGCATTTGAGTTCGAACATGCTCAATATGATCACAGCCACTAGCCATTGAGGATAAAACTGTAGTATCAGATATTGGTGAACAGTGATCTCCCCAAACAGCACCCGCTAGATTACAGGCAATAGCTGAATACAATATATGCATATGTTCAGCATCAGCAACACCATTGACTTGCATTACCGCCCAACACAATGGGACTACCAATGGCATCAAGATTCCCAATGTCCCCCAACTCGTTCCCGTTGTAAATGCAGTAATGGCCGAAAGAATGAATACTGTGACCGGAACCATCTCAGCAGGCAAGGAATCAGCCAAAATTGAGACCAGATAATCGGCGGTATTAAGCGCCATACTTATATCTGAAAGTGCCCAAGCTAAAATCAGGACAATCATGGCAAATAGCATGGCTCTCACGCCACCAAACCACGCATCAACGGTCTCATGAGTGGTTAATATCTTCTGGGATATAGTCATTATAGCTGCCGTCATGGCTCCCAATAATGAAGCCCAAAGCATCGCAGTATAAGAATTTGCAGAACCAATTATATCTGTCATTGTATCCCCTTCACCGGTGGCATAAAGACCCACCAATAATGAGAAGATTAATACTATTATAGGAATAAATGCATTCATTGCACGCATTTTTACGCCCGCTTTTGCCTCTAGATTATCTCCCTGTATGGCTGGCATATCCATGGTATTCACAGGCGAAACTTGGCCTTTCCTTGCTCTTACTTCAGCATGATACATTGGACCCATATCTTTACCGGTTCTGGCTACAGTAAACACAAAGATAATAGCCAAGATAGGGTAAAAACTATAAGGTATAGAATGCAAGAAAACCGTATAAGCAGGCTCTGTTAGCTCAGGAATACCTTTGAGTGCTTGATCAATTAAACCTACCTCATAGCCAATCCAAGTTGTAATTAAAGCAATACAAACTACAGGTGCAGCAGTTGAATCAACTATATAAGCTAATTTTTCTCTAGATATTTTGAGGTGATCCGTAAGTGGTCTGGCTGTATTCCCAACAACCAATGTATTACTGTAATCATCAAAAAATATCATTAACCCCATCAACCATACTGATACTTGACCACCAATTGCTGTCTTAGCTCTACTAACCAAAAGCATCACAATGCTATTCATGCCGCCATTTCTCGTGATTATCCCAACCATTCCACCTATCATCATCGAAAATAATATGATCGCCGCATGGTCTTCATTGGAAAGGGCTTTTACCACATATACTTGAAATCCATCTAAGAGCCCCTGAAAGATTCCCATTGGCGTGAAAGATATAAGGGCCGTGGCACCTAGCCAGATTCCCGCAATCAAAGCAGGGATGACATTGCGAAGTATTAATGCAATAAAAATTGCCAGTAATGGCGGCGCGATAGAAACCCAACCTGGAATAACTCGTAAGTAATAATCTTTTGAATCTAAATCAGACCCAACAATACGAAGATTTTTTCTTCCAGTATGATCAAATTTTAATTTCAGATCTAAACCACCAAACTCATCTGTTGTACCACTTATTTTTTGAGTATCGATATATACATTAATTAACTGAAAGGCGTCGGTATTGGATATATTAATTTCCGTATCGACATGCGTTAAGGCAACTTGAGATAACTTAACGTCCATTGCATGAGAAGAGGTCGAGGCCATTATAGCAATCAGCAGAAGTATGTATCTCTTAATGTTAATCCCCATTATTTTAGATTCGCTAGAGTCGAATTATCTTATCTATTTTGATATTAACATGCCAAGTAAATAAATTAATACTCTGGGCTGAGGCGATTTGAAGCTTTTTTCAATGCTGTCCCTATCTCCATTCTTCGTTCCATTGTCATGCGATGAGATGGTCCGCCAATTGATAAAGCTCCTTGGATGTTACCAAGTGCATCAAATACAGCAATACCGACACAACTATAACCCGCCTCTAGCTCATCAACACTTTCGGAAAAACCTCGTTTTACTATTCGTTCAATTTCCACTTTCATCAAAGCCTTACTTGAGATCGTATTTTTTGTGAGGCTTAATAGTTTGTCTGGTAACTGATTATATGTATTGTTATCAAAAGCCATATAAGCTTTACCACTGGAAGTTGCATGTATCGGCCAATGAGTGCCAATATTTCCTGTTGCAGTGACTACATGTCGGCCCGTGACTTCATCTAGAATCAACATACCATCTTGAACGGGAACTTCTAGTTGTGCTGTTTCGCCGGTATCTCTGGCTAGTAATTTTAAAATAGGGCGCGCTCTTCTCCTCAAGTCACTACTCGATAATGCTTGCACACCAAGAGCCATGAGCCCTGCCCCAAGGCTATAGCGACCAGTAATTGAATTTCTCTGAATCAAACTCTCACTTTCAAGCGCCCGTAACAACCGATGGGCGGTGGTTTTGTTCAGGTCGGCAGACACACTGACCTGCGTTAAAGATAGCTCAGGTTTCTCAATAGTAAATAATTTGAGTAGGCGAATTGCACGAAGAGCAGCTTGCGCACCTTTCGGAGCAGTTTTTTTTCTCATTTTTTACTCATAATATGATTATAAATTTCATATTATGATCATACACATATAAGTGATCCGATCCAATCATATATTCTGATACAATAAATCAGTTAAATAATATTATATGAGCGCCTTATGAGTAAAATTTCTCAAGAATCTAAACTAAATGAATTGCATAATTATATGAAAAAATTTCCTGATACACAGGAAATGGAAATCATAATTGGCGATATAAATGGAGTGATTCGTGGAAAACGTATTCGCTCTAATGAGTTTGAAAGTATTTTTAGGGATGGCTTCTCTATTCCCGGAAGCGCTGTATTATTAGATACTCTAGGACAAACAATTCCAGGTATAAAATGGTCTGCTGATGATGGTGATCCCGATACTGGTGCACATATAATTGCTGGAAGCTTGGTACCTATTCCATGGGCAAAGAAACCATCTGCACAAGCACTTTTTTCTTATGATAACCTAAGTGATATGCCTTTCTTCGCAGAACCTAGAGGTGTTCTAAAGAGAGCTTTATCTAAAATTAAAGAGATAGTTCCAAAAGTAGTAATGGCAGCAGAGCTTGAGTTTTATCTTTTGGATGCCAATACCGATCGACCTACCCCAAAAACTTCTTTAATCCCTGGAGTGGGAAGGCCTCAACCTGGGCCTCAATGCTATCATCCTGACGATCTTTGGGATATCGAAAGCTTTTTAAATGATCTTTATGCTGTCTGTGAAGAGCAAAATATCCCAGCAGGTACTGCTATTTCGGAATATGCACCTGCTCAATTTGAAATTAATCTTCATCACATTGATGATCCTTTACTAGCTTGTGACCATGCCATGCTATTAAAAAGAGCAATCAAAGCCATTGCTCGCCAACACGGTCTTGTCGCTTGTTTTATGGCTAAACCATTTGCTGAAGAATCCGGTTCTGGCTTGCATGTTCATATGAGCCTTGTTGATCAGGATGGTAATAATTATTTTTCACAAAACAACGATAAGCTATCACAACCACCCTATTCAGAAAAACTAAGATACGCCATTGGCGGTCTTAAGGAAACAATGAGCGCTGCAACAGCTATTTTTGCTCCTAACGCCAACTCATACCGACGATTAAGACCGGAAATGTTTGCGCCTGTAGAGCCAAATTGGGGTGCCAATCATCGCAATGTATCGCTACGGATTCCTGTTTCTGATGCAAAAAACCTAAGGTTCGAACATCGTGTATCCGGTGCAGATGCAAATCCATACTTGGTCACTGCAGCAATCCTCAGTGGAGTTCATTACGGGATAACAAATAAATGTAATCCCGGTAAAATGATCGAAGAAGGCGAAGTTATATCGTTAAATCAAGAAATTCCCAATCGTTGGAACAAAGCAATCGATC
This sequence comes from Woeseiaceae bacterium, assembly GCA_028227395.1. Classification (GTDB taxonomy): domain Bacteria; phylum Pseudomonadota; class Gammaproteobacteria; order Steroidobacterales; family Woeseiaceae; genus SP4260. The sequence continues at coordinate 918 of JAOIZZ010000001.1, read as the reverse complement.
AATTTGAGAGTAATAAAGTATTACCAAATTATCTTGGTGAAGAATTTTGCAAATCGTTTGTAGCTAATAGGCGTTTTGAAGAAATGGAATTCAATCACAATATTAGTGACATAGATTATAATTGGTACTTGAGGTCAGTTTAACCAAATAAGGAACTTAATTGCATCGCTTTAGTCATATCGCCTTCAATCTTCATCTTGCCAGTGATGTAAGCACTCATAGGAGATAATTTACCATCAAGCATTGCTTCTAAATTACTCTTACTTACCTTGAAAACAGTATCAGCAGGATCTTTGGCAGATGAGACTTTTACTGGTTCAGATGTAGCTTGAACATAAATACTCTCATCATCATCCAGATCAAAACGAACATTAAAGCCAAATGCCGCTTTTTTACTTATGGCTTCCTGTATTTTTTGAGTCAGTTCTTCTAGCATCACAAATTACTTTTAATTCAATTTCAATATTTTTTTCACGATAATATTTTTGTATGCTTACATAAAATATTGGTTTATGCCATAAAATTAAACAGTTAAGATATCGTATATTGATTACCTCGAGATTAAAAATAACTTCCATGCAAGCTCAAACTAATCCATGAAATCACATATTCTAATTGTTGAAGATGAAGCTGATCTTCTCTCTACTCTTGAATATAATTTTAAGAATGAGGGCTATCGCGTAACTATAACTTCATTGGGAAACGAGGCAGTCAAAAGAATTGAAATGAGCGATACACCAGATTTGGTCCTCCTCGATATAATGTTACCTGATATTTCAGGACTGGATGTATGCAGGCATATAAAGAAAAATCCCAAGTATCAAAATATATTAGTTTTAATGTTAACTGCCAAAGGAGAGGAAATTGATAGGATATTAGGTCTCGAAATAGGTGCTGATGATTATCTTATAAAGCCAT